>NZ_CP135164.1:2400000-2727275 GCF_001940225.2 Roseburia sp. 499
TTGTATTTACCTGCTAATGCAGCTTTTCTGTCCTGCTCGAACCGACGCATAAACTGATTATTGTTTTCATCCTCAGTATGAATGGTGCCAATGCTTACCTGCCCGTTCTGGTCGAAAAAAAAGGAAGCCTGTGTATAATCGGCTTCCTTACTAACACCCAATGAATTGATTTCATCAAGTTCCCTATTCAGTTCTGTATCATCTGATTCTAGTGGAATCGCATCACTATCTGATGGAGTACCACTTCCTCTGCCTGCATCTTCGCCTGCTCTCTTATCTTCCACATCTCCATTGTCGATGACGGATTCTGTGGCTTGTGCTTCGCCAGATACTGCATCTCCAGCTGGTCGTACAGCTGATTCGCTTCCTCCTCTACCGCTGACATCTTCTCGTACATCTTCCCGAATCTCATCAGCGTCTTGTATCTTGCCGGCTCGTTCTCCTTTAGATAGTTCATCGCCATCCTTCCGTATTTGCCCAGCTTCGTGAGGTCCTCCGTCTCGTCCGGCATCTCTATCTGCGGATAAAGCAGTCCGTCCACTTCCTTGTAAGTCATTTCTTCTAACATATCCAATTCTCCTTTCGCTCTCGATTGCCTTTAAGTTACGACTAAATTTTCTAAGAACACTACAGGAGACATCGCATACAATGGAACCAAGACGGTAAATGATCTCTTCGTCTTTGATATTTACGATCTGACTAAAATCCTGTTCTTGCACAGATAAGTCAAATCCGCATCTCGTCCCTACAGCATACATGACACTTGCATATACAAGCTGCTCCATGTCCATTTCCTGCTGTAAGCCATTGCGTTTCTTACTTTCTTCCTTTATCACACTACCTGATAGCTGCATAAGCTCGGTCATTCGGTCTCCGAACTCTTCTTTTATTATAAGCCAAACATCTGTTCCTGTAAACTGTTTTAATATATTTTTTAGAGACTCCCTGTCGCTGTTATCGTACTGCTCAATCTGACCTTCTGACACAAGAAAATCCACATAATCTTTAAGATTTTCTCCCTCAAGGTCCCATGTCAGCTTAACATTCTTCCCTCCGGTATCACTGATATCAAAGATATACCTCATGCGTGGATTCAGTGCCCTTGACGGGAAGATGGCGCAGCCTTTCGCACCACGCTTTACATATCTTCCCACCTTTTTCCAGGTATCATAATCTGCCATGAGTGTGCTTTTTTCCGGAGGTCTCTGAGCTGTTACCATAACGATATTGTCAAATTCATAGCGGTATAACTGACCTGCGACCTTTAACACATCCTTCCAGTTCTTTTCTGATCTGGTGATGTTACCAATTTCAGAATCGTATATCGCTTTGACCTTCATATCAACGCCCATACCTTTGTCCTCCTCTACTTAAACATCTCTGCAAACAATCCCTTAAATAGCTTTAACTCATCCTTATCCAGCTCGATTGCAAATTCATTGTCGATTGCCTGTTTTTCGCATTTATCCTTTTTCTTTGCAATCTTACGCACCACACGAAGAATCACATAGCACTCCTTGGACTTTGCAATGCTCTGTTTAAAGGTCAGCTCATCCTCATCGACTGACTTCTGTGTCTGATAGATAATCTCTTTTAACTTATCATTGATACCATCTACTTCCTCAAGGGAAATAATAACGGATGCCTTAGAAGCACCCGATCTGTCCCACTCCTTATGAAGTTCCTTTACTAAAAACTCCATGTTCTTAATTACTGTTGTTGAATCACTTTTCATCTTGCTTTTCCTCCGTTTTCTTTTAATGAAGAAGGGAGCTGACCTTCGCTGAATGGCGCAAAATCAACTCCCTTCATGTCCTCTGCTCCAAGGACTATCTGCTCTGCATAATACATATCCATTGCCTTATTGATGGCATCGTCAAGCGACTCTGCCTTTACTTTCTGTACTCGTGAAAGCACTTCCTTTATCTCAACATCAAATTCCTGTTCCATATGATAGCGCCTCCCGTAAAAATCTCATCACCGGCTCTTTTCTTCCTTTACCTTTCTTTCTTTAAAGCTCTCATCGTACTTTCCATCTTCCAGTCTGTCGTAAAAACAATCCTCTTCAATCGTTCCGAAATCCTCATACATCTGGTGAAGGAAGTCATTCTGCAGCTTCTTTGGTACATCATCATCCTTTGACATATCCTGATAAAAATAGAACTTCTGCTTTAGCTTTGCCCTGTAATCATAGATATCCTCTATCTTTTCCGGTGTGCCATACTCCCTCTTGTATGCCTTGAAATTCGTGGTTGAGAGTGTGGAACCGAGATAAATTCCATGCTCCCACGATACCCCGATTGTGGTATTGTCCTTTGTAGGCTTCTCATCCTTCGGATAACGCTTATACTCTGTCGCACCAAGAGCGATTGTAAGAGAACCTGACTTCATATCCATCACCACAAGATTTCTTGGTGATAATGCTTCAAGCACCATGTAATCATGGTCATTGAAGTTATGAAATGTCTGTCCCCTTTCAAATGAGCGGTTCTCCATTTCATAATGCAGGTTAAAATCATCCACCCAGCCCTTATCGGTCATTCCAATCTCCTTAAGCTTTGCAACACATTCAGAAGAACTGGCTTCTTTATCAAACCGAAATTCTTTGGAATCGTTATAAAGTCCCTGAAGAAAGTGCCCCAGCTGAATATCATCCAGACAGAATCTCGCAGATACCGTTACATTTGCTGCCCTGTAATACTCTGCGAAGTTATCTGCTTCACCAAGTGTTCTTCCAAGCTGCATCAAATTGTCTGCAAGCTCTGACATGTCATCAACTGCTATAAAACTCTTATAATCATCCAGAGTCATCAGCATATTTGTCTCTGTTCCCCTGTCGTTTTCTGTTACCAGTATCATATCTTTTAAATCCATTCTTACCTCCAGTCTCAGAGAGGGACTATGCCCTCTCTGCAAATTTCCTGTTATGGTCTTCCTATCACAACAATCTTTCCTGTGCTTGCCACATCACGGTAAACCACACCAAGACTTTCATTAAGTGCCTCTACCACTTTGCCATTTCCGACGTATACTGCCACATGGCTGATGTTCTTATATCTTCCATTGCTTGTATAACTGTAGAAGATAAGGTCTCCCGGCTGTAACTCATCAAAGGAGACTGTCTTTCCGGCTTCATCCAGTCCCTGTGCCTCCGCTGCCGCTGTGGTTGCCCCACCGTAACTAATATCCACACCTGCATCCTTCCATGAATAATAGGCTAAGGAGCTGCAGTCATAATAGTTACCGCTGTCTCTTAAATCCTGACTATAAGGAAAGCCAACTCTGTGAAGTGCATAGGAGCAGACTGTTTTCTGCCTGCTGTCTGTAATTTCGTTTAGGATGGCATTGATTTCATCCTCAGTCATGGAGCTTACTCCTGGACTTCCGCCTCCGCCGCCACTTCCGCTTCCGGCATATCCAAGCTGTCCCATAAACCCTGGACTCATGATCTGCTCAAGCATTTCCACCTGATCAGAGTTAAACCCATAGACCGAAATCATATCCCGATAAGATTTCAGTGTGACATTCACATACAGAACAGACTTCGTGACAGTAGTCACATTGCCGTCTGCATCTGTTTCTTCCACATCCTTTGTTCCGGTGCTTGTGGTGTATGAACACATATCATTTACAACTGCCTGCAGCCAGCCTTTAGAAGTACCATTCATGACTGTTGCAGTATCTCCGACACCATGCTTGACCATATAGACTGCCATGATGTCATAGTAATTGCTTGGATTTTCTTCCATACCTTCATAATCCACATAGACAAGCTCTCCAAGGTCATATCCGGTATGCTCATTCACTTTCGTGTTCACATCCCGGTTAAACTCCTGCACATAGGCACTCGTTACTGTCTGCACGGTATCTCCTGATTCAAGTGGTGGCAGGAATAAAGCAAATGGAGAATTATAAAGGATTGCTATCACCGCTATAACCGGAACCGCAATCATGGCAACTACAAGAACAAGTAACAACAGCACCAGTCCGATAATCGGTGCAGCTGCCTTTACCCATGTAATCGCTTTTCGCACAATCAGATCCTTTACCAGCTTTGCCACGCTGTCTGTCTGATTCTCCTGTGCTTTCATCTTATCCAGAAAGAACTTTATCTTCCTGCTCCGGTTGGTCATCTTTTCATCCTTGACCTCTATGGACACACCTGCAGCATATCCGGCTGCCATGCCGATTGCAGTACCAACTCCCGGTGCAACCGCTGTTCCTGCCGCCGTAGCAGCTGCCTTTGTCGCAGTTTTCGTTGCAACCTTGGCAGTAGTCTTGGCTGTTTCTTTTGCCGTCTCTTTAGCTACTGCCTTGGCTGTATCTTTGGCAGCTTTCTTTGCTGTCTTTTTTGCCAGCTTCTTTCCTGCCTCTACCTTCCTGATACGCTTCTTTGCCTCGGCTGCCGCCTTTTTTCTAAAAAGTGCTGCCCCCTTAGAAGCAGTTCCGGTAACAGGGTGGCTTGCTTCATATGCAAGATATGCTGCCTGCGATACCTCCTGCCCGCCTTCCACCTGCTCCGTTACTGCCCCGGCTGCAAGTGCTCCAGTTCTTCCTGCAATGTGAAGATTCGTGGTTCTTCCTGCAATGTGAAGATTCGTGTTCTTGGTCTTGATGGAAGTGTTGGATTCTTTAAGGTTTCGCTTAAATCTTGATAGTCCCTTATTCTTCGGCTCCGACTGATGAATGGTACTCTTGCGATAGGACTTCTTTTTATCATCAGATACCTTTGCACCGATAGTCTTAGGACCTCTCTCTACTGTATAGATGTTGCTGCCTTTAATCTTGGCTCCCTTTGGTTCGTGGGCATGAATCTTGGCTTTCTCCTTGGTGTGAATGACCATCGGTTTGTCATCAACCTTTCTAATTTTCAATTTTCTCACCTCCTACTTTGAAAAATAAAATAAGCCGCTAGGGAGCAAAAATTACTCCTTAACGGCTATGTAAAATCATTCAATATTCAATTATTAAAAGCAACATGAAACTGAAATTTACAGTTATCTATACTCATTTGGAATTTCGATATGAAATGTCTCACACAATAGCTTCACATCATGTACATCATTCTCATCAAATTCATATCCCAAATGGAACATTACTTGACTATATGGTTCAATACAAGAAACCTCTATCTCCTCAATTTTTCCTTTACCAGAAAAAGTTTCTACCGGAAAGTTATCCCCCTCATAAAGAATTTCACCTTCGCCCGTATATTCAAAACAATGCAAATCAACAATCCTGTTTTTCGCATCTTTCCATACAGTATGGTTCAATGTTGTATATTCCATCTTAATCTCATAAAAGTCATTAGCTTTCATTATCTCTATAAAGTTCTGATAATCTTTCTTTTCTACAAAAATATCAATATCGTTATGGACTCTTGACTGATGTCCAAGCAACGCATCTACCCCCCAGCCACCATCAAGAAAGACTTTAATCTCGGCATCTATCGCAAGTTGAAGAATCTGTTTTACATCTGTAATATTGACCATCTTATCATCTCCACAAATTCAAATTTTCTTTTCCCTAATAATTACAAATATTCCTTGGAAATTGCTTCCACACCATACATTTCCATAAATGCATCCAGGTCCGCTGCATCCCCAATCAACATATTCTCGTCAAAGTGTACGATAAGCATATCTTAAAATCCAGCCACATGTTCTCCGGTACAAATGATACATTTTAGAACTGCTTCCTTATTTATTTTTCATATCGAATCTTATATGCTTTCTTCTTAAAAATAGGGAATATCTAATTTATTATCATCAAGGTCGGACATTCATCCGACCTCTTGATTATACTATAGATTCTATAAAAATTCATCTGTTATCACTGCAGCATTGCTTCTTTTTTCTTCTGTTCCGCAATCTTCTCATGAATGTTGGTATTATACAGCCTGTACAAATCCGTATCCTTGCTGATCTGATTATCAAAGGGAATTACTACCGAACCACACTTAATAAGTCCCATTCCAGAGGCGGTATTAGTTACGAACCGAAGCTGTGCCTCTGATACCCCGATAACCTCCGCCATCTTTGAACTGTCTGTATTTGCCTGCTTCAAGAGTGCCACAAACTCAGAGTTTGCAAGCATTGTGGTTGCTGTGTAATTCTGCAACAGATCGACAACATTCTGCGTGATACCGGTACAAAGACCTCCCTGCTTTCTTACCTTCTTCCAGAGCTGCTGCAGATATTTTGCAGAATACTCCGAATTAAGCAGGACATGGAACTCATCAATATAGAGCCATGTTGCCTTGCCTCTCTTACCATTCTCAACAATTCTGTTCTGAATGGACTCCAT
Organism: Roseburia sp. 499; assembly: GCF_001940225.2. NCBI lineage: Bacteria > Bacillati > Bacillota > Clostridia > Lachnospirales > Lachnospiraceae > Roseburia > Roseburia sp. 499. Next base: position 2,406,307 of record NZ_CP135164.1, read on the forward strand.
CATTACAAGCATTGTGATAGGACTAAGCTCGGTGCCTAAGTCCCTGATACCATAGACTGTAAATCTGTTATCTACATCCACATTTGTCTGGTGGTTGAAGATATTAAGTGAGCCATTTACGAAAAGCTCCAAAGATAATGCAATGTCCTTTGCTTCGTCCTCCGGCTGTGCCATAAGAATATCGTAAAAATCACTCATTACAGGGATATACTTCTCTTTACTCCTTGCAATGTCGATATACAGTTTTCTCACACAGCGGTCGATGATTGACTTCTGTCTTGAATTTAAGCTGTCACCGATGCACTGCTCACAAAGACCAAGCATGAACTCGCCCTTTTCTCTTACCATTCCCTTGGAATCATTCGGATCAAGGCTCCATACATCCATCTCCAGCGGATTCACATAGTTATCCGTGTAGGTGGACATATTTACCACTGTTCCACCATAAGTCTCAGCAATATCAAAGTATTATGTCGATAGGTAAGCCTTTGAAATTATCTCCAACTTTTCCCCCGACTCACACCGTACGTGCGACTTTCACCGCATACGGCGTTCCCTCGTGTTCAAGCAAGTTTACAAGTTCCTTTGACAGGTTTAAGTTTTCTAGCTCGTCTTAGTCGATTCAGCTTCACTTTCTGCTTTTCCGAAAGGTTACTACAGTAATCAGCATTTTTATCTTCAATAAGTGGAATAACAGCTTTGCTAACAATAACGATATTGCTATAATCGTCAGTACCATTTCTTTCTTTTGGTTTTATTCTGATACCGACTGCATTTTCTGGCTCTAATTCATTTCCAGTAATGTAACATTTCCCATACTGTGCCACGAACTTTGAAACCACATTATTTCTAAATTCAATCGTATCATCTTCATTAAGAAACATCTGAAATGCTTTCAGTTTACTGCTTTCCACTGCTCTCTGATTATTATGAATTTTCTTTCTGCCCTTTTCAGTATAATTGCATATCTCCTGTGAAAAATTCATTGGAGATTTATGATGCACTCCTGTAATCGGCAACATATGAATATCCATAATTCTGTAAATCTTTTTACAGTCTCTGATTCCTGTTGTTTTCTTTTTGAAATCACTTGGAGTTTCTCCGAATCTGACTATTTTTGCTTTCTTCCTCAACCTGTTGTTACGGGTTCGTAATAAAGCATAATCAACCTCTGTAAGGTTGTTATAAACATTCGTTGCAATCCGATAATAATTCTGTATCCCAGTGACTGCACTGTTATACTTCTTTACTTCCTCTGCGTTTGTATGATTCTGTATTTCAAGAATCTTTTGTCTCAAATTAGCTTTTGATTTCTTCAAGGCTTTTTCACACATATCTGTTTTTGCAACATAACCATACTTTGATTTTCCCTGTGGCACTGCTTTGATTTTGAATCCAAGAAAATCTGATGAATTCTTTTTCAAATTTGTTACCTTAGACTTCTCTGGACTGATTTCCAATCCCAGCCTGTTATTCAGAAAATCTACTACAGCATGGTAATATCTTTGTGCTTCTGGATATGTTCTGCACATTATTTTAAAGTCATCTGCATAACGCACAATATATCCGTCTTTCAGATTTGTGTATTGTCTGGCATATTGTGCAAAACCTTTGCTATTTCCCTTTCGTGGCATATAAGTTTCCCATTGGTCACTTATCCACCAGTCAAGTTCATTTAACACAATATTAGATAATAACGGAGAAAGTATTCCCCCTTGTGGAGTTCCTTTAGTCGGTATTCCCTCTCCCTCGATTTCACACTTTAAAAGTTTGCTTATAATACACAACAGCCTTTTATCCCTGATTCCAAGATTCCAGATTTGCTTCATTAGTTTTCCATGATTGACATTATCGAAAAATCCTTTAATATCAATATCCACACAATAATAATGTTTGCCTAAATTGATAAGGCTTACCATTCTGCTGACTGCGTGGTGGGTACTTCTGTTTGGTCTGAATCCATAGGAATGATTATGAAATTTCGGCTCGCATATGGGTTCTAGCACCTGCAAAATACATTGTTGAATCAGTCTGTCCCATATAGTCGGTATGCCAAGAGGTCTCTTTTTATCACTGCCAGGCTTTGGAATATATACTCTCCGCACTGGTAATGGATTATAGTCCTCTAATCTGGCTCTCACTTCCTTTATCAGCATTTCATCATTAAGTTTGGAAATATCCTCTATTGTCTTTCCGTCAGTACCTTTGGTTTTACTACCAGTATTACCTTTCAGATTTCTGTATGCTAATCTGATATTCTGCTTTGAACCTATTACCTCCATTAACTTGTAAAAATTATTGTTGTTTCTGCTTTGTTGATACAACTCATCAAATATGCTCTGCATATCAAAATATTCGTTGTATCTCAGCTTGTCTTTCTTCAACATGGTCTGTACCCTCCTTTCAGAGTAATACATCTCTTAGTCTTACACGAACCCATGCTGAACTCTCTACTTGCTCTAGCACACGACTAGTGGCTATCCCTCCACCACTTATTATCATGGTTTCATCGGTACTGTGCCACCACTCTCACTGGCATAAATACAGGTTATAACTATGCTAATCTCACACAGCTTTTCCCTGTAAACACTTCACAGATGGTAAAATCTCCATGTTGCCAGCTTTCCACGTTCCAAATATGCTATCTTTACATATACCCTTAGGTTTCCTCTATAAGCCTGTTACTTTACCAATGCCTGTAACATTGTATGGACTTTCATATGAACGATTTTTACTCATCCACAAGTAACGACACTAATTGTGTCACATGGCCTTTCGACCACATCCCGATATAGACCTGTACATTCGAGGATTCGTCAGTTTTTAGCTGTACTCGTCAGCTTTTATTCCATTCTAACCATAGGTATTTTATAGACCTCCGGCATATCACATACAACTCCCACCTCTGGGAATCTTTCGACAACCTAATGTTTCGGTATGCTTCTGCCGACTTCACCGAGCTTCTGACACTTCATATTTACCTAATCCGTGCCAGTCGGAGTATCAAGGAAGCCCTTCGAGGCGTTACCCTCTCATTTGACTTTTCGCATATTTAGTTCTCCTTATGCTAATTGTTTTTATATAAACGCGACGCATAAGTGGACAACCTTTTCAGTTGCCAACGTGTCGCACCGTTCATTGGATCTATAACGATTATTTCATCATCTCCCGACAAGAATACGCTGCCCATTTCCATCTTGCAGAAGAAGGATTTACCGGAACCCGGCACACCAAATACAAAGCCATTTCCATTGATGAGCTTCTTTCTGTTACCGATATTCACATTCTTGCTGATCTGGTTGATGCCATAATAGTTTCCTGTGCTGTCATTTAATTCCTGCACATTAAATGGCATAAGCACCGCAAGTGACTGGGTAAGAAGTGTACGCATTGTCTCCACCTGTCTTACACCAATCGGAAGTGCTGTGTTGAGTGCCTCCCTCTGCTTTAAGTAGTGTGTGTCAATCGTGCAGCTGTTACGCTTTCCGATAGTCTCCACTGTCTCACAGACGCTATCAAGCTCTTTTTTGCTCTCTGCCATAAGAATAATAGTAACTCCCACGAAGAAAAGGCACTGGTCATTCTCACGAACATCATCCATAATTTCTTCAATCTCCTTTTTCTCCGTTCTCTTTGCATACGAGATTTCCGTAGAAAAATCATTGTTCTTATTACGGATTCTCTGCTGTTTGATGATATCCGACTCGATACCAAGGTACTTTTTCTGAAGCACCTTAGTAGTTAAATCCTTTGGCACAGGCACTACATCAATGCTTGTAATAGAATGGACTGGAAGAGAAGTAATCTCATTGATGAATCTGTCTGATAAACTGCTCGGATACTTCTTGATAAAAAGTGCCTTGCAGAATTTACTCTCATCCTCAAAATGATCTGGAAAATATTTCACCATTCCATTACACAGATCATTCTTAAAATCTGCTCCGACCTTCTTTGCCTTCTTAATATCAAAATCAAAGCTGCCCTCATCTCCAAGATGATAATAGTCATAGAGCACTTTCAGTCTCTCATTGCCATTAAGTGGTACAATCTCTGCACCAAGCTCAATGAAAGCCTTGTGTATCGTTGCCTCAAGGGTTGCAAACTGTGCCTTCGCCTCCTCAAAGTTCTTTCTCTCAATCGTGATTGTCAGGTATCTCTCCTGCTCAATCCCCTGTCTGCCCTCAATAATCTTCTCCTCAATGATGTCATTGTAGATACTTCTATAATTATTGAAGCCATCGTTTTTCTCAGCAATCAGAACCTTATCACGGAGGTCATCCATGTTTTTGTTCTTATTGTTGATCGTAATCTTATAATTACAGTCCAGCGAATTTAAGAACTTACAGTATCTCTCGAAAATACCGATCTGCTCATCCTCGGTTGCTGTCGTGTAATTGATGTCGCAAAAGCGGTAGCATTTGGAATACTTATTTTTGCTTACTTCAAAAATGCCGTTTTCAGCCACCGCCATAATCTCTATGGTTTCCTGAATGGATTTAGGTGTCTTATACAAAGGCTCACTCGCCTTCTTTAATAACTTAAATCCGTCTGTAAATAAACCCATGTCTCTAACCTCGCTTTCTTATAATGAAAGCCCGCCGGGAACTTCACCCTGCGGGCTATGTTCCCGACCTTGCGGTCAGATACTATTCGTTTCTAATGCATTGCCTTATATGCTGCAATACCAGCTGCTATCGCAACAATGACTGCGACAAGTCCAAGCAGCATGTTTCTCGTCTTTTTCTTCATCGCTTCAAACTCCTCCTGCTTCTTTACTGCCGAATCAGCTGTTGCAGTCTCCGGTTCAGCCTTTCTGCCTTTCTTCTTTACTTGTTCATTCTGTTCTGCTTCTAACTGCTTTATTGCAGGCTCTCCCTCTGTTGATACATAGGTAAGTGCCCTGTTTCCAAACATAAAATGCAGTTTCTTTCCCATATACTCGTAGAAATTCATCCCATTAAAGGAATAGAAACCACCAAGTGCAATCGGTGCCACACAGGGAATTGCCACATAAGCAGAACCCGTAAGACCGATATACTTGTAAAGAAGAAGAACGATACCGCCACCAACCACTACGCTTGCAATGGAAAATATAAGCTGCCTTGCAGTAAGTCCCATTGCAACCGATTCCTGATAGCGGTCAATATCCTTGTTTACTTCGATTACCATTGTCCCTGCCTCCTATCTTGATAAATCCTTTGTCTCTGGCTTTCTTGTCATTCCGATATTTGCCTCATACTTATCCATTCCATCCGGACACAGTTCTCTAAGCTTATCTACATTGAACAGATAAAGAGGATATTCACAGAACCCGCTCCTTTGCGTGAATCCTGTAAACTCTCCAATGTCATTGTCTGTAATAAACTTTTCAATATCCGGCATGTCATTCACATTCAGATATCCGCAGTAATTTGGTGCTGCAACCGACAAATTCACAGTCACATCCCCAAAAGGCTCCTCATATCCATCTTCATTACACATAAGACCAATAAACATTGCACTGTTATTCATATACTGCTGGATATCAAATGTCACCTGCGTTTCTCCGGTTATGCTTGAATTATAAGTAACCTGTTTCTTTTCATTATCCATTTCTGCCTCCTTCTATAATCCAAATGCCTTGCTTGTAAGTGTCTGTGCACCCTTCACACTTCCGACAGTCATTGCTATCGTAAATGTCATTTCACACAGATATATAAGTGTCTGTGCCCAGTCAGCATAACTTCCTGTAAATGCCGGAAGTCCTGCATTGATAAATGCATTACATACCACAATCGCAAGTGCCATCGTTACTGCCTCAAACACACATGACAGGAAATATTTGCAGTAGGTAGCCATTGTATGGCTGACCATTCTGTTTCCTGCCATCGTGGAACAGGCAATCGCACCGAGCGGCACAATGATCAGTATCTTTAAGAACCTGAAATACACTGTGTAGATGATAAAGAATCCACAGATAATAATGATGATTGCAAGCAAAGCTGTAAGTATCAGCATTACTAAACTTTCACCAAATCCAAGTCCTTTAATGATGTCTGCCTGTGTGCTGTCAATGGCAAGCTGCGTCGTTGTTCCGGCAGATATAAGTCCCACCAGATTTCCTATGGAAGTAAAAAATGCTTTCATGATCGTGACATTATTTGCAACAAACCATTCTGCAAGTCCCAGTCGGATAAGCATACGGAATATGGATTCAAACCTCATTTCGTCTTTTACATCTATACTTTCCGAGCAGAAACCGATAACAAAGAACAGCACAACAAGGGATGAGCCGACCGCTACAAAGACCGGCTCAATACCCTCAATGACTGCCCAGGGACCTCCGCCCTTGAAACTGACCGGTGACTGTCCAAGCATTGCAAAGACCAGGGATATCTGATTGTTCCAAAATCCAAACACCGCTTCAAGAAGTGCCAGGATCTTGTCACCAAGCTTAAAAATATCCATACTTGTAAATTCACCTCTTTCCTTTTACTAAAAGGGGAAATGCATTTCCCCAATCTTAGAAGCCTAAGAATGTCAGAACTGTTGAAATACCAGCCATCATGACACCTGCCACAATTCCTTTCAGAGCGGAGTTCATGGTAGATGAATCCTGCTGCTGATAGGCTTGTGCGAACTCCATAACATTCTTTGCAAGAATGATGACACCGACAGCACCAATGACTGCAATGATAAGTGTCTTTAAGTTCTCAAGTGGCTGTGTTACTGCGGAAGTACCTGTACCTGCTGCAAAACAAGTAGTGCTCATAAGCATCACTCCCATAAGTGCTCCGGATACTGCCGGAACGAATCTCTTCTTAAAATGAATGAATCTGCTCTTCATGCCTTTCTCCTCCATCTTATTGTTGTTTGCTGTAATAATCTGTTCTTTTCTCATGTTGTTTGTCTCCTTTTAAATAAAAAATAAGCCAGCAGGGACATTCCCTAACTGGCTGTTAAAAGTTACTCTATATGATCAGGCAATGCCTGTTGTAATGATTAAATCGGGCTTTCCCCGATGTGGTGTGCTTCAACCCCCTCCTTTCAAGGCGCAAAAAAGCACCTTAACCTTATTGTGGCTAAAGTGCTTATATTGTTATATTATATAATTTCAATTTTTGTTTTTTCTATAACTGTGTCTGGTTCAACGACATCCAAATATTTTGCTTCCATTGATTCCAAATAATCAAAATCATTCATCCATTTATGGATTGCATCATTCATTTTATAAGATGTCTTATTCAAATTTAGCAAGAACGTCAAATGATTCTTTATATCTTCATATGAACATATTTTACTTGTTAATAAGAATTGTAATACTCGATGTCTTTGCTCATCTGATAAATTCGCTTGTTTGGAAACATTATAACCAAACTGATGTATCAATGATTCTATATTTAACTTTCCATATTCAGCTTGTTCATCATAAGAGTTTTTTGCAGATAATAATCTACATAATATGATTCCCTTTTCTTTTAATTGCCTTATACGCTCCGAATATGCATAATATTGTCCTGTATACCACGAATAGTATACAACTGTTGGCTCTTTAATTATCGTACCATCTATTTTGCATATAGGAATTAATGCTTTTTTCTTTTGAATGCCAGGGATAACTTTTATGTGTGATTGCTGTATAGAATATAATCCTGACTCACCATTTCCGAGATCTGACCTATTTTCTTTATCAATTGACTTTTCAGTCAAATTACTTACTAGAATACCATCAAATGCAAAGTTTGCAAATGGGTATGTATTAGCTATCAAGGAGTCAAAATATTTCTTTTCTATAAAGAACTTTCTACAGTATTTACAACCATATGCTTTTACTTCATATGGTTGTACTAGATTTTTCTTTTTAGAAAATGCAAGTATTGAACGTCTTATTCTTTTTAAAGGTAACGATGGATGCTTTTCACACTTTTCATTTTCAATAATATGAAAAACCGGTCTATTCTTTATACAGTACTCTCTATCTCTTTTTATACTATCTATCCATTCATCGCCTTGCTTATCAAGATCGTGTGCAATCAGTAACAATTCGTTTTCATTAATATTATGATAAAAATGGTTCATTCAGAAACTCCATCTCAAATTGATATTTTTTATTATGTGCCCTCTATATCCCTATATCAAAATAATATTTTCATTTCACATAGGCACAGTATACCACATTTTCTGTGCCTATGCGATATCATTTAATGCTTATTCCGATATGAACTCATCTTCTCCACAGTGACCTCCGGATAGAAATAAGTCAAAATCGTTGCTTTCGGAACTCCTGCGGCAAGTGCTTTTTTCACCTCTTCTTTCTGCTCCGGTGTATACGACCAGTGCAGCATTCTGTTTGTGATGGTATCTTCCCACTTAGGCTTTTCCCTCTCAGGATTCCTTACAGGCTTAGCACCAGTACTTCCACTAGAAGAGTTGGCACTTTCTTCAGCATCAGACTTCTGTGATTCATCGACATACTCAAGCTCATTTGCCTGCTCCCTGTCAATCTTTGCCTTCTGCTCTGCTTCATCCTGCATGGAGAATCTTCTGCTTAATTCCGCATCACCAAGCATCATAAACTGCTCATAGGTAAGAGAGTCTATATACACATTCTCGCCCTTATCCTTCAGTTTTTCATAATACTTAACTGCCTTGTCTGAAAGAATCTCAAATGGCGGACCGATAAGATTATCTGCTCCCCTTATCTGATGAACATAAGGCTCTCCCTTGCCATCTGCTGTCTGGTTAAACATCGGATGATTGAATGGTATGAACTTATTATCCATGATAGGATCAAATCCACGGATAAAGATAATACACTTTTTGTTATCCAGCTTTCTGACCTCATCGGGTGTAAACAGTTCTCTACCTAATACATCATAGTTTCTTGAAGAGCTTCCCTGTCTGCCCTTTGTCTCTCCACTTGACTTCTTATCAATCGTCCCTTTGCCCAAAAGCTCCGAGACATACTTGTGTGTACTCTGCTCATTGCCTCCAAGATAAATGAAAGTATCGCAGTTGCCGGGAATTGTCTCCCAGGTATCCTTGAAAAGTGCCTTTAGCTGTGCAAAGTTCTGAATGATGATAATACTTGAAATTTCACGGCTTCGCATTGTCGATAACAGGGAACAGAAGTCATCGGGCAATGCGACATTCGCAAATTCATCTAACATAAATGTCACATGGATTGGCAGTCTGCCTCCGCAGTTAAAGTCTGCCTGATAGTACAGTTCCTGAAATATCTGCGTGTATAACATACCGATAATAAAGTTATAGGATTTGTCACTATCAGGGATTACACAAAAGAGTGCTGTCTTTGTCTCACCATCTCCATTGACTCCAATGCCGATATCAGAAAGATTCAGCTCATCTTTTGAGAGCAATCTTAATACCTGCTTATTCTCAAGAAATGCAAGTCTTGAGTTGGCACTGATTATGATGGAACGGACTGTGTCTCCTGCACCTCTCATACATTTGTTGTACTGCTTTACTGCCGGATGATTGGCTCCAAGCGGAGAACTCTCCTCTAAAAACTTCATACGCACATCCAGCTTTGATGCCTTTCCCTTCTCTGTAACCTCTGCCTCTCCAAGAAGCTTCAGTACTGTCTCAAAGTTTCTCTTTGCCGGCTGTACCTCCAGCCACACATAATAAAAGATAGCCTGTAAGAATAATCCTTCCGCTTTTTCCCAGAACGGATCACTTGGTGTTGCTCCCTTTGGTGTCGTATTGCTGATAAGGTTTGTAATCAGCTTGACCACATCTGTTTCCTCTCTGATATAGGAAAACGGATTGTAACAGTCTGATTTATCCATCTCTAACAGATTTATGACTTTCACATTGTATCCGTTATTCTTTAGCATCTGACCGCAGCTTCTAAGGATTTCTCCCTTTGGATCGGTACAGATAAAGGAACAGTTATGCGGCATCTGCATAAGATTCGGCTTTACTTCATAAAATGTCTTTCCTGCTCCGGAACCACCACAGATAAGGATATTTCCATTAAGCTTCAGCCTTCTGAAATCCAGCGACATCTTCACATTCTGGCTGAGTATCCGGTTGAAATTCTCATCCTTATCTGCAAGTATCTTGTTGACCTGCTTGGGATTTTCAAATCTTGCTGTACCAAATTCCTTACCCGGCATATAGTTTCTCTGACTGGTGTAATACATGACAATAGCCATCGCATAGATACCTAATGCAATGGCTACTGCTTTTACTGTATTGGAATTGTAATAGTTGGCAAAGGGAACAGCACATACTTCATTGAATCTGTCCATAAATTCATTAAAGGCTATTCCCTCTACCCACGCACCATTTATCAGATAACCAAGATACCCTGCTAACACTGCACCCACCAAAATAAATATCAGTGACGGTTTTTTCTTCGTTGTCTGCATAGGCTGCTACCTCGCTTTCTTTGTGGTAACAGTTTTCTTCTGTGTGGTCTTTTTCTGCTGCTTCTGCACTTTCTCGTAACGCTCCCTGACAGATGACTCCACCTTGTCGTAGTGAGTATAAAGTTCGGTTCCTTTCTGGGTTGTCACAACACGATTCTGCTCATCGTAAAGCTTATAATCCTTGGTGGAATCAAGGAAGGTAAGCATTGTCTTTCCACCATGAATCTCCATGATGTTTTCCTTACGGAGCCATACATATCTTGCCTCTTCTCCCCATGTGCCGGGAACTCTGGTCTTAACAGCATGGTCATTCTCTTCGATAATCAGCTTCTTGCTGATAGTCACATCTGACAGGTTCGCATTCTTTGATGCTGCAACTGCCCTCATTCTCTCAGCAAGGTCCTGATAACCTCTGACACGATTGATAAATGCATCCTTGTCCATCATGACTGTATGGGTGCCATCCTCATTCTTACTGCCAAGTACACCGATTGTCTCAAGCTGTCTGATAACACTTTCAGCCTGCTCACCATTGATACTGAAATTCTCCTTGACCTGATCCACACTGATAGCTTTCTTTTCCATTGCAAACATTCCGACCTTTTCGATCAGTCCTTCAATAGTGGAATTAACCCTATCCCCTTCTATCGTGTGGCTTTTCTCGTTTCCCTGCTGTTTCTTCAAAAAATCCATCAGCTTGCCAAGGGATTTTTCATCTCCATTCTTCAGATAATCGTCAAATGTGGCAATCTTGCCAAACTTGAGCTTCTGTATCATCATATTCACACGTGGAACTGCCTCCGTATGAAAGATTACCTCACTCAGTCCGTCTTTCCTGTTGCAGTCCGGAAGTACTGAATAGAGTATTCCATACTTCTTTGCCATCTTTTCAACCTTTTTCATATCTTCGGTATTAAACTGCAACACCTGTAAATCACCGCCCTTTAGGAGCAGCTTTCTCATGGATGTCTTGCCAAGGGATTTCTCATAATCAAGCATACCCTTCAAAAAATCAATTGCCTTTTGCATCGCAGCTATACCACCGCTTCCTACTTTCATTGCAATTTCTATTCCGTCATATGCGACACGGATAATCTGTACCGCTTCCTGAATCTCTTCTGCCATTATCGCACCTCTACTTTCTCTCTGACTGTTGTTTTAAGTGTTTCTGTCTCTGTAGTACGGATTTCTTCTGCTGATACATCAATACCATAAGCAGTTAAGATATCTGCCAGATGATTGATTGCTTTTTCCTCCTCGATCCGGTACATTTCAAGAGCCACAAGCAGGTTTTCCACCTGCTCCACCCATGCAGGCTTCATATCATATTTAGACCTGTATGTGACCATAATCTCGTCCGAATCAGCCTTATCCGCTGAATGTGCCAATGCTTCAATAAGAGAAATCGTATCTTCCTTGCTGCCGCTTCTGAATGCGAACTGGACAACAAAGTTTTTCTCTTCCTCTGTAAACTGATGCTCCACACCATTCATCTCTGTTACTGCTTCATTTACTACTGCTAAATTCATAAGTTCCTCCTAATCTGCCATGCTGTTTTCAAGCACAGCAATCTCAATGATCTCCTTCATCTTTTCCGCTGAAATGTTGTTGTTTATAAGCTCTACAAGCTGTGACTCAGTAAGTCCCTTTTCTATTGCACTCTTAATCTGCACAAGCTGTGCCGGAACAAGGTCTCCCGATGCTACCAGCTTTACAATGTCAGCTCTTGACTTTTTCTTAAATGACAGTCTTGCAAAAAGGCTTGCCACTCCGCTGTTGCTGCTCTTTCTCACACTTCGCTCAATCGGAAGTCTCTGCACCACATGACCTGACGCATCCACAACCGGAAGCTGGTAATATACTGGTATTCCATTCTGAATAACTGGTGCTGCTTGTGGTACTGCTATGGTATCCACCATTTCCTTACCTGCTGTTGTCTCGGCTACATTATCTTTAGGCTTTGTCTCCTCCTGTTTTGGTTTTTCCTCAGCTGCTTTCTTATTATCTACAGCTACTCCCATAATCTTATCTTCCAGCGATTCAATACGTTCACTCATACGCTTCATCTCCTTATCTTTTTTCTCAATATCATCCCTGAGTCTGGCAATCGTGCCATTAGCCTTGTTAAGTTCATTCTGCTGGTCATTAATCAGCTCATCCTTCTCCTGATTATCTTTAACCAGCCGCTTCCTTACTTCCTCATCATCTTTGGAAGTCTCTATTTCAGAAAGCTTCTTATTCAGGGCATCATACCTTTCATTCTGGTGATTGATCTTTGCGACCACTTCATCCATCTGTGCGACAAGAGCTTTCACATATTCCGAATCCTCCGGTTTCTGTTCTTTCGCTTTACTAAGATTTTCTAATACCACATCAAACATCCTGCGCATGTTTACTGCTGTATCATCTTTTTGGATTACCTCTCTGATTGCATCAATCGGCACACCTTTTTCATAGTAATCCAATGCTGTCTGCATCTTAGGTGCTGCCATCCTGTTTTCTTTCAACAGCGTTAACAACTCTTCTGATACACCTTTATGCAGACATTTTGATAACACCTTCATCTGCTCAATGTCATAACTTTTGTTAAGATACAGACCAATTTCATCATCAGTCAGCCCATATTCATAATCGCTTTTGACAAGAGCAATGACCTCACTGTCCATATGCTTATTACGAAGAATCTGTATCTTTCTCTCAATCGCCATTTCACTTAATGGCTCTCTTTTTTCTTCCATATATGCCTCCTAACCACTAAAAAAACAGCCTAACGTACCGGCTGTTCTTTTCTGTCTCTTATTGTTTCTTTGTCATACTGCTTCTCTTCTGCCGAAGCTGATACTGTAAGTTCTTTCCAGATTGATCTTCCCAGACTGAGTTCCTTTGACACCGCCCGTTCTGCCTTACAGTCCTGTGCATACTTACTCTCATATTTTTTTCTAAGACTCTCGACCTCTTCCACACTGTATCCCTGTGCTAAAAGCTCTGTGTTAAGCCTTTTCCATGCATTATGCTCATCTTCAAAGAAGGTATCCCCACTCTGATAACACGATTCCGCATCATCAAGCTCCCGGATCTGTTCAGCCTTCTCAAAAATATCTTTGAATCTTTCCTTAGCCTTATAAGTCTTACTCTTTTCCTTTGATGCTTCTTTCTTCTTATCCGTCAGATTATCAAGTACCGACACAAGTTCTTCTGCACTCTCAATCTTATGCCTTACCAGAAAAAGATACTGCTCCTGCAGCTTATGCATCTTTCGGATATCATCCTTATACTTCCATGCCTGACTGTATGGCTTCTTTTTCAGCTTTCCAATCTGGTAAAGCTTTGCATAGTATCTTTTCTGCAAGCCTGACATCTTCGCCCGGCGGTATCTTTTGACATAGCACTTTACTATCGCTGCATGTTTTTCCTCATTCTGTGACTGGTAAAAAGATAAATCTTCCTTAGCAATACGCTCCACAATAGCTTCCTGTGAATAATTATCGCCAAGAGTCTTACATCTTCTGAATCTTGTCATCCCCTGTGGTCTGACTGCCAGATACTTTCCCTGCTTGACCTCATATCCTTTTTCCGACAGCAGCTCCAGAAATCCACTAAAATCATTTGCCTGTAAAATGCAGGCATCAAGATCTCTTTTTATCATATCTGCCCACACAAAGCTACCTTCACGATATTCGCTCCAATCCTTATAATTCGCGTGCTGTTTCTCTTTGCTACCATCCTCCACATCTATAATGGAAAGACCATACTCCTGACACAGCTTATTGGTAATCGGCTGTATATACTTTGCCCAGTCACCTTTCTCATAGCGATACTTTTTCCCATCCACAAAGCTTACACTGTTAAATACAATGTGTGAATGAACATGGTCTGTATTATCATGAACCACAAATACCGCTTCATAGGCATCACCAAGATATTCTGCTACAAACTTCTGTGTTATCTCAAAAGCCCTGTCCGGTTCCACCTCATCCTCTTTGAAGGAAAGAATGATGTGATACCCCTGTCGCTTGTCTGTTTTTCCAAACTGCCTCTTTGTATCCATCATCTGTTCAAAAGCCATATCTGCCTGGCAGTTAACAGCTCCCACAAGTCTTCCTCCCTGCGTTTTCTCAGGATTCATTACATAATCCAGTGCCCGCTTTAAATGCCTTGCATGAAAAGAATTCCCGCTGTCCTTCATGTGAAGTATCTTACTGATTGCCAATCTTTACCACCGCCTCGCTGACAGACTGATTCAGCTTTTTCATATATGCCACAAGCTGTTCCTTATCTTTCTTGGAATACAGCTGTGCATTGCTGTTAAATACAATCTGATTGATGTTAATGCCGATGCGGTTTACCTCATTGATAAGCTCTTTAAGAAGTTTCCTTACTTCCGGATAATCATTCGGTTTCTGACTGATTAGAAGCCTGATATATTCGGCTTCATTCATTCCATTTGCCTTTGCCTTATCAGAAAGAACCTTCGCTTCCTGTGGCATAAGTCTTAGTGTTTTCCTTATACAATGAACTTTATCCGCCATAGAATCACCTTCCTCTCTTACCCGTACTGTATTCTCTTACTCCTTCTGCTACTGTTACAGCAGCTTTTTCCAGTTCTTTATTACCCAGCTGGGCAATAACCCTGTCTGCAAGCTCTGTGGCAACTGCTATAAGCTCCTTACCATAACTGGTTTTATCAAACAATCTGTCCAGTCTCTTTTCATCTGCTTTCAGACTTTCATACCTGCTCTGATACTCGTTATAGTCGTTAAAATCCTTTGGATCACTCCTGTGTGCTTCCGCATCAAGTATCAGTTCATAGTTCCATTCACAGACAATATCTATAACATCATCAATCGGGTATGGCTCTATTTCACCATTCTCCTCAGCTATATCCTGCCTGTACATCTTCCCATCGGAATCTATGCCAATAGCATAATCATGTCCTTCCATATAGTTAAGCAGAATTGCAGCATCTTCTATCGAAGGGTTTAGTAAGATATCAAATGTGTCTGCCCAGGCAATAAGTTCCTCCGGTTCTGCGATTATTGTAAGTTCTTTATCCATTGCTTTCCTGCACCTCCCTTATCCGTGTTTTGTATATCTCTTCCACCCACACGCCTGTCTGAATCTCTTAGGTTTACGGCTAGATACGCATTAGAGACATCTCTGTCCTAATGCCATCTAGTTAGGGAGAAAATCTCCCTAAAACCCTCTGTTTATGAAAGTGGGGGCGCTTTTTGCCCCCACTTTGCTACTTTGGGGGCGCTTTCTGCCCCCATTTTGTTATTTTGGGGGCGCTTTCTGCCCCCACTTTTATTTTTACTTCAGTCCGGATTTTGTCGTGTCCAAATTTTGGGGGCACTTTTTGCCCCCACTTTGACATTTTGGGGGCGCTTTCTGCCCCCACTTTGCTGTTTTGGGGGCGCTTTCTGCCCCCACACATCAAAATCCGGTTTCTCATGCCCTGACTGGTTCATCTGCTCGCTTATTCATCCTGTTCAGATTAAGCTTTGCCGCTACAAGCCACTCGTTGTAATCCTTATATCCGGCAGGTGGCGGACAGTCTTCTACCTCATATCCAAGCTCATAATACTTTCTCATAAGTTCAGCTGCTGCTTTTCTCCCCGGCTCATCTCCATCAAGGCAGAACCGGATGGAAGTAATCTGCGGATATTCCCGAAGAAAAGTCTCAAGTGGTGCATCTGCAAGCATCCCAAGTGCCAGCTTATTTGATTCATAATCCGCGAAGATATCGGCATAACTCATAAGGTCGATTGCAGCCTCAAATACTACAAGCTCTGTACTGTTTTCATTCACCACATTAAATCCATAGTTCTTATCATTTCCTGTGACATCACACTTGAATGACTTACCCTGCTTATCAAACACTCCCCGCATACTTGCAAATCTTGTCACTCCATTTTTATCATTTCCTTTGAAAACAACATTGTGATAATGCCTGCTCTCATAAATCAGTCCTTCTTTTAAAAACAAATCTATGACTGCTCTGCTGATTCCTCTCTCCTGATTCAGATAGGAAATAAGATAGGAATTATCTCCTGCCGGTTCCGGTAGGACAAATGGCTTTCTCTCTTCTGCCTGCTTCTGCGATACCTGATGAACAAGTGGCTGCTTTACAGGATTCTCGATTCTTCTGTATCCTGCAAAATCTAAAAGCCAGAATACAGCCTCTTTTACACTCATTCCACAGAATACCCGTAAGAAATCTATCTGTGAGCCGCCATTGTTGCCTTTGTCAAACTGCCTTGACCATCTGTACCAATGGCTTCTGTTATAGATACGGATGGAATCCATCTCCTTTAAAGTGTGGTATTTGCCAATCCTCTTTACTGTATACCCAAGGCTTTCTGCAACTGCACACAGATCAACACGCTTTGCTATGGCAAGCTCTTCATCCGTAAATCTTCCATCCATGTTTTCACCTTGCCTTTCCCTGCTCTGCTACAAGCGGTGACTTGATATCAAGTGTCCGGTAATCTGTGCTCAGGGTAATCTTAGGATTATCAATCATGCCTTTTTCCCTGAAACTGAAAAATTCACGATTGTCTCCACCGACTATGATATGGTCAATAAGCGGTATTCCCATCAGTTCACACAGCTTGTTCATACGGTCTGTCATCATCGTGTCTGCCTTGCTTGGGAATACATTCCCGGATGGATGACAATGGATTAACATCATGCTTGCCGCATTGCTTAGGATACTTGATTTAAACAGCTCTCTCGGATGTGCCATTGCCTCATTTAAAGAACCAACACTTGCAAAATGCACATTGATAGGTTTTAAATCTGACCTTAGATTGACCACACACACTACTTCCCTGTCAAACTGGCACATACAGTCTCCCATGACAGCAGCTATATCCGCCGGATTATTAAAGGTGTGCTCCGAATAAATCGGAGCATCCTTTACAAGTCTTACCGAAACCACATCAAGCTTGAAGTCATTCTTCTTTGGCATCAGACACCGCCTCCTCTCCAAACTCGACACGGATAACAAAGTCACCTTTCTGGCTGTTTATGAGAGCAATGAGTTCTTCCATTGTAAGTTCCTGCTCCATAGCTGCCTCCTATCTGGACTTTTCCTTCGCGTCATATACAAGGAGAGGTTCTGCAACGATACCATCAAGTCTCTTGTTTGGTGTATCAGTTGCAAGGGTGAGTTTTCTTAAATCCTTATCATAGTGATATACCTGATTGGAAAGTCTCTCGTCCAAAGACACCTCCTGCATATTTACCTCGACTACCATCTGTGCAAGCATCTCAGGGCTTCCCATATCTGAAGATACTGCAATAACCTCATGCACGCTCGAAGGGAGAATATAAAGGTCACTCTCTAAACTCTCTGCCAGCTCATGAAGCTCATTCTCATAAAGCATGGATGCTGCACCATTGATACCCTTTTCATTGGAAATCACCCACATCGTCTGCTCCGGTGGAATCTCGGCTATCATCATATCTGCAATCTCTTGTGGCATCCCATCCCTTGCGAACATTTCTCTCATAATGTCATTCATGCTACGAACGACAGGTGGGAAGAGTCTTCTTGTGTTTTCCGCTGCACACTTAAAGAGCTGTTCCTCACTCATTCCAAGTCTTTTTGCAAATTCATTTGTAATTTTTGAACTCTGCACCGCATCCTTATCGGCACTGATTATTACCTTATACACAATAGAGAGATCCTGAAACTCCCTGTGAGGCACCTGTTCCAAAAATGTCTTATTCTGCTCTGTATTGATGAGCTGGAATACAATCTTCTCGTTAGCATCCCTCATAATGCTGTCCACATCAACAACCGGAGCCTGCTCATATGCCCTTTCCATAAAGTCACATGCAGCCATAAGTGTTTCCTCAAGATCGCCACAGTCCTGATACTTCTTATACATGTCATTGATATAAATCGTAGGCGAAATATTCCTGCCTTCTTCTCTTAAGATGATGCCATCAAGAGTCACATTCACCTTTTCCACTGGCTCTGCCACAAGCTCCATTCCTTTGAACTTCTCAGGCATATAATCCATAAACTTTTCTTTTACTACTTCCTTAAAAATCTCATAATTCATCATATTACGGTTCCTCCTTAATCTAAATTGTCATATAAAATTCCTTCATCATCGGGATTATTGTGTTCTCTGTAACTGTTGTCTTCTTCGATTCCCATATCAAAAGTGGTATGAGATTTTCTTTTCTTTCTGTAATAATTCTTGAGAAACATGCACTTTCTACAGTTCTCACAGAATAATTCTTCTGGCGGAATACCAAGTGCCTTTGCAATCCTGTTCAACGTTCCCGTCTTTGGAACTCTTGAACCATTTTCGTATTGGGCAATTCTTACATCACCTCTATTTTCAAAACCACTTTTCTCGCCCAGTTCCCTGAGTGTCATTTTTTGTCGTTTTCTGTAATATCTGATTCTTTCTCCTACCACTGTTTGTCCTCCAAATCAAAAAAGCGGAGAACATAAGTCACTGGCTTACATTCCCCGCAAGGTTAATTGTTACTGTTTATTCTTTTTCTTTCTTCCACGAAGTCCTACTCCAACACCTGTAATAAGTGCAAGTGCACCGATTCCAAGATAAAGAAGCGGATTTGCATTGTCGCCTGTCTGTGGAAGCTTAGGCTCTGTCGGTACATTGGCAAGCTTAAGAGTTGCTACAACAACATCCGGTGCATTGTCATCATATCGAAGAGTTACATCGTGAGCTGTTTCATCAAGGATATATCCGTCAGCTGCTTTTGTCTCAACTACTGTATAATGGATATCTTCCTTAAATGAACCATCCTCATTGTAAGTACAGATAGGAAGCTCCTTGCTCTCTGCATGACCATTCTTGTCAGTAGTGAGTGTATCAAGCACCTTTCCATCCTTATCCCTTACTTCAAATACAACACCCTCGATCGGCTTTCCGGTTACTTTGTCAGTTTTCTCAATGACAATCTTACCGACTGCCTGCTCATCCTTCATGGATACCTTCTGGATTTCTGCTGTCTCCTTTACTTCAAAGGTTACATCACTTGCCACCTTATATCCATATGGTGCAGATTCCTCTCTGAGTGTGTACTTTCCGACAGGAAGTCTCTCAATCATATGAGTCTTTCCTGCCTCTGATGTCCAGCTCTCAACAAGCTTTCCATCAGCATCAATAACTGAAAGCTTTGCTCCAGGCAACTCTTTCTCTCCTGTGATATCAGTCTTTGAAATTTCTACCTTAATAGGTGCATTTTCAAATGCTGCCTCAAACTCGATAACCTTTACCTTATCTCCCTGATATGAAGCATCCACATCAAATGTCTTATCTGACTTCACATAGCCCTTTGGTGCCTCAAGTTCTTTGACATAATACTGTCCAAGTGGAAGGTCAGAAGTAAATGTTACTTTGCCATCCTTTCCAGTAACACCTCTCTCAATCTGTGTATCTGCTTTGACAATAACCTTTCCATCCTTATTTACTATATCTTCTTTCGCAAATAAACCGAATACTGCTCCTTCAAGTGCTTCCTTAGTCTCTGAATCCGTCTTGGTTACAGTAATCTGCACTTTCTGACGATCATTTGTCACATCCATTCCTGCAAATACAACCTTTGTATTCTGGTCGATATAGGAAAGGTCTGCCTCAATCGGTGTATCATCTAATACAAATCCATCAATGGTCTTTGTCTCAACAAGATAATACTTGCCAATCGGAAGGTCATCAATTCTTGCGATACCCTTATCATTTGTCACGATGGTTGCCACCTTGTCTCCTTCCTTGTGATATACAGTGTCAAGTCCGTCAGCACTTACGATATCCTCTTTTGCATATACATCAAAAGTTACTCCTGCAAGGCTGTCCTTGAAGAAATTGAAGATAAAGTCATACCAGTAACCCTTCATAAGAGTAGTGTCTGTTACAAATTCGCCGTCCTTATTGATGACAATGGAACCTGTAGGTACTTCATCCTTCATCTCTACATGCTGCACTTTGCCTGTGTCCTCTACTGTAAACTGGATATCAGTTGCCTTGAGGTATCCGTAAGGAGCAAATTCCTCACGAAGAGTGTAAGTCTCTCCAACTACAAGTCTCTTGATCACATGTGCTTCCTTAGCATCAGATGTCCATGTGTCTACCACATTTCCATCCTTATCAAGTACAGTAAGTGTTGCACCTGTAAGCTCTGCACCGCTTGTGATATCTGTCTTTGTAAACTCAAAGGTTGTAGGTGTGTTTTTATACTCGCTGTTATATACAGCAGTCTTAACATCCTGTCCCTGATATTTTGTATCAAAGTTTACTGCTTCCTCATTTGTCACATATCCGGCAGGCTTTACAAGCTCCCTTGCAACATATTTTGCAAATGGATAATCCTTAACAAAAGCAATCTTTCCATTCTCATCAGATGTTGTCTTCTCAAGAAGTGTGCCTTTCTCGATAATTACCTTGCCATCTACATTCTTGATATCCTCGTCTGCATAAAGACCAAATACTGCACCTGCAATCGGTGTATTATCTTCTGAATCAAGCTTAGTCACTGACATATCAAGCTTCTGTCTGTCATCTGAGAAAGTAAGGCTTTCCTTGATAACAGGTGTCTTATCATCCACATATGTGAATGTCACTTTCTGCTCATTCGGATTTAATACATATCCGTATGGAGCTTCCACTTCCACAACCCTGTACTGTCCAAGAGGAAGATTCTTAGCTGTTGCCTTTCCATCCTTACCAGTTGTAAGAGTTGTCACAAGGTCTCCCTTGCTGTAATACTTAATGCGGTTTCCGTCTGCATCCTTCTGGTTGTCTGCTGTGTAAATATCCTCGGCAGCATAAACTTTGAATTTTGCTCCGCCAAGTGAGCCTTCCTTATAAACAAACTCTTTCTCATATGAGCTTGCAAGAAGTCCACCCTTGAATCCGTCAAGTACCTCTCCCTTCTTTTCTACAGTCAGCTCTCCGACTGCAGGGGCATCTGAATATTCCACGGTGATGAACGCATCATTTGTATCACCATCTGTTTCAAATGCTGTGTCAGTATCAACAGAGATGTTGACATACTTATCATTTACAACATATCCAAATGGTGCAGACACTTCCTCAATGCGGTAGTTACCGATTTTAAGTGCCTCCGGTAAGATTAAATCTCCGTCCTCATCAGTAAAGAATGAAGTATGCTCTACCTTTGACGGATAAGTTGTGTACTGCTTCACATATTCGTTCTTATCAATATTAAAGATCTTAAACTCTGCATTTGGTACAAGCACTGTCTGCTTTGTATCGGAATCCTTCTTAATTACACGAAGCTTTGCAGTAAACTCCCTGTCAAGGAATACTCTCCATGTCTGAGGCTTGTCAGGATGATTCTCGCTGATTTTTACCTCAAATGGCTTGATTGTCTTCATGTTATGCGGAGTCTTTGACTCTACTACCACATAGGTTCCATAAGGAATTGCAATGGAAACTGCATGTCCCTTGTCATCGGATGTGATTGTTGTTGCTCCGTTTTCCCCGATTACTACCGGAGTTGCCTTGTCATAGTCATAACTTCCATCTGCCTTTACAGGTAAAGATGATTTCAAATAAGCTGTGAACTCTGCACCTGCCAATAAGCCTGCTTCAGTATCATCGCCATTGTCAGATACCTTGATAAGTTGGAATGGCTGCTTGATGACCTGCTCTGCTGATGTTGTGCTTCTTGATACCTCTGCTACAAGGTCTCCCTCATAGTCGCACACTACATCGTGCTCCTCTTCGTCTAAGAGATACCCCTCTGATGGAGTGATTTCTTTCACATAATAGTTTCCAAGGTAAAGGTTATTGACCTCTGCTTCGCCATTCTTATCTGTTGTAAGTGTTGCTACAAGGTCTCCTGCTTTGAATACGACTCCTGTTGCTCCGTCCGGATGCACGATATCGTTTCTTGCATAAAGACCATAAACTGCACCTTCAAGGCTTGCATCACCCTGGGCAACTGCCTTGCCCGATTCCTTGTCTACCTTGTAGATATGAATCTTTGCTGTCGTTCTGTCATTCACAAATGTGTGGCTGAATGATGTCTTTGCCTGTGTTTCAGGTAATACATTGAAATTGAAGCTATATACATCAGACTGGTTTCTAATATATGCATATGGTGCCTGTGTCTCTTGGATATAATATCCGTTAGAGATTGGCAGATCCACGCTGTAGCTTGCCTTTCCGTCCTCACCTGTAGTTACTGTCTCAAGAGCTGTACCCTTTGTAACAATAACCTGTCCGGCATAGTTTTTGATGTCATTTCCGGCATAAAGTGTGTACTTGCCGCCATCAAGAGGGTTCTCTGTGTCAGAGTCCTTCTTTACGACAGATACATCCGCTTTCTGTCTTGTATTCTCAATCGTAGTTGATTCATACTGTACTGTCACAGTCTGGTCCTTATATTCAACTGCTACTGTCTGAGGTGTGGTATTGATTGTATACCCGTCAATGCTCTCAATCTCAGTTACCACATAAGTTCCAAGATGAAGGTCAGATAATACCACCTGTCCGTCAGTTCCTGTTGTAAGGCTTTCTGCCACTACATCGCCAGCACTATACACCTTTGTACCATCTGCCTTGTAGATATCTGCTCCTGCAGTTACCTTAAAAGTTGCTCCAGAAAGCTTCTTTTTCTCATAAGTGAAGTTGCTTCCATTCCATGAGCTAAGCACCTCACCCTCTTTATAGATTGTGATTGCTCCAAGCTGCTCTTTATCTGTTGCAGAGATTCCCGTTGTCTGTCCTGCTTTTACAGTAAGTGTATGAACTTTACCGGAAAGGACATATCCCTTTGGTGCGGTAATCTCTTTTACATAATAAGTGCCTGCGACAAGTGCATCTGACTTTGCATATCCGTTTCCATCTGTTGTCATGGTCTGTACTCTGTTTGTGCATCCGCTGTCAGAATAGATTCCATAGACTGCACCGGAAAGCTTCACTCCGCTTGACTCATCTGTCTTTGTAAGCTCACCATATCCGATGTTCTCTGTCTTGACCTTGATATAGGCTTTGATAGGATCTGCTGTCGGTCTTTCAGAAATAAACTCCTGATATCCGCTCTTTCCTGTAAGCCAGAATACACAGCTTGATGTTGTCTCAACCTTTCCTGCATTGGAAGTGAATGTTCCTGTTGTAGCTGTAGTATTCACGCTCGTTGAAGAGATTGTAATACTGTTGCCATTCTTATCAACAGAATATCCGCTGATGCCAAAATCAAAATCCGATAAAACACCATTGCTGTCAGATAATGTTGTTTCAAATCTCTGACTTCCCTCATTCCACTTCAACTCATAAGTTGGTGCCTCACTGGTTCTGCGTGATGCAAAACTTGGAAGCGTTGCATTGTAGGAGCTGCTGATATTGTCTCTGAGCCTCTCATAATAGTTGTATGAAGAATCAGGACTTGGTGCTGTGTTACAGAGCTTTCTTGCTGCTGAATCACCGCTTCCGGTTCCAAAGATATCTGCTACAATAACCCATACCATTGCCTGAGTTGCGATATACTCATCACACTGGCTGTTGCTTGGTGCCGCCTTTTGTGTACTGTTAAACCCATAATAAAGGCAGTAACTTAAAAGCTTTCTCTGCTGTGCTGACATTGATGTGCTCGCATCATCGTAGCTGTTCATAAGCTGACCGCCATCTGCTCTTAATCCGAAATTCATACAATATGCTGAATTTCCGTCAAGAATTGAATACAGAATCTTGCCATGATTAAATCCGGGCTTTAGCTCACTTACTTCTCCGGAATTTTTGACTGATGCATTCCAGAACGCAATATTTGCCTGCGGACTGGCTGCAAATGCTGTTGTACCATTCGTAAAGAGTGTTCCAACCAGTGTGAGCATAGCCATAAATCCTGCCATAAAACGCTTTAGTTTCTGTTTCATGTGCTCTTTCCTCCTTAATTTTCGCATAAAAAAAGAAAGACATAAGTTTATGGCTTACATCTTTCTTCCTTCTGCTTCTATTCGTTTTTATTTATCTGTGACATCGAAACTCGTAATAGTCTGTGCCGCCTGTCGTGTAAACTCCATCATAACTGATGTAGAATACCGGATCTGTTTCCAAAAGTAACATACTTGCAATATATTCTGCGATTGCATCCTCAGATGATAACCGCTGTCCATCAATGGTACTTGCTTTGTTGAGGTCTGTCTCTACAAACACACTATAATAAGAGCCTTCCATACCATCGTAAGGATAATACTCATTGTACTCTTCCTGCGTGATACTGCCATCATTCAAATGGTTCTGTAAATTCTGCTGTGTGGTAATCATCCCTCCTGCCTGACACTTTGCTGTTGCAAGTGACACAACATTCTGTGGACTGTATGCCACGGATGCAGGCTGTGGATTGCTCACATTGTCTTTCGGACTGTCTGTAGTCTGACCACCATTACCTACATTACTCTGATTTCCGCCAGCTTCCTCATTATCATTTACAGGAGCTTTCTGTTCCGGCTCGTCATTCTGCTTTGGCTTTTCTTCCTGCTTTGAAGCAGTTTCATTATCTGCGGATCGGTTATCTTCTTTATCAGTCTTCTCTTCTGAATCTTTAGCCTCGGCAATATCTTTCTCTGTCTCTTCACTTCCAGCTTCGGTTGTGACCTCTGTGACAGCTTCCGTTGCCATTTCTGCTTCTTCAGTTGGCTTTACACTTTCCGTCTGTTTCTCTGTCTGATTATCAGCCTTTTCCTTACCACCATTACAGGCAGCCATTGAAAAGACCAGTACTGCGGATAATAAGATAATACTTATCTTCTTCATAGTAATCACCCATCCCTTCTCCGCAAGAGGGACGGGCTTTGTGTTCCGTGCCATCCACCCTTGCGGTGAACTATTTATCTGTAATGCACGGGACACATAGGACTGTCCCGTATTCTGTGCATCTTAAACTCCTTTCATTATACCAGCTCTCTTATTTTAAAGAAATACTGCATAAGTCTTCTGTTTTTCTTATAATTTAAGAATAAACCCTTTACCTGCATACGCTCACCTCCTCTCAGAATGTGCCCATTCTTACGAATGAAAGAAATATCCTTGCCACCATAGCGAATAGAAGAAGAATTATTCTGGCAAGTCCTAAGACCAGCTTCAACGCTCCAAGAATTATCCTTAATATCCACTTGAGTATCTCTAAAATTACTGTTCCTACGGCTCCCATAACTCTTCTCATAATAATCAGTCTCCTTTCGACATCCATCCCATTGCAAGTCCTGCAACATCTGCATCGTCCATAACATCTTCTGTAGGTTCTTGTGCTTCACTATTGGCTACCTGCATTATTACCGGCTGACCAACATTCATTCCGGATATCACTCCGCCTAACAGCCTTATGACCTCTTTCCTAGCCTCATTGGTTGCTGCTTCAATAACTTCTTCCTTAATGTCATCAATATCTTCTGACCGGATATATTCAGCCCTCTCTTTTTCCTTCTTCTTGATAACAAAAGTTTCTTTTCCATAATTATCAATGTAGAACTGAATCGCATCTATAATGAACTGGTTCTTAGATTTGAAAATCTTCGGATCAAGGTTCTGAATCACATCATTGATTTTCACATGCTGAGGATTGCTCATGTTGAGGCGGACAGAAGTTTTTACTTCATATTCAAGTCTTCTTCCCATCATCTGCCTCCTTATGATAATCGCTTAGTGCTTTTAAGTCCCATTGTGGCAAGCTGCTCATATCCTCTTGCATTTGCCTTTACATCAAGGTTATAGGAAATGTTCTTAGCATCATGACTACCAAAATTCTTCATCACAACTGCCCCGCCACCGACAAATACAATCGGTGTAGTCTTTAAGTTATACCCAAACTCACGGATTGAGTTATATACCTTATCAACAAAATCCTCTATCTCTGCCTTGATAATGGCAAAGTATTCATCATCAATATCTGACCTGCCATATCGCATGATGTTCTGTATCTCTGACTCGTCTACCTCTCCGTTAAGTTGTCTTACACACTGCTCATTGATAGAACGCATACAGGTAATAAGACCTTTTGGTATCGTCACACACTTTGATTCATCCGGTGACTTGTTGATTACCGGCATAATGTCGATTGTCCAGCTACCGATATCTACTATCAGCGTTTTCTTTGCCATTGTAGGAATCTTGTCCACTACTGCTGCATAACACTGAGGGAATACTGCCACATCATCAATTTCAATATAATACGGCTCATTCTCATATTTGAAGCTTACACGCTTATTCTTTGTCAGGTACTTGATAAAATCATTCTTCTCTGCTCCAAACCTTGTAAGTGGTAGTCCTACGGCAAGGAATACCTTTGCCTCTGCAAGACCTCTTCTTTTAAGTTCCTTAGCAACTGCTGCAAGAGTGAGAAGATAAAAGCTGTCATCTTCGACCTTTGTATCCTTTACTTCCTGCCTCACAGTTCCAACCTTATAGAACTTTCCTTCATACTCAAGTACATCGCCGAAAAGTGCCGGAGTTGTTGTAATCTCCTTAACTCCTGTGACAAATACCTGAGAGATTGTTTTCATCATTGACCAGCCATGATCAATGCCGATTACTTCTAACTTGTTATTCATATTCCTGTCTCTCCTTCCATTCCGTAATATTTGCTTCCATGTCCTGCACATCTGTATCTTTTCTCCTTTCCTCTTCCATAAGCTGCCCAATAAACCGCTCTGTTCTAGACGACATTGCAACTAATGAATATAGAAAAATCAGGATGATACTTATTCCGACCAACACTACAATCCAACATAGCTTCATGTAAATACGCCTCATTCCGTAGATTCTTCTAAGAGGCACTTACAATTTGCCTGACATTTTCGTGCCAGTCTTTGGAAATAAACACATTTCAAACACTCGTGTTCTGCCATAAATAGTGCTTTCTCATTTTTGGCTACAATCTTTCGGTAACGCTTTTTCAAATAAGAAACATCATATAAATCCTGCTTGATTTCATTCATGGCATTTTGCTTCATTATCGCTGTGTTCAGTGAATTAATGTAGCTGACGAACTTTTCCTCAGTGCTTATATCCACACCTTTAAAAGTTAATTCCATTCACTACTTACCTGCTTTCTACACGGCTCATGCCATGTAGGTGTGCTTTTTTCCCATTTGCCTGCACACATAGGAATTACAGATAAGCCGCATCTGCGTTTACGACGCATTAAGTTAAATTAAATAATGCTATCCTCTCTACCGCCTTTTCGAGAGCCAGGAAGTTCCCTTTGAACACCTTCATAGTTTATTATCCTTCCGCAACAGTATTGACTACCCTTACTCGCTCCACTTTCATTTCTCAATCCTTCAGCACTCTTCGCAAGTATATTTGATTTCCATCAGGTATCTGAACCGGAATTATCACTATATCTGTAATTGTTATTCAATTGTATGAGCTGTTTTGCAACTCGCAGGATTATGATATAGCAAAATTTTGAATCCTTGAACTTCGCCAAAAGAAGTATTTTCAACATATCTATTCTTTTTATGTTAGTCCTCATTTGTGGTCTGTTCGTATTTTCATTATATAGTCCACATTTGTGGTTGTCAATATATTTTCAAAATAATGTACCACTTTTGTGAACTCTGTGTTAAAATATTCATATCAATTTGTTTGAGGTGATTATTAATGGATAATAGACATTCAATTGGAAGTAAAATTCAAAAATATAGAAAATTAAAAGATATGACACAGGACGAATTATCAAAACAGTCCGGTATTTATTTATCTACCATAAAGAAATATGAAAGCGGTGAACGAAATCCAAAACCAGATCAGCTTCAAAAAATAGCAGAAGCTCTTGGCATTAGCGTAACTGTATTTCTTGATTACGATATTAATACTGTTAGTGATGTTCTTTCTTTAGTTATGAAGCTTAACGAACAATCCCCATTGAAAATATCTGCTGATAAGGATAAAGATGGCAACTACATCCCCAGCAGCATACACATGACATTTGAAGATTCACAAATAAATGAAGCTATTTGTTCTTATCTAAATTGTAAACAACAGATGGATTTAATTGCCTATGAGGATAATGATAAAGCTGTGATTGAACAGCAAAAAGAAATTTATGATGATAAGATTAACAGATTGCTCTTATTTAACGAATATATTAAAAAAATCCGCTAAATTGCGGATTTTTTCATTGCTAGGACTCTATATAATACTTCTCTTTACATATCCTGAGTAGTTTATTCCCTACTCAAATAGCTTTGGTAAATCGTTGGTAAAAATCTACTGTAACATCCCCAAAACACTGTAAAATCAAGTATTTTTAATCAAGGTTAGTATATTGCCGTGGCAGATAAAAAGTACGCGTATACTCATAAAAACTCCTTTCAAAATGCGCTGTCCTGCTGCCATTTGCAGCGATTTGCGCGGTGTAAATTCTTCTTTATGTATCGGTCATTTCTGTACATAAAATGCAAAACTTAGCAAAATATTTCAAGATGTGTACAGCAATCGTAGTAGAAACGGAGTAAAAAGTGGGTGGGATTACTACTCCTTCATACCAGTATACTTCTATACTAGTGTTAGCATCTAATTAGTACAAAATAAAATGAGATATTCCCTTGAAAATATTATATAATACCAAGAGGAGGTACTCATTATGCCAAGAAAACAACACACTAAGCAGTTCAAGTTGGATGCTGTCAACTATCGTAAGGAACACCCTGATCTCACTCAGGCTGAATGTGCCAAGAATCTCGGAATAGGTGTTAGCACCTTAGCCAGGTGGGAAGCTCAATATAGAGACTCTGATGGCGACATCCCAGTTAGAGGATCCGGAAACTATGCCTCTGACGAAGAAAAGGAAATCGCTCGTCTGAAACGGGAGCTTCGTGATGCTCAGGATGCGCTCGATGTGTTAAAAAAAGCCATCAGCATTCTGGGCAAAGACTGACAGAAGCTATCTATACAGAAGTTTCTGCAAAGGTAGAGGCATCTAAAGTTACTAAACGCCGCGTCTCTACTTCTGGAATGCTGAAATTTTTAGGCGTGTCTCGTTCTGGATACAGAGCCTTTCTAAACCGTAAGCTCTCTCCTACTCGACAGCGAAAAGAATCTGTCAAAAAGGAAATCCAGAAAATCTATGATGATTCTAAACAGAATTACGGCGCTCCTAAAATAACACAGGAACTTCGCAAATCTGGCGAAACCATTGCAGAGCGTACTGTAGGTAAATATATGCGCGAAATGGGTATAAAAGCTCAATGGGTCAAGCCTTGGACCACTACTACCAGAGACTCTGATTTTAGCAGTGAACTCCATAACATCCTGAATGAGCAGTTCAACCCTGAACGTCCTAACGCTGTCTGGTGCACCGATATCACTTATATCTGGACACAGGATGGATTTGTCTATCTTAATTGCGTTATGGACTTATTTGCCAGAAAGATTATTGCATGGACGCTCTCTGACACTATGGAAGTATCTTCCGTAATTGAAACAATCAATAAAGCAAAGGCTGTTCGAAATACCGATTTGCCTTTGATTATACATTCAGACCGTGGCAGCCAGTATGTTTCTAACGCATGGCGTGAAGCCACAGAAAATATGCAGCGTAGTTATTCTCACAAGGGCTACCCTTATGACAATGCCTGCATTGAATCCTTCCATTCCCTGATTAAAAGAGAATGGCTTAACAGATTTCATATTCGAAACTACAAGCATGCTTATTCGCTTGTCTTTGAATACATTGAAACCTTTTATAACACCGTCAGAATACATAGTCACTGTGACTATGTGTCTCCTGATGAATTTGAAAAACTGTATGAGAGGGCGAAATTACTGCCGGCAGCTTAGCTGGCAGAACTTCTCATTTTAATTTGTGCTAAATCTTGACATAGGACCATCCCATTCTTCATGACAAGTATCATTACATAGAATTCCATCTGCATTAACATAATCAGATCCCAAAACACCCGGACTTCCATTTCGATTTTCTTTAAATTGTTGTAACATATTTGGCATTATAGCCATAAACCAACCATCTATATTCCACAAATCCTTATCGCAATATCCTTTTGTTATTCTCTGCCAACTATATTTTATATTTTCAAAAACAAAACGTGGTAATTTCCAAGGTTGTCTAATCCGCCATCGAAACTCCTTACTATCCCATACATTTTTCATATGCGTATCTCCTTCTTATAAAAACAACAATATCCCCGTCAACGACGAGGATATCTTCAATACTTGTATGTAATACTTTGCTAAGAATTAGAAAATTATCTATACTTGGAAGCGACCGTCCTGAAATCCACTTATATACAGCTTGTGGATTTTCAAATCCCATAGCCTCTTGGATATCTTTTACAGTATACCCATTTTCTTTTAATAATTCTCGAATCCTATTCCCGGTTGCCTGTTGCTGGATAGATAAATATATAGGTTTCAAAATCGTCCCTCCTTTATTCATCGTCCATCCCGATACACGTCGATATTATATCATATTTTCTCTTTCTTCACCAGAAAAATTCTCGTAAAATTCTTTACAAAAATTTTGATAACCAGAATGCCCTAACAATATCATTTTCTTTTTTAATTCCCCTAATGTTTCCAAGAACTTCTTTGCATCACATTTTTTTACTTTACAGAAAACAACTATAAAATCTGTATTGGATTTATGTGCTTCCTTTTGGAACCATACCCTGACTCTATTTTTTATGAATAATGCGTCTGCAAGGTATTCTTTTGTATCAATAAAGCAAAAGTATTTGTATCTTACTGACATTTTCTCTAGCGGAATATAATTGTTGTATTCCATTTCGTAGCCTCCATTTCCATAGTATATAACTAATTCTATGTTTCCATACACTATCTGTCATTAAACTTCTAGTTTAAAACGCCCCAGCCTATGCCAGAGCGTCATCGTTCTTCTATATTAAATTGCTTTAAATATCTTCTGCGACACCGTTTTCTCTCCCTGTGTCCGTTCTAGTTCCTTTCTGGCATTCTGCAGGTCCTCCAGCCGCTTCAATTCATCCTCCGCATCCTCAAGGCCCAGATGCGTATAGGTGTTAAGCGTAACCCCTATATCACTATGCCCCATAAGGTACTGCAGCGTCTTCGGGTTCATTCCGGATTTCGCCATATTGCTACAATACGTATGCCGGCAAATATGTGGCGTGATATTGGGCATCTGCACCCGATAAATATCGTTGTACCGCTTCACCATATGATTAAACCGATGTTCCCAGTGCATTGCCACCAGTGGCAGACCTTTGTCATCCACGAACAGGAAACCGGTATACCCATCCACCACCTTTTCTATCTTTGGTTTCTCCCGATCTTCAAGGATGGCCTGAAAGCATTTTACAACATCCTCTGTTATAGGAAGTTTTCTCGTTCCGGCAGAAGTCTTTGTCGGCTCAATCACTAAGGTCATATCGGATAACCTCTGAAGCTGATGATCTATATTCACAATCCTGTTTTCCAAATCAATATCCTTAATCGTAAGTCCGCAAAATTCTGAAATTCGCATACCAGTGTGAAAAAGTATGTATACCACTTCATAACATCCGGTCGCTCCGGCAACAACTGCATGAGTGCCACCTTTACGCAATCTGCCGGAGTCCCACTGACACTATTTCTGCTACCTACAGATTCCCTCTGCTTTAATTCCGTCATCATTTGTCACTAATATTCTCATTTGCTTTCTCAACCACCTTAATCTAAATCACTAGACTATATTATAACATACGCCTGTATCTAGTAATTTTGGAAATACTCCAAACAAAAATTGCATTATATTCTTCCCCATGTTATACTTCTATCATTATTTCCCTTACTTTTTAACACAATCCCACTATTACAGAAAGGTTACACAAACATGAACAATACGCTACTACATGAAACCAAAATTCACGGAACAATCGATTTTCCTTATATCGTATATCATGGGAAAATCCCAGATTTCATACATTCTTATCCTCTCCACTGGCATGATGAAGCAGAAATAATATATGTTACCAAAGGATGTGCCAAAATTACAGTTTGGTCCAATACATACCATGTGCAGGAAGGCGACATTGTAATTCTAATGCCCCATGCAATTCACTCCATAGAACAGCTGGATTCCCATCATGCTGAATATTTCAATATTGTGTTTCATTTTTCCATTTTAGAAAAACCGGAAGAAAACAGCCGCTACGATAAATACCTGAAACCTTTCCTTACTCACGAAAAAAGCGTAAACTGTTATGAACCAAAGGGCACCAAACTGAATACCTGTTTAACACCATTGCTTCTTTCCTTAATTGAAAACAGAAGAAACAGTTATACAACCTGCGAATATCTTGTCAAATCCAACCTTTTTATGATTATGCATTATCTCAACCAAGCTTGCATAAACACAGATAAAAACGAGGTTCTTTTACAAGAAAATTACCACAAACTAAAAACTGTTTTGTACCATGTACAAAACAGTTATGCTCAAAACATCACCATAAAACAGGCAGCTGCCTTATGTGGTTTTTCAGAGAGCCATTTTATGAAATTGTTCAAAGAACTAACCGGTATGAGTTTTACCGCATATCTGGTTAATTACCGGCTAGAGCTTTCTGCAAAGCAATTAATTGAAACGGATCAGAAAATCATTGATATTGCCACCAATTGTGGTTTTAATAACCACTCCTATTTTACAAGAGCTTTTCTAAGGAAATATAATCTTACACCTGCAAAATATAGACGTACATTTACATTATCTTAAGAAAAGCTCCAGCCTCTTTTTCAAATATTATACCGTATACTGATCCACCAGATTACGCAAGGTTTCTGTTCCCTTGGAAAGTTCCGCAGACAAATCTGCTATTTCATCAAAATATCCCATCAGTCTGGTTACATTATTGCTAATTTCTGTGGTGTCTTCTGCTGACTGTCCACTTGCCTTTGACATCATATTCATGGTGTCTGCCATCATATTCATGGATGCAAGAATATCATTTGACGTATTGGCAATTCCGGTTGTCACCGTTTGGAATTTCTCAGCATCATTACTATATTGTTCCCCTGTTTTTACCGTCTCCTCATAGTCTTTTACGACTTCTTCTCTAATGAATGTATAAATTTCACTTAATGTCTGAACCAGCTCTTCCACAACTTTTAGAACATTTTCATTTACGGCACGAATTTCTACTACCGCCTTTGCAGAATCAGATGCAAGGCTCGTAATTTCCGAAGCAACAACAGCAAATCCCTTTCCTGCTTCACCGGCTCTTGCAGCTTCAATAGAAGCGTTGAGAGCCAAAAGATTGGTCTGATCTGCAATGTCCATAATGGTATCAGTCAGTGTGTTTACCTTCTCAACATCCTTGGCCTTTTCAATAGCCTGATCCAATTTTTGTCTGGTGCTCTCGTTGATTTCTTTTGCTCGCTCTTGTGACTCTAAGGCAGAATTTCTTAACTGTTCCGCACGCGTTCTGATTTCATTCGAGCGTTTTGCCTCTGTATTGGCATGTTCTGTCATCTGCTTGAGTCCTTCATTGATTTCAACATTCACAGCAGTCGTTTCTTCGACAGATGCCGCATTTTCTTCCATATTACCGGAAATATTAGAAGCTCTCGTATTCATTTCACGAACAAGCGTAAGTCCCGTATCTATATTGTTTTTCGTCTGCTGCATACCCTCGAAAGTATTCTCTGAAATATCAATCACTTGGCGAATCAATACACGAAAAGATTCCTGCATTTTGTTAAAGTTCTCGGCTAAGGCTCCAATCTCATCTTTTCCGGTATAATCAATTTTCTGAGTCAAATCACCACTATTTTCTGCCATCAATTTTAACTTAGCAAGAATAAGACGGATTGGTCGAACCACAGTTTTCTTGAAAGTAGTCAATGTTACCAGGTACACAATTACTATAATAATGGTTGCAATTATTGTAAAACGCTGAATCTGCTGGCAACGCTCGGCCAGACTAATGGCACTGGCATCAGCATCGGCAAGTGCCTGTTCCTTTAATGCATCTACAGCTTCATTAATATCTTGAGCCACTGTGTCAAACTCTCCCATCATGGCATTGCCACCTTCAGGGCCATCATCAATATAAGCCTGTGCCATTTTCTGACCTGTTTCATAATAGGGTTCAAACTTACTCTTGATATCATCAACCTCATCGGAATAATCCGGATCGAGTGCTACGAGTTTGTCTAAAATATCATATATCTCCTGAGCATGCGCAGCTGCTTCATCGAAACCATCATCAAACCCCTCCGCTGCTCTTGTTGCACTGATATCCGTCAACCATTGTTGTACCTGCACAACAGAAAGCTTTAGATTATCCGCCAGCATAACTGTCTCATATGAAACATCTTTCATATTATCAACCCGATTAATGTTTTCATTCATAAAAAAGTACGATGAAACCATATACACACCAAACAGTAACCCCAATACCGATAGTGGCAGTACAATTTTTGCCTCGACACTCTTCATATCCCTTACCTCCTAGTAAAATGATACCTTTTCCTTCGTTCCCAAACAAAATAGTTATATATACATTATAATCTCCCTATAGTACAGGGTCAATATGAACAACATTTTTATTATTTGCCATTTTTTTCATAATGTGTTAAAATTTTTCTCGTAGTTTTATATTATTTTTTTTACTGAAAGGAGTTATTATGGAGTATAACAACCAAAACAATTACAACACAAACCCGTCATACAATTATGACAATGAGACTATTGCACCACAGCAGGCGCAGAATTTGAAAACACTCTTATGTGAAGAGGTCATTCTCAAATCTTTTTTATTTATGATAGGTGCATTATTAATTACAGCCTGTGCTGCACTGACGATTTCACCTTATATTGCAATTGAATTGCTTAGCGGCAACAATTTCTATATTCTCTTAATCGCAGAGTTTGGTATTGTACTGGCTTCTAACTGGGCATTGCGTAAGAACAATGCAATTTTAGCTGGTATCCTTTTCACTGCTTATTCCTATTTGACCGGTGTTACACTTTCCATTATATTTATGGTCTACACTACTGCTTCTATTGTTGCAATTTTCTTAACAACAGCTGCAGTATTTGGTATCATGGCAGTATATGGACTTGTTACCAAAACAGATTTATCCAGCATTGGAAACATCTGCCTTATGGGATTGATCGGAATTATTATTATCAGTTTTGTAAATCTCTTTATTTTACAGAGCACTATGCTTGATACCGCGATCAGCGCTATCGGCGTTTTAGTCTTCGTAGGCTTAACTGCTTATGATACACAGAAAATCAAGAAAAACGTTGCCGCTTCTAATAGCCAGAACGTTACTTCTTTAGCTCTTTATGGTGCTTTTGAATTATATCTTGATTTTATCAATCTTTTCTTGAAACTGTTAAGTCTGTTTGGCAAGAGAAAATAATATATTTTTACACGGAAAAAGAAGCCGGTTTCCTTCCTTTTGCGAAGGTTCCGGCTTCTATCTTTTACAGCAAACACTCAATATATTTATCCATTCTTTGTCTCATCCGTTCATCTATCTTTTCCGGCATCATCTGCTGTTTTTGCATATATTCTACATGTACCGGGAAAAATCGTTCCAATTTTCTTATGTAATCTTTCGAAAAATACTCACTATTCGCAAGCGCTGCTGCCACAACCATAGTATAACAGTGTTGCTCCATAAAAGATTTCAGTCCATCATTTATCGGCGTAAACTCGGCAAAAATCTTATGAGTATAATGAAGCAGATGATTTACCGCTTCCTCCAATGTTTCTTCTTCGGCACGTTTTCCCATCAGCGTCTGTGAACCAGACTTTTTATCCTCTTTCACGTCCTGCAAATCATCGGCAAGTTGTAGTAAAAAACCAAACTTTAAATAAAAGTCTATTTCCTCTTTTTTCATTCTTGGGACTGTAAAGAAATAGTCAATCAATACAGAGATACTTCCCTTATATACAGAGATACGAAGAATCGCTTCTTCCGATAACTTTTCTTTTCCCGACTGCTGGCGGATACTATTGCTTTGCGCTTCTAACATCAACAACAAAAGGTTCTGTATCTCTTTGCGTTTTTCCCCTTCATAACCGCTCAGAAGCTGTTCCAACAAACGACATGTCTTCTCCGGAATTCCTTTTTCCACCATCACCGGTCTATCGCAAAGCACATCCTGTATCATCTCATTATAGGCCTTTTTCTCTTCCTCTGAATACTCCTTCTCATCAATATAATTGTCCGTGTACGGATAAAGAAGGCTATAGGAAAATATGTCTTCTTTGCACTTCTGGGGCTGACCTTGCAAATCTGCAATTACTGCATAAATAAAATAATTCCGTAATGCCTGCCAGATATTTTCCAGAGAAATTTCAGAATCAAACCTGCGGGTCTGTCTTACGAATTCCTTCGTTTCCTCTTCAAAATCCTGAAATAGTTCTTGGCTCATGGATTTCCTTATTCCTAGAATCTGCTCCTTTTCCAAGAACTCTTCCATCAGTACATCCACTTGCTTCTTCCACTCTGCTTGCTCGGACTCGTCTTCCGGGAATGCTTTTCCAATCTTCTTCCACCGTTTCCCCATTCCTTCCAGGAACACTTCGTTTTCTCGTTTCTGTTCCTCTTCTACTTCTGTCAAAAATTCCGGAAACGAAGTTGGAAGACTTTTCCACAGCCCCAATATCTCTTCAAAACATATTTCTTGAATTTCGCCCTTTGTAATCACATTTTCTCCCTTCTTATGCCAGTAGAGAATATTCCTCCATATTCCAGATCTTATCTACCACATCCTGATAAAACTCCGGTTCATGACATACCAACAAAATTGCCCCTTTATACTCCTTCAATGCACGCTTCAATTCTTCTTTTGCATCCACATCCAAATGATTGGTTGGCTCATCCAATAGTAAAACATTGGTTTCTACATTAAGTAGTTTACATAATCTAACCTTTGCCTGTTCTCCACCGCTTAACACTTTTACCTTACTTTCAATGTGCTTGGTAGTAAGTCCGCATTTTGCCAGTGCAGAACGCACCTCATATTGACTATATGACGGAAATGTCTCCCATATTTCTTCAATACAGCTATTTTCACTAGCCGGCATCTCCTGTTCAAAATATCCCGGATACAGATAGTCGCCAAGCTGAGCCTTACCGGACAAGGACGGAATAATCCCAAGCACACTCTTTAAAAAGGTAGACTTTCCAATTCCATTGGTTCCTACAATGGCAATCTTTTCGCCTCGTTCCATCCTAAGATTCATAGGCTTTGACAAAGGTTTATCCTTTTCATAGCCAATAACAAGGTCGTTAGTTTCAAATATCACCTTTCCTGCTGCTCTTGCATTTTTAAAGAAAAATTCCGGCTTTGGACGCTCTGCTGCCAATTCAATGACATCCATTTTATCTAACTTCTTTTGACGGGACATTGCCATATTTCTGGTAGCTACTCTTGCCTTATTGCGTGCTACAAAATCCTTTAAGTCTTCAATTTCCTTCTGCTGTTTCTTGTATGCAGCCTCCATCTGTGCTTTTTTCATCGCATAGACTTCCTGGAACTTATCGTAATCTCCCACATAGCGGGTCAATTCCTGATTTTCCATATGATAGATAATGTTTACCACACTATTCAAAAACGGAATATCATGGGAAATCAGAATAAATGCATTTTCATAATCTAACAAGTAACGTTTCAACCACTCTATATGATTTTCATCTAAGTAGTTGGTCGGCTCGTCTAACAACAAAATATCCGGCTTTTCCAACAGTAATTTTGCCAAAAGCACCTTGGTACGCTGTCCACCGCTCAACTCCGTTACATCCGTATCAAGTCCTAACTCTATAACGCCTAATGCTCTTGCAACTTCCTCCACCTTAGTATCTATAATATAGAAGTCATGCTGCTCTAATAACTCCTGCATGGTTCCGGTCTCTTCCAATAGGCGATTCATCTCCGCTTCATCTGCCTCTCCCATTTTGGCAAACATATTGTTCATTTCCGTTTCCATATCATATAGAAAAGAAAAAGCACTACGAAGTACATCTCCAATGGTCATTCCCTTTTCTAATACGGTATGCTGGTCTAAATAGCCTGCTCGAACATTCTTTGCCCACTCTACCTTGCCTTCATCCGGTTGAAGTTTTCCTGTCACAATGTTCATAAAGGTAGACTTTCCTTCTCCATTGGCACCAATCATTCCAATATGTTCTCCCTTTAAAAGTCGAAAAGATACGTCATTGAAAATTGCTCGGTCACCAAAACCATGGGTTAAATTTTTCACATCTAAAATCATATATTTTCCTCATTTTCACTGTTATTTTGCTTTTTCTATTGTACAGGGTATCCCGTTTCTTTTCAACTATTGATTTTTTTCCTGCATTTATACAAATTTTTGAAATTTTTCTTGCATTTTTAATTATATATACTGTTTCTATTTTTTCTACAATTTACACATTTTTTCTTCCATCAATACAATGTTTGAAAAAATTGGAATTTCCCTTTTTTCATTATTGAAAAACCATTTACAGAAGTATATAATTGGTAAAGAGAAAAAATGAAGGAGTACACTATGGAACGCTTAATCATACCAAAGAATTATCATTCAGAATTAGACTTACATGACACACAGATTGCCATCAAGACAGTAAAGGACTTTTTCCAGAACCTGCTTTCCCTACGTCTGAACCTGCAGCGTGTATCTGCTCCGCTGTTTGTTGACCCGGAATCCGGTTTAAACGACAACTTGAATGGTGTAGAACGCCCTGTTACTTTCGGCATTAAGGAACAGGATGAAAAACAGGCTGAAATCGTTCACTCCCTGGCAAAATGGAAACGCTACGCTTTAAAAAAATACGGTTTTTCCATGGGCGAAGGACTTTATACTGACATGAACGCCATCCGCCGTGATGAAGACACTGACAACATTCATTCTATTTTTGTAGACCAGTGGGATTGGGAAAAAATTATTTCCAAAAAAGACCGCAATCTGGAATACTTAAAAGAAACCGTAAAAACTGTATATAAGGTTCTTCGTAAAACAGAAAAATACATGGCAATTCAGTATGATTACATAGAAGAAATTCTTCCTCATGATATTTTCTTTGTAACCACACAGGAATTAGAGGATATGTTCCCTGACTATACTCCAAAGGAACGGGAATACTACATTACAAAAGCCAAAGGTGCTGTATGTATCCTGCAAATTGGTGATACATTAGAATCCGGAGACCGCCATGACGGACGTGCACCGGATTATGATGATTGGTCTTTGAATGCTGACATTATAGTTTACTACCCGGTTTTAGATATTGCACTTGAGATTTCTTCTATGGGAATCCGCGTAGATAAAAAGGCTCTGTTAAGCCAGTTAGACAAGGCAGGTTGCCCGGAACGTGCTGAACTTCCTTTCCAGAAATCCATTATCAAGGAAGACCTTCCTTATACCATCGGTGGTGGAATCGGACAGTCCCGCATCTGTATGTTTTTCCTGCGTAAAGCCCATATCGGAGAGGTACAGTCTTCTCTGTGGCCGGAAGAAGTAATCAAAGAAGCGGAAGCAAACGGAATTCAATTATTATAAATAATTTAAAAAGGCAGAGAAGATGTGATAAGATTCACATTTCTCTGTCTTTTTTTCTGCCACTCTTTTCGTACAGCAATTATTCTGAAATCAACACTCTTGGCTGCACTCTTTTTATCTTTCCGGCTTTCCAATAAGAGAACAGGAAGAATACCACTGCCATCATTCCAATTGGAATTAACACAGATATCCACGCTATCTCAGTCTCTATCTGACTAATTCCCACATAAGAAAGCAGCAATCCAAAACATTTATTCATTAACAGAATGGTCAAAACCACACCTAAAATGCTTCCAATCATAGACACCAGCATAAAGCGCAATGCGAATTGCAACCGCAGATTTCCCGATGTAAATCCCATTGCCTTATAGATGCCGTAATCCTGCCGCTCCTTTGCAAATATTTTTCCGCAAACCAAGGAAATTACCACCAATGCAAAAATAACTGCAAGCACATACACCAATACAGATACAGCATTTACTGCGGAAACAATACTATCAATTCCACTGAATCCTCTTTCTGCCGTCACCTTTAACTCTGTTCCATAGCGTTCATTCAATTTTTCAGCAATATCCTTTGCCTTTTCCGGATTTTTCAAGCAATATGCCTCTCCTAATCTCTGATTCCCAACTCGTTCATAGCCTGCCTTACTCATGGCAAAGTTACTTCCCATATCGTTAGCACATTGATAAATGCCGGAAACCATATACTCTTCCTTTTTATCATTTTCCGCCACAGTTACTGTGTCTCCGATTTGAAGTCCCAAATCATCCGCCACAAAATCTGTTATCAATATTTCATTGTCATACTGACAAGTTCTACCCTCCAGAACGCTTTCAATTTCTTCCGGTGCTTCGCAAACAAAGCACATTATTTTGCAGCCTTCCATCATAAGATAGACATTTTGTACCTGATATTTTTTTTCTATTTTGATTAGGGTGTCAAAAGACACATTAATTAATATCTGATTTTGTTTGTACCTTGAAAATTTAACACGAATTGAGTTGTAGCTTTGCTTTAGACCTGTTTGCCAGCGATTGTACAGATGACTTTCTTTGTTGTTTTTATGCTGTTTTAGTTTTTGGAGCACAATTATCTAAGTTATTGATATAATCCAATAACTTTTGAAAATTTAATGCTGCTATTTTAAATCCAAAATGAAATCTGGTTCGATTCTTGCCGCGCGTTGGAATCTTATCTACGTTATATCTTCTTCGTAGAAGGGATGGAACTGCCTCCACTCCATTTCGAAAGCGAGAGTACCGGCTGAATTCTTCGGTCTTCATGTATTGCAGCTGTTTTGCTCTTCCTACTGCTTTCCATGAAACTTCCTTACGGACTTTTGTTTTCAGAAAGCGTGGTTGACAACGGTCTTTATACGGGCATGAACTGCATTCCTCTGTTTTGAAGTGGGCAACTGAGCGTTCATTTCCAGAGTCATAGGTACATTCCTCTGGTGTACATCCATTGATACATTCAAGTAAAAAATGTCCATCATCGGAAAATTTAAAGTCAGCATATATTTCATCTGGCTTACGACCGGTAAAATTTGTTGTTACCAGCTTGAGATTATGTGATGCAGCTATCCGCGAATTCGTTTCGCCGCTATAAGCACCATCCGCTACCATGAAGGCTCCTTCATCAAAAGTATCCTGTTGTTCCAGATAATCTTTCATAAACTGATTGTCAGCATATATATTTTTCTCGTACGCGTAGTCAGTTATAAGGCTTCCTTTTTCACCAACGGATTCAACAACATTTCCAACGTAGCCTAAGTTCTTTCCACCGGCTTTGTATCGAAAAGTAGCCTCTGGATCAGATGGGTTTAATAAAACTTCAGATGGATTTTCAACTTCTTCCTTTTTCCGAAGACGTCTGGTTCCGTCATCATCAATGATTGTTCTTTCTTTTAAGAGGCGAATGAGAAGCTGGTATTCACTGGTATCATCAAGATTACCTGTTTTATCGCAAAGCTCAATAAGTTTTTCGGCGTCATGCATCACAACAATTGTTCGCTCTGTAGCATCAAGATTTCTTTGGTGATATATGCAGCGATTATAATCATCTTTTTCGATGTAGTGGTATTGTTCCTCCGGAAGAGTGATTTCACGTTGATTCATTATTTTCGCAAGGTTGGCAACACATGTATAAAACAGTTCTAACAAAGAAAGATTTTTTATATTAGCTGCAATCATTAAGCTGTCCATTCGTTGCATGTTTGGAGATATATTCATAAATTCAGCTATCTCTTTTGCCATCTTCACAATGCATTCATGAATCAGATCAACATCATGCTCTGTCTCATATGCTAATACTCTTGCCCTAAATCTGCTTAATGTACGATCACTGAGAGGCTGTTCTTCAAAGCTTGTTGTATGAAGAGCATACTGATAACGAACATCAAACATAAGTGCTTCCACTAATTCATCATCAGTATCACCAAGAGCTTCTTTCAGAATCAGTGCCCCAACAATTACATTTACAGGTGTATTGGGACGAGAAGCTTTATCGCTATATAGAACAGAAAAAATACTTTCATCAATAGCTGGAAAAACTTTTTCTGCAAAAGTATTTGCCCATGATTTTTCCAAAACCCTTTTTTCTCTTTGCGTGAGATTAAAAGTGCTATCTGTCAGAGTTAGTTGTTGATTATCATTAGTAACAAAAGCCATTTGAATCACCTCGATATTTGATATTTATATTTTATCAGATATCGTTATGATTTGATATATCGTGTTAAGTTTTCAAGGTACAAATATATATCAAAGGTCAGTAACCTTTTGACACCCTAATCCTATTTTAGAATAGCTTTCAATGGTCTCTTCTACTTCTTCCTGTATATCCTCATTATAGCAATGCACCCACAGGTCATACTCTGTTGCATCAAATATTCGTGAGAATTCCGTACCATCTTCTCCCATCCATGCATCCATATGCCCCATCATAATCATGAAAAACACTAGTAGCCCCGTAATTACGCCTACACTGATATATTTTTTTCCATTAGAAGTCAACTGACGAAATGCCAGCCAAAAGGACATCCCTTTTTTTCGAATTGGCAACTCCAAACGACTGGAAAAGTAAATATTTTCTTTTCCACCACAGATTGCCCTTACCGGTGTAATCTCCTTTAGCTTCCGCAATTTCATGGAGATAAACAATACAAGAAACGCCATAATTCCCAATAACGCCATAAAACATGGTATCATCGCCAAATAATTCGGTGTGAGTATTCCAACCACTGGTGTAGTGATTTTGTTTATCATTTTTATCACAGGAATTGCCAGTGGTACTCCAATAACTGCTCCAAGTAAAGCACTAAGCAAATATTGCAGCATCAATATCACTTTTAATTTTCCCTGCGTAACGCCCACTGCCTTCAATATTCCCAAGTTCACATATTCCATTTCAATGCTACTGCCAATACTGTGATTCATGATAATCAGTGTAATAATCAACAACAATGCAATAAATACCAAGAAACTTCCACTAAAAATCCGAATCATAATCAGCATATACCCCATCGCCTGACTGGTTCCCATACTAATCCATGCATAGCCGGCTACTCCGGTATCCTTGTTCAATTCTTGCTGAAATTTCAAATAACTTAGATTGCTGTTTTCCTTCCGAAAGATATTTAACAGCATTCCCTCACTTATAGAATCTGCGGTTCCCTCTCGAATACTTTTCAGCATTATTTCCATATCCGCATCGCTGACAAGCACGGTCTTTATTCCCATCATGCTACTTCCCATAAACGGATCTTCGAAAAAGCCTTTTATGGTATAGTTTTCTGTATGCTTCATTAACTTAACCGGTATCGTATCTCCCACTTTACAGTGATAAGATGTACTGTAACAAATTGGCGCATAGATTTCTCCTGCCTTCAACGCTTCCGGTTCTTCTATGTATCCGGTTCCACTTTCATCAAAAATCCGGAAATCCAATTCTGATGGGTCATACCGCTCCAGCATCACGCTACTTCCATTAGACTCTCCGTTGATTTCTTTGAAGTTGGCGCATATTGCCGGGATTACCTGAACTTTTTCTACCT
This sequence comes from Roseburia sp. 499, assembly GCF_001940225.2. Taxonomy (NCBI): domain Bacteria; kingdom Bacillati; phylum Bacillota; class Clostridia; order Lachnospirales; family Lachnospiraceae; genus Roseburia; species Roseburia sp. 499. Next base: position 2,450,246 of record NZ_CP135164.1, read on the forward strand.
CATCATGCTCCTCTACCTTCTGTATCAGTTCTTTTCCTTCTTCTTGTCCCTCATTATCCATTAACACCAGCATATCCCCAAAGCCTACATGCTCCAATGCTTCTTCATCACTTTTCTGGGAATTAACGCTTATGGTCAACACAGCGGTCATGGCTAGTGATACAATTAACATTAAAATAAAAATACCAACAAAGCTACTCTTCTGGCGACGGATATTCGCCTTTAAAATCGTAAAGATATCCATATTGCCACCTCCTACCATTCCATAGAAGCAAGCCATGCAGTAATCTGGGTCTCGCGATTTCTAGCTTCCTCCGGGGTATAAGGCGGTAACTTCATTTCTCCACCGATTTTTCCATCTTCCAGATAGAGCAATCGGTCTGCTCGAAGCGCTGCCCGGACATCATGCGTTACCATAAGAATACTCTGTCCATCTCGGTTCATCTCGGTCATTAAATCCAACACATCTTCCGTATTTCGTCGATTCAATGCTCCGGTAGGCTCATCTGCAAACAGCAGTCCCGGCTCTGCAATCACTGCTCTTGCCATGGCAGCTCTCTGTGCTTCTCCTCCGGACACCTGTGCAGGAAGTCTGTCCTTTGCATGCAATACATTTACTTTTTCTAACAAATGCAAAGCCCGTTCCTTTACCTCTGTTGCACTTTTCTTCTTATCCATAAATCCCGGAACGGTTACATTTTCCAGCAAAGTCAGATTACTTACCAGATGAATCTGCTGAAATACAAAACCAAATTCCTCTGCCCGTAAACGTGCCATCTCTTTTTCTCTGCATCCACTAATTTTCTTTCCTTTGTAGAAAACTTCTCCTGCCGTCACACAATCCATTCCACTGATGCTGTATAAAAGAGTTGATTTTCCTGAACCGGAAGCTCCCATGATTACAGTGAAGTCTCCCTGATACAAATCAAATGATACATGATTTAATATGTGATTCTGTTCTCCGTTATTGGCAAAACTCTTACATACATCCTTTGCCGATAATAAAATTTCACTCATTTCTTTTCCTCCTCTTAAAACAATACCTACTTACTAAATTTAGTGTAACAAAATAATTATTAACAAATCTTTAAGAAATGGAATTTACATCAAATATTTATTTTTTTCCCTGCGTATGCTAAAATTGATTTATCTAAAAGGAGGTAATTGCCATGCCATTATTAAGGGATGATAACTATACAACAGACTACATCTACTCTCTGCCCGAAGGTAAACGTGTAGAACTGATTGACGGACAGATTTATGATATGGCTCCACCAGCACGTCTTCATCAGAAAATTCTAATGGAGTTATCTGCAAATATTCGTGACTATATTAAGCAAAAAGGTGGTTCCTGCGAAGTTTATCCTGCTCCCTTTGCTGTCTTTCTGAATCAAAATAACAAGACCTATGTGGAACCGGATATTTCTGTCATCTGCGACAAAAGCAAGCTGGATGATCGTGGTTGCAACGGTGCACCGGACTGGATTATTGAAATTGTATCTCCCGGAAGCACCCGCATGGATTATTCTATTAAACTATTTAAATACCGTACTTCCGGTGTCCGCGAATATTGGATTGTGAATCCAATGAAAAAAACAATCCAGACATATTCTTTTGAAGGTGATGAAGACTCCAACCAGTTCTTCTTTGACGAAAATGTGAAAGTTGGAATATATGAAGATTTTGAAATCAACCTTGCTGATTTACTGAAGGAATAATTTCAATTCCAAAATCACTTCCAACCCGTCACCACTATTTTTTAATTCTACTTTACCATCCATCTGCTTCATAATGTAATCTACAATATAGAGTCCCAGTCCGGCTCCCGACTGGTTCTCTATATTTTTTCCGCGATAAAATTTTTCAAAAATAAATGGCATATCTTCCGGTAAAATCCCTGTACCGCCATCCTTAATATGTATCTGGCACCCTTCCTGCTCCTGTTCTACCCATAAGCGTATTCCGGTTCCCGGAGCATACTTTCTGGCATTAGTAATGATATTTTCCAATGCCTGCTCCAAACGTTTTCGGTCTGCCTGCACACTTATTTGCGGAACTTTCCCAATCATCTGTATTTCCTGATACACGGATGCGTTTCCTGTCTGCTGCCCCATTCCTTCTATCACTTCTGCCAGAACCTCTTTTAGGTCTACTGCCTCTAAAGTAATCTGCAATTTCTCTAAATCCGAAAGAGAATGCAGGAACAAATCATTGGTAAGTTTCGTCACTTCATCACATTTTCTCATAATGACCGATAAATAACGGCTTCTTCGTTCCGGTGAGGTATCCATATTTGCTTCCAAACCTTCTGCATAGGCACGAATGGATGCAATAGGCGTTTTTATATCATGGGACAATGTTGCTATCACTGTCTTATTATTTTCAATGGCTTCCTTTTCACAAGCACGCGCCTTGATAATCTCTCGCCGCATATGGTCGAAGGCCCAGGTAAATGCACCAAAAAGATTGGTTCTGCGATAAGGCAGTTCCACTTCCAGATTCCCCTTTGCTATCTCCGCTGCGTATTCTTCCAATTCTTCAAATGGACGTAGTATTACCCAATAGAGGTAAAAAAATACAACAACTATAAAAAGCGCACAAATTCCTGCTATTTCCAGAATTATTTTCTGCTCTTCTACTTTTCGTCCCTCTCCATCCATCTGCCGCAACTTCTCCTGCATATTTGCAATCTGCTCTTTTGCAGGACTTTCTCCGCCTATTTCTGTCAGTTTTTCAAGTTCGTTTAGAGCCAATATCTGTTCCCGATAAAATTGGTCTTTGCTTCTATTTTCCTCTTTTATTAAAAACAGCACTGTCACTATTGCCAATATAGCAAGAAAAACAGCCATGACACACGCTGTTTTTCTCTTCACACTCTTTTTCATTCTTCCATACCTCCCACCAGCATATAGCCGATTCCCCATACCGTTTTTATCATCTTAGGATTAGACGGGTCTTCTTCCAGTTTCTCCCGCAGCCAGCGAATATGCACCGCTACCGTGGATAATTCCACCTCACTAAAGGCTCCCCACACTTCCTGTAGCAATGTTTCTTTTGCCATGCTTTCATTCATGTGTTCTGCGAGGCATACTAATAAATCAAACTCTTTTAAGGAAAGTGATACCTGCTTTCCCTTCTTAGTAACACTTCTGCTCCCTGTGGAAATACAGATTTCCTTATGTTCTCCCAGATAATAAGTCTGTCCTTCCTCTTGAAATCCATAAGTACGTCGCATAAGTGAGTTAATTCTGGACAACAGTTCTTTCAAAGAATAAGGCTTTGCCAGATAATCATCTGCTCCCATATCAAGCCCTGTTACCTTATCATCTTCACTAGTTCTGGCACTTGCAAAAATAACTGGAACGGTAGAGATTCTACGAAGTTCCTGACACACTTCAAACCCACTGCTTTCCGGCAGATTAATGTCTAGCAAAACAAGATGGTAGCTATTCGCCGCCATCTTTTCATATGCTTCTTCTGCTGATAGTGCAAGAGTCGTCTGATACCCATAGTCCTCTAGCATGTCCTGCACAATCATAGATAAATCCTTATCATCATCCACGATTAATATTTTTCTTTTCATTTGTTCTCCACACTAACGAGCTGCAATAACATCGCTCATTTCATATCTTCCTGCCGGCTTTCCTGCTAAAAACTTTGCTGCCTCTACTGCTCCCTTTGCAAATACAGCCTTAGAATATGCTGTATGCTTGAATTCAATCACTTCATCTGTTCCGGCAAAAATCACCTCATGTTCTCCTACAATGTTTCCGCCTCTGACTGCCTGAATACCAATTTCATATTTCTCGCGTTTTTTTCTTTCCTGACTTCTATCATATTTATAATCATATGCATTGTCCAAAGCTTCATTGATAGAATCGGCAAGTGCAAGGGCTGTTCCACTTGGTGCATCCAACTTCTGATTATGATGCTTTTCTACGATTTCCATATCGAATCCTGCCGGTGCCAGTACCTTCGCAGCCTTCTGAAGTAAGTCCATAAGCATATTAATTCCCAAAGACATATTTGCAGATTTTAAAACTGCTACCTTTTTACTTGTCTCTTCTACTTTTGCTAACTGCTCCTCTGTCATTCCAGTCGTACATAATACTACAGGAATCTGTTTTTCCACACTGTATGCCAACAAATCATCTACTGCCGGTGCTGCTGCAAAATCAACAATTACATCCGCCTCTACATCGCATTCTGTGATTTTTGCAAATACAGGATAGGTGTTCTCAAGTCCGGTATATGGATCAATTCCAGCTACTATTTCAATATTCTCATCTTCTTTACAGATTCCTGTAATAACCTGTCCCATTTTTCCGTTACATCCGTGCATTATCATTCTTACCATCATGTTTCCTCCTAAATCTCCTATGTACAACTTGAGCTGTCCGGACTCCGGGCAGCTCTGTAAGTAATCACTTTTTATGCCAATTAAATACCAAAATCCTGCATTGCTTTTTTCAATCTCTCTACATTTTCCGGCTCCATATCACCCAATGGAGAACGTAAGGAACCTACTTCCCATCCCATCAGATTCATAGCTGCTTTTACCGGAATTGGGTTTACCTCGCAGAACAATGCCTCTACTAATGGAATTGCCTTAAGCTGCATCTTCAATGCTTCTTCACGATTTCCATTTAAGTAATTCATGACCATATCATGGGTAAACTTTGGTGCAACATTGGACAATACAGAAATAACACCAATACCTCCGCATGCAAGCAAAGGAATTACCTGTCCATCTTCACCGGAATAGAGGTCAATATCTCCCTGTGTCAGTTCCATTACTTTTAAACTATAAGAAATGTCACCAACCGCATCCTTCATTCCCACAATATTTTCTACATCCTTTACCAAAGTTGCTGCCGTTTCCGGTGCAATCTTACATCCGGTTCTGCTTGGAACATTATATAAAATAATTGGAATATCCACATTACCGGCAATCTGGGTATAATGATTGATAAGTCCCTTCTGCGTTGCTTTATTATAATAAGGTGTTACTACCAAAAGTCCGTCTGCTCCAGCCTTCTGAGCCTCCTTTGACAAGTCAATTGCTGTCCGAGTACAGTTAGAACCTGTTCCTGCAATAACCGGAATCCGCTTCTTTACAAAGGATACCGCTGCCCGGATAGTCTCTAGATGCTCTTCCTCAGTAAGGGTTGATGCCTCTCCGGTTGTTCCGGTAATAATAATACTGTCAGTGCCATTCTGAATCTGGTCTTCGATAATTGCTCCCAGCTTTTCATAATCTACTTCCAGATTTTTCTTCATTGGTGTAATAATTGCAACACCGGCTCCCTTAAAAAGTGCCATTTTCCTTCCTCCTTTATGAATAGGCTACGCATAAAAAAGCCGACTGTTGAGTCGGCTTAAAGATTCTAATACACTACGGAATAACTTCCGCTTTCTGTAACAAATCTTGATAGCGCCCCATCTGTTTAATAACAAGATGACAGTCATATGATTCTTCATCATATGCCCAAGAACCAATCTAACAGGAAACCAGTCCTTTCGGCGTTCTTCCCTTTCCATTATCTTCTTCTGTGCCTGCCACATCCGATAACCTACTTATGAATCACGCAACCTCTATCTCACAATATTTTACTTAAAGTTAATATAGCATTTTCACTCTGCAAAGTCAATAGATTTCCCTATTCTTCGCTTTGAATCTCATATATCTTACCAGAATACTTACGAAGCACATCACTCATAACTCTTCCGGTAAACATAATCTCTGTGTCTTCCGACTTAGCATTCATCAGACTTTCTAATTCTTCTTCAGAAACCATCTGATTATCTAACAAGCCCAAAAACTCATCTAAAATCAAGAGATTACATTCTCCTGTCACCAAAACTTTCTTGGCAAAATTAAATCCATTTCGGATATTCATACTCTCTTCTTGTTTTTCTTCTTCGGAAAGTTCTGCAAAATTCTTTTCGGAACGTGCAAAGCTAAATAATTTTATCTCTGGCTCCAACCTTCTTAAGAATTCCAGTTCCTCCTCTTTTTTTCCCTTTAAAAATTGAATAATAATTACACTCTTTCCCTGACTTGCACACTGTATTGCATATCCAAGAGCTGCTGTTGTCTTACCTTTTCCATTACCGCAATAAACAGTAACCTTTTCCTCATACATGCCTTTTTCCTCTTTCTTTTCGAAACTCATGATTTCTAAAAGCCATCCAGATTTTTCTAAGATACCACACTCCTTCATAAAATGCAACTTTTATTAATAAGTGCAAAGGAAATTCGAGTATTATTAATCTATTTATTCCAAATATTCCACTTTACTTACAGATATTTCATAAGCAATACGGTGTTCTGCCTCCGTTTCCGAGAGTTTTTTCACATATTCTCTGCTCTGAATCCTTCCATAGATCTGTACATGCCCGCCCACCTCAAAGGCCGAGGCAAAACGTGCATTTCTTCCCCAACAGATACAAGGTATGTAATCAGATTTTCCATAAGATCGGTTTACCGCAATCAATAAATCTGCAATTTCTCTTCCCAATGGGGTCTTTCGATAAATCGGCGGTTTGCAGATATACCCATCCAAAAAAATCTGATTGCTTTTCTCTCCCTCCGGAATCTCTGATACAAATTCCAACTCGCGGGCAAAGACAGACAGTACCAAACGGTTTTTCTTTTCTTCGTGACGATTGTAAGAACGAAACTGTCCGTCCACCCGAATACACTGTCCAATATAGGATTGCTGTGTATCAATCAATCGTTCCGAAATCATCACCGGTATGGTATCTGCATAATTACTAAGACGATTTACAGATACCTCTATCATATAGAACCCTTCCCCATACACTTGATGGCTGTACTGAAAGTCTGAAATGATTTCTCCTATTACTGTTACCTGATTGTTTTCAAAAATTTTATCTGCCATGAATGATTAATCCCCTTTCGTATATCGATGGCATATCGATGAAGTATAAGTTTTTCTAAAGGATACCATCCGGGTTTTAAAAATATTCGCAGTTCGTGTCGATAGTATTTGCACTTTACGAAATACAGTTTTTAGGCTAAAATAAGGTACGATATAAAATTATAGAAAAGAGGTCCCTACTTATGGCACAAAATCCAATTGTTACATTTGAAATGGAAAATGGCGATATTATGAAAGCCGAACTATATCCGCAGATTGCGCCGAACACTGTAAATAATTTTATCAGTCTGATTAATAAAGGTTATTACGACGGCCTTATCTTTCATCGTGTCATCCGCGGATTTATGATTCAAGGCGGATGCCCGGATGGTACCGGCATGGGTGGTCCCGGCTATAGTATCAAAGGTGAATTTTCTCAGAATGGATTTACAAACGAATTAAAACATACTCCCGGCGTTCTTTCCATGGCAAGAACTATGGCACCGGATTCTGCCGGTTCCCAGTTCTTCATCATGCATCAGAACTCTCCTCATCTGGACGGCGCATATGCTGCCTTCGGTCAAATCACAGAAGGTATGGATGTAGTAAACAAAATTGCTGAAACCGCTACTGATTATTCTGACCGCCCTATGGAGCCACAGGTTATGAAAAAGGTTACTGTTGAGACTTTTGGTGAGACTTATCCGGAACCTGAAACCTGCTAAGAATCTTTTATAGATTCTATTCCTGCCAGCTGCATAATTAGCCGGGTAGTTCTTGTGAGTTCTTGTTCAAACTCCAGACCACATCTGTGCTGCAGCTGGCTTTTTACATATCCTTGTGCCTTCCCGTTCAGCCCTGCTGCCTGAAGATGTACATCATACGGAATAGCTCCCAGACTTTTTTCATCAATCCGGTATATTTTTTCTAAATTCTCCCTATTATAGACGGATTCTTCAAAATAATTTCCTACCAGAAAAAATATTTTTCCTCGCAGCCTCACACGATTTCGATAATAATTTCCGATAGTTTCTCGTTCCTGAGGCATATTTAGCACACAAACATCTGCCTGCTCCAACATCCTTCTGGCAAAATCATCTCTTCGGCATCCGCAGTCAACAAATACCACATCAAAACAATTTTCCAGTTGTTGCTCAATCTGCTCCATTTTTTGAAACAAATCTTCTTTATCCCACCATTTGGCATATTGCTTTTTTCCACAAGGAAGACAATATAATTTTTCTGTCACTACTTGTTTCATATTTTGTTTCAATATGTCTTCCGTCAGTTTCACCGTTCCACTTTTGCGAAGCAAAAGGTCTAGCCCCGTTGCCACAAAATACTCATTTTCTTCTGCTACAAATTTCTGTTTTCTCCAGTTGTCCTCTTCTTTTTGCGCAAAACGAAACTGATTCTCCAAATCCCGGTCCTCGTATCCACCGGCTAATACAGCCACAGATATGGGATAGAGCATAACTGTTGCACAGGCAACCGCAGCCATATTAAAGGTGGTTCCTGCATTTTCATGTTCACTCCAAAAAGCTATTTTCATGTTCTTTCGCTCCTCTCGTTTCCTTCCAAAACAGATTTTTTCTGTCGTTACGGTATCTGAGAGGGGTTCTCTTATTCTCTTGTTCTTGATTCTTATAGTGATTTATCACAGATTTCGTGAAGATAGGTACAAAAAAGATGTTCTTATTATACTTAACTTCTTCATAAATGTAAATATTATTCTTACATTTTATAAAAATTTTAGAGTTCTACTACATACTTACCACTAATGTGTCATATCCCTGCTGCCGCAATTGATTTTGAAGATTTGTGGCATCCTCCAGGGTCGTTTCTCGCCCAACAACAACTGCGTAATAAGGTTCTTCTCGCCGCACAACTACAGTATATCCAATATTCTCCAGTTCTTCTTTGAGATACTCTGCATTGGACTGATACCGGAATAATCCGACTTGAACCCCATACTGTTTTTTTACAGGTGCTAACGGTATAGATTGTTCAATTCCCCGCACAATCGCATCTGCCATTTGGTCAAACTGCTCGTCAAAAATCCGATTATCCTCATCATTATTAATAAAACCAAGTTCCAAAAGTACTGCCGGCATATTAGTCCTACGAAGTACCACCAACCCCGGTCGTTCCTCCACTCCTAAATCCTTAAATCCCAACTGAATCAGCTGTTCCATAATATTCTCCCCTATTTGATATGCTCTGGTATTATCTGCATATACCAAAGCTTGTGCTCCACTATAAGTATTAGGAATCTCGCCGGAATTTCGATGAAAAGAGAAAAAATAATCTGCCCCTGCATTATTGGCTTTCTGGGCCTTTTGCAATGGAGTATCATATACATCTGTATTTCTCGTATACAGCACATGATATCCTGCCTTTTCCAATCGTTCCCCTACAGCAAGCCCAATCCTTAGATTATCATCCTTTTCCTTTCTTCCCATATAAACAGCCCCATTATCCATTCCACCATGTCCACTATCTATCATAATTGTAGGTTCCATAATTCCTCCGTGTTTTTTCTTTTATCATATGCCTTCTTCCAAATAAATGTTCCTACCGTTCAGACCTTATTTATACATATACCGAAAAATTATTTATGGGAAGTTTCAAACTTTTGAATTCTGATTTTCTTTCAGATTTGACAAGGGCAAACCTAAAGCACTTTTGTGCATGTCCTATATTGCATTTGGAAGAAATGTATTTTCCTAAGTTCGTTGTCTGAGGTTTTTCCTTCTTCTGCAAAGAACCTGATACAAAAAATCCAATTTTAATATGAATTCACACTTTTAGTTCTTCTAGACAGCAGCAACAAGAATGTTCGATAAGGGTATGCCAAAAGAACTCGGACAGATACACATTCAAGACAATGTTCCTCTGTCCTCAAACATCTTTCTGGCATACCCATTCATTCTTTTATGCTGCTGTAAGAAGAACACAAAGTGTTCCACATATGAAAATCGGATTTTTTGTATTCAGGTTCCGTTGCATGAAAGGAAAAACCAAGTTTCGAATTAGGAAAATTAATATCATTCTTCCAAATGCAATATTTAGACATGCTAGAAAGTGTGTCCGGCTTTGCACGTTCAAATCTGAATAAAATCAGAAACCAAAAGCATTTAACTTCCCATAAATATTTTTATCGATATCTAAAATAAATAAAGGCTGAACTGTAAGTTTCCATTGACAAATTTTGTCTGCTAATTTATAGTAGGAATATAATTATTTTGATTATCAAACTATTTTAGGATGGGATTACATATGAGATTGAAAATTATTGGTACAGGAAGATATCTTCCAGAAAAAACAGCAACAAATGATGATATGGCAAAACTGGTAGAAACCAGCGATGAATGGATTTCTACACGTACAGGAATAAAACAACGCCATCTGGTGTCCTCTCCGGAGGAAAATACTACCTATATGGCTACTGAAGCCGCGAAACGGGCACTGAAGAATTCCGGCTTAAAACCAGAAGATATTGACGTGATTCTGGTTGCTACTGTTTCCAGCGATTACATTACCCCAAGTACCGCTTGCATGGTACAAAGAGAACTTGGCGCATTCAATGCCGTCTCTTTCGATATCAATGCCGCCTGCGCCGGATTTCTTTATGGTTTAAACACCGTAGATGCCTACTTCCGCAGTGGCATTTATAAAACTGCTATTATCATCGGCGTTGAGACCCTTTCTAAGATTGTCGACTGGTCTGACCGTTCTACTTGTGTACTTTTCGGTGACGGTGCCGGTGCAGTGGTCGCAAAGGCAGACGAAACCGGTATGCTGGCATGCCTTCAAGGTTCTGACGGAACCCATGCAGACGTACTGGAATGCAAAGCCAGAAGTAACAATAATCCATATGTTTCTACTTCCAAAGACTTTGATTATGTTTTTATGAATGGTCAAGAAGTTTTCAAATTTGCCGTAAGAAAAGTACCGGAGTGCTTGAATCAACTTCTTGAAAAAGCAAACTTAACCGTAAATGATGTAGATTATTTTCTTCTTCATCAGGCAAATTACCGTATTCTTACCTCTATTGCCAAAAAACTGAATCTTCCTATGGACAAATTTCCATCCAATGTAGATCAGTGCGGCAATACCTCTGCTGCCAGCATTCCAATTCTTATGGATGAACTGAATCAGCAAGGTGTTTTAAAGGAAGGCGATCTCCTCTTCCTATCCGGATTTGGTGCCGGCCTTACCTGGGGTGCTGCCTTACTAAAATGGTAATTGCTATTTTTCTCCTCAGCGTGTATACTGTTTTTAGCAAACACGATTCAGGAGGAATAACATGAGTAACTATATCATTTCAACAGATAATACCACAGACCTTCCCAAGGAATATATTGAAGAACACAAGCTACCTTTATTGTATATGCCATATATTCTAAACGGAGAAACCTATGACGGAGACCATGAGCTTCCGGTTAAGGACTTTTACCGTGCTATGCAAGAAGGCGCTCTGCCTACTACAACTCAGGTAAATCCTGACACTGCCAAGAATTTATTTCAGCGGCTTATGGACGAGCACGACTGTGATATTTTGCATCTTGCCTTTTCCTCTGGCTTAAGCGGTACATACAACAGTTGCCGTCTGGCTGCTCAGGAGTTGGAAGAAGAAAATGCACCACATAAGGTAATTGTCATCGATACCCTGTGTGCTTCTATGGGTGAAGGACTTTTGGTTCACAAGGCTTTAGAAAATCAGAAAAACGGAATGTCTTTAGAAGAAAATGCAAAATGGATTGAAGAACATAAATTAAATTTAGTACATGTTTTCACTGTGGATGATTTAAATCATCTTTACAGAGGTGGACGAGTATCTAAGACCGCTGCTGTAGTCGGAACTATGATAAGCCTAAAACCAATTCTCCATGTAGACGATGAAGGACATCTGATTCCGGTTTCTAAATGTCGTGGCCGCAAGAAGTCCTTAATGGCGCTATTGGACTATATGGATGAGCATATGGGCAGCTACCGAGATAAAAATGACATTGTTTTCATCAGTCACAGTGATGCTCTGGAAGATGCTCAATTCTTAGCTTCCGAAGTGGAGAAACGTTTTGGCATTTCTAAATCCTTAATTAATTACATTGGACCTACCATCGGTGCCCATACCGGTGTGGGAACTGTGACGCTGTTCTTTATGGGTGACGAAAGATAACTTATTTTATAAAAAGAGAAGAGATACGTACAACTTCGTATCTCTTCTCTTTTTACTATTGATAAAACTCCATCTCTTCATAAAAAGCTTCAAACTCTTCTTCTGTTATCAACCTATGGTCTTCATCGATGTATCCCATCTCTTCTAACAACGCTATGGTATTTTCACATTCTTTTGTCAAAATAATTCCACTATACTCTGTATACTTCCCGTCTGAAATATTTTCCGAAAAATCCATACCGTATTGCAGGAGATGCGCTCCCTTTGGCGGAATATAACAAATAGTCAATGTATTAACATATGTATTCTTGCTTCGTTCCTTTGCCCCATAAGGATAAATACGGTAATTACCGGACGCAATATCCTGCTTAACTGCTTCTATCAGCTTCTGTGCATTCTCTCTGGAAATATCTATACTTTGAAAATTATAATTCGCATCTACCCAATCGATACAACTTCCATTTTGGAGTTCAATATTACTGTACTGCTCCGTGAAATAATAGGTCATATAGTCTTCCGGATTAGACTCCTGTTCCAACAATTCTTTTACTGCTGCCCCTTCTTCCTTCAGATAATATTCATCCAATGGAAGATTATAACTCCACTCCTGCTTTTTCCCGTTTTTCATCACATATGTCATAGTAAGAATTAAATAATTACATTCTTCTTTTCCATAGTATTTCTTAAAATACTGTTGGTACTCATCCCGCGAAGCTATAATCTGCTTCTGAAGCTCAATATTTTCCTGAATTCGCTCCTGACCCGTGAGATAACGCTCATAACTTCCTTGTACATAGACTTCGGCCACATTCTCTGCCTTGGGTACTTTCTCTTCCAGATGAAACAGATTCATTTCCATACTTCCAAGAAACAGAATGATTAATCCCAGAAAAATTCCACCCTGCACCAGAAGTCCCTTACGAAACATCATAAACTGTTTTTCCATAATCATTTCAATTCCGAAGAAGGAGATGATACCTACTACCATCCAACATACCAACAGTACCGGAAATGCTTCGCCCATAAGTACCTTTTCCGCAAAAAATGTAGTCTGTACCAATTCACCTGCCAGACCGGCACATAACACAGCACCCAACCACCGAGCCACCGGCTTTACCCATGGAATAGCCACCATGTCACTTGCACATTCCAGCTGTCGTTGACCATATACCACCATTGCCACCACTGAAAACACGATTCCTGCCAGAATATACCATTTGAGACATCCCATCCCTTCTATTACAGGCAATGTAAGTTCTGTCCCTTCCGGGTAAACCACTTTTACATTTTTTAGAAAATAATCCACCGGAACCATTCCTGCGCCATACACAATTTCCGCATTTCCTGAGAATCCATAAACCAATGCCTGACGCACGATATTCCAAACACTCCAGATTCCCTTATATAGAAAATTAAATATCACAAAATATGCTGGCGCTGCTACAATATTTCCGGTAAGCATTATACAAAAAACACCAAGACTGTATGCGAAAAATGTCTCTCCCGTTACAATCCCAAGCCACTGCAGCAGATATTCCAAATGCGTAATCCCATTACCAAACCATACAAATACCGTCAGTAAAAACGAAATAAGTTGGGGAACAATCATAAATAAAATTCCGGATAAATAGTTTGTCACAAATAACTCTTCCCGTCGCACAGGTAACGCATGAATCATATTTACACTTTTACTAGTATACAGATAAGAAAACACAGCCACTGCACTGACAATAGCAAAAATAAATATTACCCATGCATTCATAGAAAAATTTATTCCCTCTAATGCCTGTAACACCTTTACATATGTTTGCTCCGATTCTGTCAACCCTTGGATATCATAGCCATTCAGATTAAAATAGGAATATACCGGCATACTCCAGATACACAATATACTGTACACTACCCAAATTGGCCAAAAATGGGTTATATTTTTCCGAAATATGGTCCGATTAAAAAAGGATATCTTTGACCGCATAATCAGCACCTCCCATTTCATATATAAAAATTTCCTCCAATGTCAATGGAAGTACATCCATAAATAGCGGATTGAATTTTTCCAATTCTGCTCTCGCCTGTTCCGGATTTCCTTTTACAATCAAGGTATACACTCTTCCCGTATTACTCATGTGCATCACTTCAAACTTCTCCGGCAATACAGGCATTCCCTGTTCAAATGCCAACTGAATCTTCGACACATTTCCTTGCAACTCACAAAGAGAACGTTCCAGCATAACCTTACCCTGATTCATAATTCCTACATGGTCACATACATCTTCCAATTCCCTAAGATTATGTGAAGAAATAAGTACCGTGGTTTCTCTTGAAGATACCTCTGATAAAATCAGACTCCACATCTGTCGGCGCATCACCGGATCTAATCCGTCTACCGGCTCATCTAATACCAACAAATCCGGACTTGTACATAACGCTAACCAAAACGCCACCTGCTTTTGCATTCCTTTTGACAATTTCCGTATATGCCGTTTTACATCAATGTTCGGAAAAAAATCCCGCAATTTTTCAAATAACTTTTCGTTAAAACTCGGATATATCCCTGCATAAAATCGCTTCATTTCTAAGGTGTCAGCCTGTAAAAAGTAAAACAATTCGTCCGGTATATAGGCCATCCTGCTCTTCACTCCGGGATTTTCAAATACAGGTTCTCCTGCAATCTCTACTGTCCCTGCATCCGGTCTATAAACTCCGGTGATATGACGTATCAATGTAGATTTTCCTGCTCCGTTCGGTCCTACCAAACCATATATCGCGCCTTTTGGAACATGCATGTTTGCATTATTCAATGCGCAACAATCATCAAATTTTTTACATAACCCATTTACTTTTATCATCTATTTTCGTTCCCTTTTCATTTACCCTCTTTTTTGTCTAGTACAATTTTATATAAACTGGTCACACAGAGGAAAATTCCTCCCATTACTACACCTGTTGTCTCACCTGTCACCATATATAAAATAGTTCCGGCAATTGCCGCTCCATAGCCTGCCACTACCACATATCTTTTCTTCATTCTCTTCATCCCATATTCACATATTTTTGTATATTAGAGGCATTGACATATTTTTGTGTCTTATCCCCGGATATTACTACAAGAGTAGGTGCCTGCATTACCCCATACTTCTGTGCAAGTTCTGCATTTTCCTCTGCATCTATCAATACATACTGCTCCTTAGATAACATTTCCTTTGCAATCGCACAGTTCGGACAGGTTTTGGTAGTAAATAAGTATTTTATACTTTCCTGTTGTTCTACCTTTACCTCATCCTTGGAAATAGTAACTATATTTGCCGGAACTCTCTTTAAACTGGAACGTTCCATATCGTAATTTCTTCGGTTCTTGTATTCCTGCAACTTTCCGTCATTCCAATTCTGCACCGGACGATAATATCCGGTAATACGACTGTATACCTCCGCCTTTTCTCCGCAAGTCGGACAGGTAAAATGCTCTCCTACAATGTAACCATGCTTTTTACAAATGGAATAAGTCGGTGACAACGTGTAATAGGGCAACTTGTAGTTCTCCGCGATTTTACGCACCAAGTTTGCCGCAGATTTCCAATTTGGAAGCTTTTCTCCTAAAAACGCATGAAATACCGTACCGGACGTATACAGTGTCTGAAGTTCATCTTGAATATCCAACGCATCAAAAATATCTTCCGTATAATCTACCGGTAAATGAGAACTATTGGTGTAATATGGTGTATCTTTCTCTTTGCCTGCAGTGATAATATCCGGATATTTTTCCTTATCATGCTTTGCCAAACGGTAAGTTGTAGATTCCGCCGGAGTTGCTTCCAGATTATACAAATCTCCATACTCTTCCTGATAGTCTGACAAACGTTCCCTCATATGATTCAGCACATCTTTTGTAAATTGCTGTGTTTTCTCACTTGTTAAATCTGCTTTTAACCATTTTGCATTCAATCCAACCTCGTTCATTCCAATGAGACCAATAGTAGAAAAATGATTATCAAAGGTTCCTAAGTATCTCTTAGTATATGGATACAAACCTTCGTCCAATAGTTTCGTAATCACTCCACGCTTCGTCTTCAAAGAACGGGCGGAAATATCCATCATTCGGTCAAGGCGCTTATAAAAATCTTCCTCATCCTTTGCCAGGTATGCAATTCTTGGCATATTGATGGTAACAACTCCCACAGAACCGGTGCTTTCGCCTGAACCGAAGAACCCACCGGATTTCTTCCTTAGTTCCCTCAAATCCAAACGCAAACGACAACACATGGAACGTACATCACTCGGCTCCATATCACTGTTAATATAATTAGAAAAATATGGTGTTCCGTACTTTGATGTCATTTCAAATAGCAGACAATTATTCTCTGTATCAGACCAATCAAAATCACGGGTAATAGAATAAGTCGGAATAGGGTACTGAAATCCTCTTCCATTGGCGTCTCCTTCAATCATAACTTCCAGAAATGCCTTATTCACCATATCCATTTCTTTCTTGCAGTCTTTATATTTAAAGTCCATTTCTTTTCCGCCAACAATTGCCGGAAGTTCTGCCAAATCATTCGGAACCGTCCAATCTAAGGTAATATTGGAAAATGGTGCCTGCGTTCCCCAACGGCTTGGTGTATTTACACCATAAATAAAAGATTCAATACACTTTTTCACCTGTGCATACTCTAGATTATCCGCCTTGACAAAGGGTGACAAATAAGTATCAAAAGAAGAAAATGCCTGTGCTCCGGCCCATTCATTTTGCATGATTCCTAAGAAATTTACCATTTGATTGCACAATACCGACAAATGCTTTGCCGGAGCAGAAGTAATCTTACCGGAAATACCACCTAATCCTTCCTGTATCAACTGTTTCAAAGACCATCCGGCACAATATCCGGTCAACATGGATAAATCATGAATATGAATATCCGCATTCCTGTGCGCTTCCGCAATCTCCTCATCATATATCTCTGACAGCCAGTAATTAGCTGTCACTGCACCGGAATTACTTAAAATCAACCCTCCCACCGAATAAGTCACGGTAGAATTCTCCTTTACGCGCCAGTCTTCTACCTTAACATAACTGTTTACGATATCTTTATAATCCAGAATTGTCGATTTGATATTACGCATCTTTTCCCGCTGCTTCCGATACAAAATATAAGCCTTGGCAACCTCCGTATAGCCTGCCTGCTCCAAAACCGCCTCCACACTATCCTGAATATCTTCTACATGAATTTCTCTCTTTTCAATCTTATCCTGAAATTTTGCAGTAACTCGCAGAGACAACAGATTCAGAATATCCTCTGTATATTCTTTCTGCGTTGCCTCAAATGCCTTTCCGATTGCAGCTGTAATTTTTTTCAAATCAAAATCTGCAATCTGTCCATCACGCTTTACCACATAAATCATGCTTCTCCACCCTTTCTTTCTCCTTAAAAACCGCACGCCACTAATGTTTTTATTGTAGCAGATATCATATACCCCGTCAACCAAACGACACTATATATGCCTTTGTACTTTTATTAATACAACTATATATAGTGTCGTTACAATTTTAACTATTTTCTGTACTGTGAATATTTTCCGAATAATTCATACTATTCTCTAAATTCGAATAAATTTCTATCGGAACAAAAGCTTTCACATAAATTCCATTCTCTCGATACTCTTCTTCCAAAAGTTCCCCATATTTTCGAATAACTGTAAGCTGACCTCCCTGATTATAAGGGAAAATTCCTTCCAGAAGCTTTTTATCCTCTCGAAGAATCTCCTCCAAAACCTCTTTAAACTGTGTAAGTCCTTCTCCACTTTTTGCAGAAATCTTCAGTGTCTTATCTGCTTTAAAATCATGAAGAATCTCATTCTCCTCTACCTTATCCAACTTATTGAACAATGTAACAATCTTCTTGTCCTTTACTCCCAGCATATCCAGGGTCTCGTATACAATATGCATCTGTTTTTCCTTTTGCGGATTCGATGCATCTACCACATGAATAATCATGTCTGCATACTTTGCTTCCTCCAAGGTACTTCGAAAGGCTTCTACCAAATGGTGTGGCAGCTTTCGTATAAATCCAACGGTATCTGTCAGTAATATTTCCTGACCACTATCCAGCTTTAAATTTCTTGTAGTAGGATCCAAAGTTGCAAACAACTTATCCTCTTCTAACACCTGAGCATTTGTCATGGTATTTAAAAGCGTAGACTTCCCTGCATTGGTATATCCTACAATAGCAGCTACCTTTGTCTGATTGCGGCTACGCTGCCCTCTCGTAACCTCTCTGTGCTTTCGTACTTCTTCCAGTTCCCGATTCAACTGTGCAATCCGGTTCTTTATCAAACGTCGGTCCATCTCCAGCTTCTTTTCTCCCGGTCCTCTTGTTCCAATTCCGCCACCCAGTCGGGACAGGGAAATTCCCAATCCCGTCAATCTGCTGAGTCGATATTTTAATTGTGCCAATTCTACCTGAATTTTACCCTCACTAGTGGATGCACGGGCTGCAAAAATATCCAAAATAATCAAGGTACGGTCCATAACCTTGGTGTCTAATTCATCTTCCATATTTCTTATCTGTGCCGGGGATAATTCATCATCACATACGATTCCGGTAGCTCCGAATTCTATTATCATCTGCCGAATTTCCTGAAGTTTTCCTTTCCCCACATAAGTTCCCGGATGGATGGAATCTCTGCTTTGGATGGCGGTTCCTACCACCTCTGCTCCTGCCGTTTTTACTAACTCTGCAAGTTCCAATAAGGAATCCTCCGCATCATCACCATCACTCAGGCTGACTCCTACCAATATAACTTTTTCCTCTACCTCTTCTATTTTAAATGGTTCTTTCATTACATTCCGCCTTTCTGCAACATCTTTACATTTTTATTATCTTTGTTCCTACCCGTTCCACAAATGTCCTATCATGTTCTACCAGAATCATCGTTGGGCGATATTTCAAAATCAGTTCTTCTAACTGCATTCTGGAAAAAATATCAATAAAATTAAGCGGCTCGTCCCAGATATACACATGTGCCTGGTCGCAAAGACTTCTTGCCAGAAGTACCTTCTTCTTCTGCCCTTCGGAAAATTCCTCCATCCGCTTTTCAAAATGACTTCTTGCAAAATCCATTTTTCGCAAAAACTGTTTAAACAATGTCTCGTCTATTTTTTCCTGAATAATATAATCCTGCAATTTTCCCTGTAAATACGAAGTATCCTGAGAAACGTAAGAAATCTTTAACCCACTTGCCAATTCTAATTTTCCATCCATTTGCAGTCTTTCCAAACTCTCTGACGTTTGTTTTTCCTGTGCGGTTTCCGTTACCTTAAGGATAGCACGAATTACAGATGATTTTCCACACCCATTATGCCCTTCTAATACCAGGCAGTCTCCCTGATGCAGTTCAAAGGATATTCCACTGCAGACCTCTTTTTCGCCATAACGTAATGTCAAATCCTTTGCTTCTACCAATAATTCCTTGTGATGCTTTGCCTGCACCAAGCGAATCTCTTCCTGAGATTCGATATTTTTCAATAGCTTCGACTTTTCTTCAATCTCTGCTTCCCTACGTCGCTCCAGATTCTTACGGCGGCTCTGCATTCTTCTGGACTTTTCTCCTACATAGGCTCTGGTATCAATACATTTTTCATACTTAAAAGACTTCTTTCCAATCTTGGTGGATTCTACATTATCTGCCCAGTTTTCCGCCTGACGTGCCGCTGCTGTAAGACGTCTGATATCTTTTTTCAGTTTTTCGTTTTCTGCCAGTTCAAATGCATCCTGTCGCTGTTTATTTTCCCACCAGCTGGAAAAATTACCGGCTACTACCTCAATATTATTTTTGTTAATGGAAAGCACATGGTCGATGCATCCATCCAAAAATGTTCGGTCATGAGACACCAGAATAAATCCTTTTTTTCTTTTCAGGTAATCGCAAACCACCTGACGTGTCTCCATATCCAAATGATTGGTGGATTCATCAATCAGCAGAAAATGATTTTCTTTTAAAAACAATACTACCAAAAGTACCTTTGTCTGCTCTCCATGACTCAACGTGTCAAAAGGGCGAAACCACACATCATCTGTTCCTTTCAAATAAGACCATTCCCGACATAACTCCCAAAATTCATATTGGGGATAAATCTCCTCCACAATTTCAATGGTCTGCCTTGTCTTATCTTTTACTTCGTAAGGAAAATAATCAAATTCTACACTCTTTGAAATTGTTCCCGTATACTCATATTTTCCCAAAAGTAAATTTAAAAATGTAGTCTTTCCTCTTCCGTTTCTCCCGATAAATCCCAGTTTCCAATCTGTATCAATCTGGAAAGACGCATTTTCAAAAATATTTTCATAACTTCCTTCATAATAAAACGTTAAATTACTTACATCTATTCTGGACATATCCATCACTCCTTCTCGTAGATGGCTGCCCCATAAACAGGTATTTTTCGCTTGCGAAATTCGTCGCACCCGAGCGGTGTCGTTTACGACTATCTTCATCTCCGCGAGGTGCGCATCTTTTGCGGAGCACTTTTTAGTTTATAGGGATTGCAACGCAATTTCCTATAAACTAAAAAGAGATGTAAGAACTCCTTACATCTCTTCCGGTATCGTGATAAAAGATATTAGAATTTCCTGCTAACGGGGCATACCAACGTGTACCAAAAACAACAGAAACACGCTATCGCATTTCCATTCATTGATATGCTTCTTCAATTCATTGAATTAACAGGAAATAATAATCATCCTTTAACCACCTTTCTATCTCAACTGCTCTTATCATAGCGTGTTATGAAATCTATGTCAAGACGAAAACAATGTTTTTATTATTGACATATGTCAATAATGGTTCTATAATATCCAAGAATACTATTAAAATACAATTTACAGAATGCAGTTTTTGAAACAGAAAGGACGCGCTTATGCCAAGACCAAATAAACCCAGACGTGTCTGCCGCCTTCCGGCATGCACCCATTTTTATTCACAGGAACAAGTTTCACACACACACCAAGGATTGCTCATAAGTGTAGAAGAATATGAAACAATCCGCCTGTTGGATTATATGGGAATGACGCAACAGGAAGCAGCAGCACAAATGGGTACAGGAAGAACCACAATTCAGGCTCTCTATACTCAGGCAAGACGTAAACTGGCACGTTTTTTGGTAGAAGGCACACCTCTCACCATTGAGGGTGGCTCTTATCAACTCTGTTCCCGACAACGCTGCTCCTATCCGCAAAATTGTCAAACCGGAAAAACTGCATCCAGAAAGGACACACATACTATGAAAATTGCAGTTACATATGAAGATGGACAAGTATTCCAACACTTTGGGCATACGCAACAATTTAAGGTTTATAATGTAGAAGATGGTAAAATTATCTCTTCTGAAATTGTAGATACCAACGGACAAGGACATGGTGCCTTAGCAGGATTTCTGTTCGGTGGCGGTGTAGATGTCTTAATCTGCGGCGGCATTGGTGGCGGTGCCAGAAACGCATTGGCAGAAGCAGGTATTCAGTTATATCCGGGAGCTACCGGAGATGCTGATGCTCAGGTTGAATCCTTTTTAAAAGGACAATTAGTCTATGATCCAAATACCATGTGTAGTCACCATTCTCATGAAGAAGGCCATAGTTGTGGCGACCATGAATGTGGTTCTCACAGCTGTCACTAAAATATCATAGAACCCATCAAACCATACGATTGGTCTGATGGGTTCTTCTTTACTCATTTTTTCTTCTGTCCAATTCTATTTTAAGCTTGGTCATATAATCCAATGCAGACATATAATCTTGTTGTTCCACTTTACGAACAATGACAGACAACGGCTTTGCTAACATAACTCCCGCATATTGATATTTCTGTAACTCCTTCAGGATTTCAAGCATTTCATTACTATCCAGACTGTATACAGCAGTTTCAAAGTTCTCTATCCTCTGAATAAACAGCTGTTCTTCCAACAGCGGACCATCTTCGCCTGTCACCGAACATGTCTTTCTCTCCGGCTTTTCAACAAAGGGACTTTCCTGTATCATTTTCATGACTCTTCTATATTCCTGCATCATATTTCTATGATTCTCCTGAATATACTTGATATCCCCTTCTCTTCCTGCCATTTCCAGACTCTTTGCGCAATCGGAAAGTTCTTTTGCACCAATACTTTTCATAGAACTTTTGAGTCCATGAACAGCAATGATATATTCTTTCCAATTTTCTTTTTCAAACGACGCTTCTATCTGTCTTTCGTTATCCTCTGCTGTATCACAACATACCTGCAAAATATTTATATACCTGTCTTTTCCACCGCAGTATATTATTCCATTTTGCACATCTAAATCTCCAAGGACAAATTCTTGTTTCGTATTTTCCAACTTAGCCCTCCAAAGAAATAATCTGTTCATTTCGTTCATCGAAGTCAGGTGTAGCGTTCACATTTGTCTGGTTTCCTAAGGTATATGCAGAAAGCAAACTGCGCATTCTATTTGCCTGATTTGACAACTCCATACTAGCTGCCGCACACTCTTGACTGGTAGCTGAATTATTCTGTACTACTTGGGATACCTGCTCAATTGCCTGATCAATTTGCTCAATTGCCTGTGCCTGATAATTGGAGGCATCCGAAATTCCATTGATAATAACCTCACTTTTATGTACCACTTCTGTAATTGCCTCTAAGGCTTTTGCCGTTTCATCTGCAATTTTGGAACCTGCTCCTACTTTTTGAATAGAATCTTCGATAAGTTCCGCTGTTTCTGCTGCTGCCTGTGCACTTTTTGCTGCCAGATTTCTTACTTCCTCTGCAACTACTGCAAATCCTTTTCCTGCCTCTCCGGCTCTTGCGGCTTCCACTGCTGCATTCAAAGCAAGAATATTGGTCTGAAATGCAATATCATCAATTACCTTTATAATTTTGGAAATACTTTCAGAAGAATTATTAATATCCTTCATAGCAACCATCATATCCTGCATTTGTTTATTTCCCTGCTTTACTTCAACAATGGTCTGTCCTATTAAATTAGCTGCTTCATTTGCTTCTGAAGCATTTGTTCTGGTCTTTTCTGCAATATCATCCATGGAAGCAGTAATCTGTTCTATCGCACTTGCCTGTTCTGTAGAGCCCTGCGCCAGTGCCTCGCTGGCACTTGCCACCTCCGAAGAACTTGTCATAACCTGGTAGGCTGCATCACTAATATTTGATAATGCACTCTGATTACGACTTACTAATTTCTTCATGGCATTTCCCAATACATCATTCTCAGATTTTGAAATAACATCCACTGTCAGATTTCCATTAGCCACCTCTTCCGCAATATTTGATTGATATCGGATATTATCTACTACTTTCTGATAATCATCCAGTAATTTACCAAATTCATTATTTCCATGTTTTTCAATTTCCACATTTACTTTTCCTACTGCAATCTGGTGCGCCACTTGTGAAAGTTGTTTCACAGAGCGATCAATCATTCTGGTCAAAGATATGGAAATGTATCCAGCAAAGGCTAATGACACTACCAATGCACCTAAACAAAATATCTTATAATTCTGTAAATAATGCTGTGGGTCATCTACCGTTATAATATTCGATGCTGTGGAATACCCTAAAAGCAGACTAATAATTATCACCACATCAATAACGACAAATCCACCGATTAACCTTGTTTTAACCTTCACATTCTTCATTTTGGTCACTCTCCCTTTTCTGTTGTTTCTTCATTCATTCGTTCCACTACGGATAAATCTTCATCATTTAGTAACTTTTCCGGATCTAGTAAAAGCTTTACATCATCACCAACTTTTCCTACCGCATACACAAATGCATTCTGTCTTTTTTCTGTATTCCCAATGGATGGCGCCGGAAGAATATTTTCTTCCGGAATCTCCACCACTTCAGCTATTTTTTCTACAATCAGTCCCACTACCATACTATTTACATTTAGCACAATGATACACGTTCTGTCATTGTATTCAATTGGTTCTTGCTTAAACCTAAGCCTTACATCCACCACAGGAATAATTTTTCCACGCAGATTAATCAACCCTTTTATATAATCTTCGCATTCCGGCATTTCTGTGATTTTCTGAAACACAATGATTTCATTTACATACTGAATCTTAATGCCATAATACTCACTTCCAGATTTGAAGGTTATATACTTTCCTTTCTGTGTATCAAATTCACCCATTGCATTCACCCCTTTCACCTTTATTCCAATAAGCCTGCAGGGTCTAAAATAAGAGCTATACTGCCATCACCTAATTGCGTACATCCGGACAATCCCTTTACTTTCTTTATATACTCCGGAATTGGCTTTACTACAATTTCCTGCTTTCCTATGAGTCGGTCAACCAACAGACACATCACTTGATTTTCCACTTCTGTGATAATCAACATTCCATCTTCCGCATCCGCCTTGTAATCCTTAAGGTTATACCACTCTCCGACTCGAAGCACCGGAAAACACTCTCCACGAATCATAACAAATTCTTCTCCATTCGGCTTCTGTACCAAATGATTTTCACGAATTCCTACAAATTCTTTCACTGCTCCGGTTTCTATTACAAAGGAAGAATTTCCAACCTCCATAACAATCCCATCAATAATAGCAAGGGTAAGTGGTATTTTAAGATTCATAAGACTGCCTTCCCCCGGCACACTATCAATTTCCAATGTTCCTCCGATTGCCTGTAAGTTGGAAACAACTACATCCATACCAACGCCTCGTCCGGAATACTCTGTTACCTTCTCATTGGTAGAAAATCCCGGAAGTGTAATAAACTGATATACCTCCTTATCTGTATAGGAACTATCGTCCCTTGTATAATCCAAGAGTCCCTGTTTTCTTGCCTTTGCCATGATTTTATTTCGGTCAAGTCCCCCACCGTTATCTTTGACTCCTATCCAGACTTTTCCGGACTCTGTTTTTGCAGAAAGAGTTACTTTTCCCTTTTCTGTCTTTCCTTTCTCCGCTCGTTCTTCATTAGATTCAATTCCATGATCGAGAGCATTTCTCACAAGATGCATAAGAGGGTCTGAAATATGTTCAATAATATTCTTATCCACCTCTGTATGTTCTCCAATCATTTCAAACTCCACATCTTTTCCAAGCTTTCTGGATACATCAAATACAATACGATTCATCTTTTGGAATGTATTGGTTAGAGGAACCATTCGCATACTCATAATTACATTCTGCAAATCTGTTGAAATCTTCGACATCTGCCCGGCTGCTTTATTGAAATTATCCAATTTAAGTCCAGGAACCTTCAAATCCGGATTCTGCAACACCACAGATTCTGCAATTACCAATTCTCCAATCAGATCCATCAGCATATCCATTTTACTTACATCTACACTGATAAAACTTGTCTTTTCAGCTTTCTTCGGTTTATCCTTTGCCAGCTTTGTTGCTTTCCCCGGTCCTTTCGATTCAATTACAAAGTCTCCGGGGGCTATGGGCTTTTCTTCCTTTGGCTTTGCAGTACCCTTCTCTTTTTGCTCTGCCCTGGCTTCTATTTCTTCTAAGCTGGACTCAAGGTCGATGCGGATTTCTGTACCAACACTATCAAATCCCTGTTTAAATTCCTTTTCATTACATTCATAAATCTCTACCTTTTGCAAATCATACCCTTCTTGCACAATAGCTCTGATGTCCGTTTCACTACTCTGGGTCTGCAAAAGCACCTTAAATCCGTTCTCTAAGATTTCGTCTGCGCTCTTTTCATTGGATATAATGTCCGCCGGAAAATACATCAAATCTTCCGCCATTTCCTTTAATGCATATACTATTTTATAGGCATGCACATTAGCGAGCTGAATTCCCGGATTATAGGTCAAATATATTTTATAAAAATGACTGGCACTAGTTGTCATAGGTGCCAAATAAAACTGTTTTGGCTCCTCATGAACATTTTCTTTAATATCTTTTCCCTTTTCTCCTGCTCCACCTTTGATGCGGTTTAGGAACTCGTCAAGAGATGCGATAATTTCACTGGCATCTCCGTCTGCTGTTCCACCGTTTTGAATTTTATCCATTTCATCTGTAATAAAATCTGCTACCGAAAGTACATGTTCTACCAACTCCAGATGCGGAACATTATCCGGATGGGATTCTCTCAAATAATAAAATACATCTTCTAGTTTGTGCGACACGGCTGTAATATCTTCGAACATCATGACACCTGAGGAGCCTTTTATCGTATGCATGGTACGAAAAATTTCATTTATGCTTTCCTCGTCAAAACACTCGGCATCTTTTTGTTCAAGCACTGTTTCCTGAAGCTGCTCTAAGAGTTGCCCATTTTCAAACAGATACATATCCAGCATGCCTTCTGTATTAAACTCTTCTGCCATGTTGTACTCCTTTCTAGATTAGACCAAGTTTTTTTAACGCCTGCTCGAATCTTGCTTGATCAATTGGCTTACCGGAATAAATGGTACAACCAAGGTCAAATGCCATTTTTACGTTTTTTTCATCATTTAAGGCCGTTGTCATAATTACCTTTACCGCCTTATCCTCCGGAATATTCCTCTCTTTTTCCAAATTCCGAATCCCCACCAAAGCCTGGTATCCATCCATGACAGGCATCATAATATCTAAGCATACCAGGTCATAGGGTTCATCCTCTTCCAATGCCATTAAAAATGCATCTACTGCTTCCATACCATCCACAGTCACGTCGCATTCTCCATACTTCGATAAAAAACTATCCATAAATTTTCTAGTTACAAAATCATCTTCCGCTAATAAAATTCTCATCTTGCTCACCTCACATATTCCGCAATATTTGATATGTTCTTCTTGCTATATTTGGCAACTGTTCCTGATATTCAACAGCACCTAATTGATAGGCAACTTTTGGCATACCATATACCACACAAGTAGATTCATCCTGCCCGATGGTTTTTGCTCCGGCATTTTTCATTTCCAAAAGTCCCTTTGCTCCATCTCCTCCCATACCGGTTAAAATAATACCTATGGCATTTTCTCTTGCCACTTTTGCAACGGACTGAAAAAGTACATCTACTGACGGACAGTGTCCATTCACTTTTGCTCCTCTTTTGCAAATAACCTGATATGTATCATTTACCCTCACAATTTCCATATGCGCATCTCCCCCCGGTGCTATCAATACCTGTCCGGGCAATACAACATCTCCCGTTTTTGCCTCCTTCACTTTTACATTGCATTTATCATTTAGCCGCCCGGCAAACATTTCCGTAAACCCTGCGGGCATATGCTGTACCACTACCACTCCCGGAATATCCGTACCAAATTCCTGCAACACCGCTGCGATTGCCTCCGTTCCTCCTGTAGATGCTCCTATGGCTATGATGAGATTCTTTTTGGTTGCATTATTCTGCACCGGTTGCCTTGGAACAACATTTTTATGCTTTACCCTACTCACATGTGCCTTGACGGCAATCTTAATCTTATCCGGTAATTCCTTCGAAACAAATTCTTCTATCTGTTGTTTGTCAGAAACAACCGGCTTAGCCACAAAATCAACTGCTCCTGCCCCAAGTGCATCAAACACCTTATCACTTAATGCACTAATTACAATTACCGGCATTGGATATTGAGGCATTAATTTTCTCAAAAATTCAATACCACTCATTCGCGGAAGTTCTATATCTAGAGTCATAACATCCGGTTTGTATGTTACAATTGCATCCCTTGCTTCGTAAGGATCTCCCGCTGTGGCCACCACCTGAATTGCAGGATCTTTATTGAGATTTTGCACAAGAAGCTCTCGAAATACATAAGAGTCTTCCACAACTAATACTTTAATCTTTTGCATGTCACATCAATCCTCTAAACTGTCATATTTTCCTAGCGTAACTGCTTGTATATTTTTTTCAAAACATAAAACATATCGGGACTAAACTTTATCCCAACCTCTTGTTGCATAATTTGAAAAGCACTCTCTTTATCGTACATTCCCCGATAGGTTCTCTCTTCCATCAAAGCACAATACTCACTTACTAACGCCACAATCTGAGCAGATAACGGTATTTCTTCCCCTTTCATTCCTTCCGGATATCCTGTCCCATCCCAATTCTCATGGTGATAATTTGCAATATCAACTGACATTTGAATAAAGTCATTATATTCTCCTGCCTGATTAATATCCCGAAGTATCTTTGCTCCAATTGTAGTATGCTTTCGCATAACCTTTTCTTCTTCCACGGTTAATGCTGATTTCTTATGAAAAATCTCACATGGAACAGCCACATTTCCTATATCACACAACGGTGCAGCAAGCTCCAATGTATCTATAAACCCATCAGATATCACTTCCCCATACCGTGTCGATAACTGCATAGCTTCTGCTAAAATTCTACTGTTATAGCAAAGACGCTCCATATGATTTTCATCATAGTTTGCTGTTTCCCTTGCCACACGAAGAAGTGCATAGAGAACATTTCTTTTCTCCGCTTCCATCTGCTTAATCTGCTCACTTACCAAAACCTGAAGTTTCCGATTCATTTCTACCAGACTGGCTTTTGCCTCCGACAACTTTAAATGAACTTTTATTCTTGCTCTTATCACTTCCGGGATAAAAGGTTTGGTAATATAATCCTCGCCCTCCAATGCAAATCCTCTTATCATATCATCCGGATTGTCAAATGCAGAGATAAAAATAATTGGTATTTCCCTTGTATCCGGATTATCTTTTACCTTCCTACAGAATTCAAATCCATCCATTCCAGGCATTGCAATGTCCGAAATAATCAGTTGTATCGAAAAATGCTGTATCAGTTTTAGCGCCTGTTCACCACTTTCTGCCAATATCGGTCGATGCCCCATATCCGCAATAATATCTCTTAAGGTAAACCGATTCACTTCTAAATCATCCACGATAAGAATGTTTGTCACATCTTTTTCTCTGTTTTCGCTCACCATAGAAATTCCTCCCAGCATTTATATCAGTGACTGAAGTGCTTCAAAGGTAGCAGTTGCCTTTTCATAATCCGCTTTTTGCACTGCCATCTTTAGTCTGAGAGCCGCCGTCTTAACTTCTTTTGGTGCTTCCTCTGTCAATTTTCTGACCGTATCCGCAAATCCTTCTGCCTTCTCCCAGTTCTCCATTTCTATACTAAGAATCAACTTTGACATTTTCTTCTGTAATTCTTGTAAATTCTCCTCTTCTCCGTATCTCCAAATCTTTTCACTTGTATTTTTCTCTGTAAGGCCTCTCAATTTCTGTAATATCTCATCCTTATTTTGACTATCCTGTATCTGACCGTTTTCCTCTTTCGGAACTTCTACCCATATATGAAAAAGAAAGGTACTTCCTACATTTTCCTTACTTTCCACAGAAATATCGCCATCCATCATTTCCACAAGTTGCTTACAAATATTCAGTCCCAACCCTGTTCCGCCATACTTTCTGGTAATAGACGCATCCACCTGTGAAAAACTTTTAAATAACTTATCCTGATTTGCCTTACTAATTCCGATTCCCGAATCAATCACCATAAAAAATAGTTCTACCCGATTGTCATACTGTGCTGTCTTAATAACCTCTAGAACTATTTTTCCTACAGATGTAAATTTACAAGCATTTGATAACAAATTATTTAAGATTTGTATAATTCTCAGTTCATCCCCTACAATATACTCCGGTACCTCCGGTGAAATTGTTACTAAAAACTCCACCCCTTTTTCTGTAATTTTATTTCGATGGTTACGTTTTACATAATCTATCATATGGTATAGATTAAATTTTCTGGATTCTAGCGTAAACTTTCCCGACTCTAACTTAGCAAAGTCCAAAATATTATTAATAAGGGCATTCATATTTTTACAGCTATATTCTATCAGTTTCAGCAGGCCTAACTTTTTCTCTTCCTTCTCCATACTTATTAATTCTTTTGTATTTCCCAATATCCCATTTACCGGTGTTCGAAGTTCATGGGTAATATTGGCCACAAATTCCGATTTTGTTTTGTACGCTGCCTCTATCTCCTGTTGCGCCTGTTGAAGTTTTTTACCAAGCATTACTTTTTCCGAAATATTATATGCCATACAAAGGTAGATAGCAGGCTCTGCTTCTTGCTTCATCAACCGAACATAGACCGGAAAACAAGTATTGTTTTTGCGATATGCCATCAGTTCCTGCTTTTCCCCTCCGAAGATACAATCTGTCTCAAACCCCTCTCCTACTTCTTTGAAATTTTGAGGAAATATATCAGTAATCCGCTGATTACATAGTTCTGTGCCCCACTCAAGCTGTTCCTTTGCTATTTTATTGGCATAGATAATCTCTCCATTTCCCCTGAACGCAAACACCATTTCAAGCGCATGATCTAAAAAAAATTGTAACTGCTCCTCTTCTATGATTTGCATCTTCATTTTCATCCCCTTTACGCGTTCACCCAGTATTGTGCACTTTACCTAATAAATATGTAATTATTGTACTGCCAAAACTCTTTTTTGTCAAATTTGTACGTTTTTACTTTTGCATTACACCATTTTTACAACTAATTTTCTTTTACTTTAATTTATTTTTTTGTGATTTATTGCCATATTCTTTAAAATGCGTTACAATTTCTCTATATGACAAAAATATTGGCGCTCTGTGAACAGTCACAGAATTACAAGGGGGAATCATACCATGAATGAAACAACAAAAAAATCCTTGGTCTATACTAACGAAAAGTGCCAGGGCTGCAATCGTTGCATTTCCATTTGTCCGGTTCTTACAGCAAACTATTCTATAACCGCTTCTGACGGAACCCAAAGAGTGGAGGTCCATGGAGAAAATTGTATTAAATGCGGCGCATGTTTCGATGAATGCGAACATCATGCAAGAAGCTTTTTAGACGATACGGAACGTTTTTTTTCAGACTTAAAACAAGGCGAACAAATTTCTGTCCTGATTGCACCCGCTTTTCTGGCTAATTATCCGGATGAATATGCCAGTATTCTTGGTGGATTAAAAAAACTTGGGGTAAATCACTTTATTAATGTAAGCTTTGGTGCAGATATTACTACCTGGGGATACATTAATTACATTGCAAAAAATCAATTCAAAGGCGGGATTTCCCAACCTTGCCCAGCTATCGTAAATTATATTGAACACTATGTTCCGGAACTTATTCCGTACCTAGTTCCTGTACAAAGTCCACTTATGTGTGCTGCCATCTATGCAAAAAAATATATGAAACTCTCAGATAAGCTGGCATTTATCAGTCCTTGTATTGCCAAGAAAACAGAAATCAATGATCCAAATACGCATGGATATGTATCCTATAATCTGACCTTTGACCACTTCATGGAATATGTAAGGAAACATCAGATTCAAGGAGAACCTATCAAAGATGAGATAAAATATGGACTAGGCTCTATTTATCCTATGCCCGGGGGATTAAAAGAGAATGTATACTGGTTTTGTGGAGAAGAGGTCTTTATCCGTCAGGTAGAAGGCGAAAGACACGCTTATCATTTCCTAGAGGATTATAAAAAGCGTATGGAACAAAATGCCCCTCTCCCATTTATGGTAGATATTTTAAATTGCGACAAAGGTTGCCTCTATGGTACCGGTATCGAAGCAGACAAGTCCCTTTCAGAAGACACCTATTATTCCTTGCAAAAAATCAAGAACACAAGCAAGAAAAAATCTTTCTTTACACCTTTTTCCAGACACTTATCGCCTAAAAACAGGCTAAGACTGTTGAATATGAAGTTTTCCAGGCTTGACCTAAAAGATTTCATGCGAAACTATACGAATAAATCAAATGAAGTTTCCCTTCACACACCTTTGCCATCCGACTTAGAAATTGTGTTCCGTAAAATGAATAAAATAGAACCGGCAAGCCGTATGATTAACTGTGGTGCTTGTGGTTATAATAATTGTAAAGAAATGGCAACTGCCATTTACAATGGAACTAACATACCGGGAAACTGTATTCATTTCATCAAAGATGAGATGGAAAACTTTGCAGAAGAGATAGAAACCCAGAACCAGAAAATTCTACAAAAAAATGAGGAAATTTCTCGCTTTATTGAAGAAGATTTTGAAACACTGAATCATTCCATTGATGAAATGCTAAAAGGCAATAATATCAATGCAGAAGAAAGTACCGAAATCAGCGGTGCCATGATGAAAATCTCTGAATTTTGCGATACATTGAACACCTCCTTTGAAAGCATCGGAACTCTACTTCACAGCTTAGAAACCAATAATCTCGGCATAGAAAAAATTGCAAATCAAACGAATCTGTTAGCACTAAATGCCGCAGTAGAAGCTTCCAGAAGCGGTGAAGCAGGCAGAGGCTTTTCCGTCGTAGCAGACGAAATCAAGGCCTTATCCGAATCCAGTCGCGCCATGGCAAATGAAAGTGATTTAAATCGTATGGAAATCATGAAAGCGGTTAAAATGCTTATGAAAGAAGCCGATGAACTTACACATGCTATCAAAGATATCAACGACCGTCTATCTAATCTTGCAGCATGCACAGAGGAAATCGTGGCTGAAGCCGACGTAGTAAAAAATATTTCTGAGGGTGTCAAAGGTAAATTGGCTGAGTTAAACCAAAACATGAATTGATGAAAAGGCAGCATACCAAATTTTTAAGTATGCTGCCTCTTTTTTCATTCTTATTCGTTCAAAGACTGAATGAATCTGTCAAATGCTTTCTGACCTTCTTCTGTTCTTTTATACACGCCAGCATGCTCCAGTACCTTGCTGAACACAAGCCCAATTTCTTTATGCAGGATTTCCGTCACATTTTCCCTTGTAATCCCATCATATTTTGGCAAGAACTCTTCTACCCAGTCTGCATGTTTTTCAATACTCTCATCTGCCCGAATATCCTTACCGGTTACAATAGCATCGGCAAGCGTTTCCATCTCACCTTTTAACCTTGCCGGAAGCACTGCAAGTCCCATCACCTCAATTAGTCCGATGTTTTCCTTCTTAATATGATGCAACTCTGCGTGAGGGTGATATACCCCAAGTGGATGTTCCTCTGTGGTAATGTTGTTACGCAATACCAAATCCAGTTCATACTTTTCTCCACGCTTTCTGGCAATCGGAGTAATGGTATTGTGTGGTTCTCCCTCTGTCTCCGCAAAAATAAATACTACTTCATCCGTATATCCACGCCATGCATTCAAAATCACATCTGCAAGCGTAATAATGCGTTCTGTGTCCTCACCGGAAAGACGAATCACAGACATGGGCCATTTTACAATTCCGGCCTTTACATCTTCAAATCCTTTTACGGCAAATTCACGTTCTACCGGTGCCTTTGCCATAGCAAATTCATAACTTCCACCCTGAAAGTGGTCATGGCTTAAAATTGACCCACCAACAATAGGCAAATCAGCATTAGAACCTACAATATAATGTGGAAACTGTTTTACAAAGTCAAACAGCTTACAGAAAGTCCCATGCTCTATCTTCATTGGAATATGCTTGGAATTAAACACAATACAGTGTTCATTGTAATACACATATGGTGAATATTGAAATCCCCACTTACTATCCTGAATCGTCACCGGAATAATACGATGATTTTGGCGTGCCGGATGATTGATTCTTCCTGCATATCCTTCATTTTCCATACACAACAGACATTTCGGATAACCACTCTGCTTTGCATTCTTCGCCGCCGCAATGGCTTTTGGGTCCTTTTCCGGCTTAGAAAGGTTAATGGTAATATCCATCTCTCCATATTCCGTTTCCGCCTTCCACTTTACATCCTTTGCAATACGGTAACGACGGATATAATCACTGTCCTGACTCAACTTATAATATAAATCGGTAGCTGCCTTTGGTCCCTCCGATTCATAAACGTTCCAAAACTTTGCAATTACCTCACTTGGTCTTGGCATCAGCTGTGCCATCAGCTTCGTATCCAACAGGTCACGATACACCACGCCATTTTCCACTAACACACCTGTTTCATAAGCATAATCCAATAATTCCTTTAAGACAGGTTCTAGTTCTACGTTATGATACTCTGTCTCCGGTTCCTCATACTCTTCTATTTTTAACACTTCCAATAACCGGTTGGTAGTAAAAATTACATCTTCCTCTGAAATTAGATTATTTTCCAATCCATAACATACCAGTTTTTTAATTGCCTCATTTACCATAGTAATCCCCATCCCTTCTTACATCACTTTGATTCCACCAAAAGGTCTGACTTTCAATACGTGGCAGGCACCCTCGCCAAACACACTATCTAACACTTCGCGATAAGTTTCCACAAAACTATCCTCTACAAATGCTTGAATCGTTCCGGCAAATCCTCCTCCATGAACACGACTTACTCCATGTTCTTTTAAAATGCTCTCACTAACAGCCAGACCAATGGAGACTCCCTGATTCTGCACATCCTTATTCGTATACACATTCTGCAAATAGTTAAAAGAAGAATTACCTGAAGCCTTCACTGTCTGTAAAAATCCCTTAAAATCACCGTTCTTTAATGCGCTCACTTCCTGCTCTACTCTCTTATCCTCTTCAAAGAAATGCAAAGAACGCAAAACCGCACGATCTCCGCACTCCTTCTGAAGCTTTGCAATATTTTTATAAAACTCTTTTTCATCCACTTCACGTAAAAACTCTTTTCCAAAGAAAGAAGCAACCTTCTTCATTTCCTGTGGAATCAGAGCATAATCATCTGTCAAATCTGCATGAGATCCCTTGGTATCGGTAATACACAAGCTATGATGATAAACGTCAAAATCTACTTCTACCTTTTCTACCATAGGATTCTTAAGATCTGCAAAATCAATATGAATTAGTCCACCAACGGAACAAGCCATCTGATCCATCAATCCACATGGTTTTCCAAAAAATACATTTTCTGCATATTGCGCCACCTGTGCAATCTCTACCGGACTAATCTCCATACCATTATAGAGTCCTGAAATAATTGTTCCTACCAACGTCTCAAAGGCTGCGGAACTTGACATTCCTGCACCATTTAACACGTCACTGGTAACATAAGCTTGAAATCCCCCAATCTTATGACCATTCTTTTTCAAACCGTAAATCATTCCACGAATAATTCCAATAGAGGTCCCCTCTTCTTCCTCTTTTTTCTCCAAATCAGACAAATCTACACAAATCTTTTCATAACCCTCGGACAACAACTCAATCACATTATTCTGCATTTTTCTTACCACAGCAATTGCATCTAAATTGATGGATGCAGCTAACACTTCACCATGCTGATGGTCTGTATGGTTTCCTCCAACCTCACTTCTGCCCGGTGCACTGTAAACCTCTACCTCACCTGCTCCATACAGTTCTTCGAACTTACAAATTCCCTTTTGAAAACGTTCTTTTTGATAAGGCACCATCGTCTCATCTACATAGATTGCTTTCAATCTTTCATCATACTGTCCTGTTTCAATTTCACCCAATAATACCTTCGTCTCTTCCATCCTATTCCCCCGCCCTTTCACTTTATTGTTATTCGTTATCCTTATTATATCCTCCTTTTAGTAAACAGTCAATATATTTACTAAAATTATATATTGAAATTTACTATATTTTTGTTTTTTATTTTAGTAAATTTAGTAAATTTCCCTTTTCTTTTTCTTACTTTTTTGCTATACTTTATTTAGATTTAACGTTATGGAGGATATCAAATGGCTACCATTAAAGATATTGCAGAAGCCGCAGGAGTATCTTCAGCTACCGTCTCAAGAATTCTGAACAATGACAGTACACTGAATGTAGCTCCTGAAACACGACAAAAAGTATTGGACACGGCAAATACCTTGAAATATAAGAAAAAATCAAGAGCTTCCAATCGTTCTGCCTATACACTCGGCATCGTACAATGGTTCTCCCCACAGCAGGAATTAGAAGATAATTACTATTTACTGATTCGTCAAGGCATTGAGGACTTTTGCATGCAGAACTGTATTCATGTAGTCCGCACCTATAAAGCAGATGTCAACTACATGGATGCTCTCAAATCCGTAGATGCATTGGTCTGCGTGGGTAAATTCAGTACTTCTGAGGTAAAACATTTTCGTGAACTAACAAATAATATCATCTTTTTAGATATGCCGGTAAACGATACTACTGTTTCTACCATCACGTTGGACTTTGACCAGGCAATATCCACCGGTATGGATTATTTAACTTCGCTTGGTCATACAAAAATTGGATTTCTGGGTGGAAAAGAATATCTGGCTGACCGCCAACTTTTTCCGGATACGCGAAAAAAACTCTTTACTGCATATTGTCAAGAGCACAATATCACTTATGAACCATATCTGCTAGAAGAGTCATTTACAACAGAATCCGGATATCAGATGATGACCGAATTGATAAAAAAAGGCGACCTGCCTACCGCAATCATTGCTTCTAGTGATCCTATTGCAATTGGTGCCTTAAGGGCCCTCAACGACAACGGAATAAAAGTACCGGAAGACATCTCCCTAATGGGATTTGATGATACCAGTCTTTCTTCCTTTACTTCTCCACCATTGACCACCATTCATGCTCCGGCATACGACATGGGAAGCTTTGGTGCCAATATCGTATTTAACATCTTAAAGCTGCATCCGGCAACTGCCATGAAGATTCAGTTGCCTTGTAAACTAGTGAAGCGTCAATCCTGTAAGGAACTGGAATCATAACAAAAAATCCTTATGAGAATTTTTAATCTACTTTCTCATAAGGATTTTTCTTTTTTTCGAATATAAGGGTCTGTATAAAAAGCAAAAGCTAACTGAGCACACATCAAACACCAAATTACCGGTTCACAAATGATAACCCCAAAATATTTCAATGTCGGTATTAATAAAACAACAAATACAATCTTTCCCAACAATTCAATCACACTCGACACCAATGGAACAATCTTTTTTCCCAATCCTTGCAATGAATTTCGCAATACCAACAAAATTCCTAAAACGGAATACAACGGTGCATTAATTCTTAAATAATTTGCTCCGTTCTCAATTACCACCGCTTCTGTTGAACCTGATAGCAGCTTCACCAATGCTGGCGCTGTAAAAAACAATACCACTGTAATAAATCCTGACCAAATGAGTGAGAGCCAGTTGGCATACCGTACTGCCTTGACAATTCTCTCTTTCTGATCTGCACCACGATTCTGCGATACAAAAGTAGCCGTTGCCAACGCAAGTGTAATAAGCGGCATTGTACAAAAACTACTTAATTTTCTTGCTGCTGTATGACCGGCAATAATCAGATATCCCAGCTTATTAATAGCAAATTGCAATATCACCGTTCCCGTAGACACAATCGCCAACATAAAGCCCATAGACAATCCTTGACCTACCAATTCTCCGTACAATCTGCTCTCTATTTTAAAATGTTCTCTATCCGGTATCAGTAATTTCGTTTTTCGGAAAATATAAAGCAGACACAGCAATGCCGAAATTCCTTGTGCTAATACGGTTGCTACTGCCGCTCCTTTTACTCCCATGGAAAACTGTGTAATAAATACCACATCCAACACAACATTAATGACAGAAGATGTTACCAAAAACACCAAGGGCATCACGCTATTTCCAATTGCCCGCAGTAAGCCTGCCAAAAGATTATAGGCAAACATAACCCCCACACATATTGTTAACAAAGAAATGTAAGAGTAAGACTCATCTATAATTTCCTGAGGAGTCTGCAATATTTCCATAAGCGGATACAGGAAAAGCTTTGAAACTATCATAACCACTACTGTTACTCCGGCACCGATTACGATAGAACCAGCTACTGCACGTTTCAAACGCGCCTCATCTCCCGCACCATAGCTTCTTGCCACTACCATACTCATTCCATTTCCAATTCCAAGCGCAAATCCTACCAGTAACTCATAAACTGCTGTACATGCCCCGATAGCCGCCAAGAAGGAATCACCCAGAAAGTGTCCCACAATCATAGTATCCGCTGTATTGTACAACTGTTGAAATAAGTTGGATATGAATAAAGGTATGGCAAAAATAATTAATGATTTTAGTATATTTCCTTTTAAAAGGTCTAACTTCGTATCTGACATTTATTTCTATTTCCCAACTTTATCTTGTTTGTAAAAAAATAAATTCTCGTTGTGCCTGTTCATCTTCCGGATAATCTTCTACATACGCCGCCATTTTTTCTTTTGCCGATGCAAAATCTCTCAACTGCTCATATGCAATAATTTCGTTTTTACGGATTGCCTGCTCGTTCGTAACACTCTCTGCTGCAAGTGCCTTTTGAAAGAATTCTAATGCCTGCTGATAATTCCCCTGCTCCATCTGCATTTCCCCTAAGGTACGCAATGCTTCGGAATCAGAACCGTTTCGTGCAGAATAGCTTTCATATAACGCCTGTGCCTGTGCAGAATTTCCCTGCGCCTCATACACCTGTGCCATATAAAGCAATGCTTTGGTATCTTCTTTATTTATTGCCTTATCCAGCTCTTTTCTGGCACTTTCATAGTCACCCTTTAACAGATAAATATGTCCCCGTTCCCGATAATCTTCCGCTTCCTCGCCCTTCACTTCCAGAGCATTATCTAATATTTTTCCTGCCTCGTCTGTTTCTCCGATTCCAATCAGATTCTCATAAATGGAAACATACAGTTCATAATCATTCGGCTTCAACTCTAGTGCCTTATTAAAATCCTCTTTTGCTTTTTCAACATCTCCCTGCTTCAGGTAGATACATCCCCGCAGGTAATAAGGTTCTCCATTTTTCTTATCATAATTCATCAGGGCCTCATATGTTTCCAATGCACCTTCGACATCTCCACTTTTATACTGAGCTGCTGCTTTATAATAACAAATGTCAATTTCCAAATCTCCTACTACAGCAAGTGACTGATCCAATGCCTTTTGAAAGGATTCTACCGCACCTGCATAATCTCCTTCTTCCATTTTGGAGATTCCTGCCTTGCGATACTCCTTTTCCTTTTTTAGTGATTCCTCGCCCTGACATCCCGTTATGACAGACACTCCCAGTGTCATCACCAGAATCCACAATATAACCCCGGATTTTTTTCTTGTTTTCCTGTTATTCATATTACTTGCTCTTCTTTCTCTCTTTTCTGCGGCAACTGTGCCAGAATAATCGCACAAAACATCAAAACACACCCTGCCACTTCTCTTTTACTTAAATGTTGTTGCAGCACGACCATTCCTGCTAATACAGAAATCACTGACTCTAAACTAAGTATTAAGGATGCCACCGTAGGGTTAATCCCTTTCTGTCCTACAATCTGCAACGTATATGCCACTCCACAGGACAGTATGCCTGCATACAACAGTGGTTGCCATGCCTCTATTATATCGGAAATCTTGGGGTTCTCAGATAAAAACATAGGAATTCCTGATAAAAAACCGCAGACAAAGAACTGTATACATGACATCTTTACACCATCTACAAGTTCTGTAAAATGATCTATTACCAAAATATGAATTGCAAACAAAAGTGCGCAGACAAATACCAGCGCATCTCCCTTTCCAACCGAAAATTCTTCCGTAATACACAAAAAATACAGCCCTACCAGTGCCAGTACTACTCCTATCCACACAGAAGGTGCACATTTCTTCTTTATAAACAATCCCAGAATTGGCACAATAATAATATAAAATGCTGTAATAAACCCTGCTTTTCCTACCGTAGTATAAGCAATCCCCATCTGCTGAAAATTACTTGCAAGACATAAAAGCAATCCACAAAGAGCTCCTCCAACTATTAAAAGTCGCTTGTCTTCCACCTTAGATTCTTCCCTTTTTTCCGACGGTGCAATCTTTCTCAGCAACCAGATACATGGAATCAATACAACTCCGCCAATCAGACTTCTAACACAGTTAAAGGTGAACGGACCTAAATAGTCCGTTCCCACACTCTGTGCCACAAAAGCCGTTCCCCAGATAAATGCTGTTAAAAACAACAATATTGTATTTCTTATCTGTAACTTACTCATAAACTACTCTTGTGCTCCTACTATTCCATCTCTACTTTTACTTTATCCAGATGCCAGATATCATCTACATATTCCTGAATCGTACGGTCAGAGGTAAACTTACCGGAATGGGCTACATTTAATATAGCCATCTTCGCCCAACGCTTCTCATCACGATATGCTTCTTCTACCTTTTCCTGCGCCTGTGCGTAAGAACGGAAATCCTTCAAAATGAAATATGTATCTGCATATTGCGTATCCTGTGTATTCAGCAAAGAATTGTATAATGGACGGAACAATTCTGAATCATTTCCGGAATAAAATCCATTAATTAACTGCATCAGTACCTGACGAATCTCCTGGTCATTATTAAATATCTGCATTGGATCATAATCCCGCTTTGCCTCATGGTCAATGACTTCCTGCGCACTCATACCGAAGATAAATTCGTTCTCTTCTCCTGCCTCTTCTACAATCTCTACATTCGCTCCATCCATAGTTCCAATCGTTACAGCTCCATTCAGCATAAACTTCATATTTCCGGTTCCGGAAGCTTCCTTACTTGCAGTAGAAATCTGTTCAGATACATCTGCTGCTGCAAAAATCCACTCTGCATTAGAAACTTTGTAATCTTCAATAAATACAACTTTTATCTTGCCATCGATACTCTTATCATTATTAATTACATTTGCCACATTATTAATCAGTTTAATGGTAAGTTTAGCATTCCGGTATCCTGCTGCAGCTTTCGCACCGAAAATAAAGGTTCTTGGATAGAAATCCATTTCCGGATGCTCCTTTATCTTATTATACAGATACATCACATGAAGAATATTTAAAAGCTGACGCTTATACTCATGAAGTCTCTTTACCTGTACATCAAAAATAGAACGTGGATTTACCTCTATACCATTATGTTTCAGAATATAATCTGCCAGACGAAGCTTATTCTGGTATTTAATATTCATAAATTCCTGCTGTGCCTTTTCATCATCTGCATAGATTGCCAGTTTTTCAATGTGAGGCAGATTTGTAACCCAATCCTTTCCAATATATCGACTAACCCATTCTGCCAACAGCGGATTTCCATGGTACAAAAATCTTCTCTGTGTAATACCATTTGTTTTGTTGTTAAACTTCTCCGGGAACATTTCATAAAATTCATGTAACTCCCGTTCCTTCAAAATATCTGTATGAAGTCTTGCTACACCATTGACAGAATATCCTGCTGCAATAGCAAGATTTGCCATACGAACCTGACCATCATAGATAATGGCCATTTTCTGTATTTTTCTCTGGTCTCCCGGAAACTTCTTCTGAATATCTAATATAAATCTACGATTTATCTCTTCTACAATCTGGTAGATTCTTGGAAGCAGTCTGGAGAAAATCTCAATCGGCCATTTTTCCAATGCTTCTGACATAATCGTATGGTTGGTATAGGCACAAGTCTTTCCGGTAATCTCCCATGCCTCATCCCAATTCATTCCTTCCTCATCCACTAAAATACGCATTAATTCTGCAACAGCTACCGTCGGATGCGTATCATTCATTTGAATTACTACCTTCTCCGGTAACTTTCGTAAATCCGGATGGGACTTTTTATACCGTGCTACCGCACGCTGAACACTTGCTGAAACAAAGAAATACTGCTGTTTCAGGCGTAATTCCTTTCCTGCAATATGATTATCATTCGGATAAAGCACTTCAACCAGGTTCTTTGCAAGATTCTCCTGCTCCACGGCCTTTTTATAGTCTCCTTTATCGAAGGAATTCAATTCAAAACACTGAATTGGTTCCGCATCCCAAATCATCAGCGTATTTACCATATTATTGTTATATCCAATCACCGGCATATCATAAGGTACTGCTCTTACAGACTGATATCCATCATGAACAAACTTTACATTTCCCTTTTCGTCCATTTCAGAACGAACATATCCGCCAAACTTTACTTCATAAGTACGTTGTGGACGACGCAATTCAAATGGATAACCATCCTTCAACCAGTTATCCGGCTCCTCCACCTGATAGCCATCCCGGATTTTTTGCTTGAACATACCATAACGATAACGAATACCACATCCATACGCCGGATACCCCAATGTAGACAAGGATTCCATAAAACAAGCCGCCAGTCTTCCTAATCCGCCATTTCCAAGAGCCGGATCCGGTTCCTGGTCCTCAATGGCATTAATATCAAATCCGATTTCCTTTAATGCTTCACTGACTTCCTTATAAGCAGTCAGATTAATCAGATTATTCCCCAATGCTCTTCCCATCAAAAATTCCATGGACATATAGTAAAGAATCTTTGGATCTTCCTTTTCAAATGTTTTTTGTGTTGCAAGCCATTGATCGATAATAACATCCTTTACCGTATAGGCCACTGCCTGATACGCTTCCTGCTCTGTCGCTTCTTCCAATGTCTTGCGATACAAGTTCTTTACATTTCCCTTAACTTCCTGTATAAACTGTTCCTTTTCAAATATTTTGTTCTCCATATCCTCACTCCTGTCTTGTGTATAAATACCTTCTTAATGTATATTTAGAAAAAGGAGAGTAGTCACCAAGCAAAAGTGTTACTCTCCTTTTAAGTTACTGTATTTTCTCTACCCCAAGTGTTACTTTCTCACCGTTAATGTTCCATTCTTTTTCATATCCGGTTACTGCACCTGAGGCGATTTTCTCTGCCAAGACTTCTGACTGAATCTGTGTTCCAAACTTTTCAAAAATTCTATTAATCTTATCTTCTGCCTGATAGGAAACAACAATCTTATCCATTACTTCAAATCCTGCTTCCTTACGCATCGTCTGGATCTTACTAATCAATTCACGTACAAATCCTTCTTCCAACAGTTCTTCTGTCAGATTCGTATCCAATACAACAGTGACTTCATTATCACCCTCAGTTACATAGCCTTCCTGCTGGGTCATAGTAATTAATAAGTCCTCTTCACATAATACAACTTCTGAGCTTACACTGTCAA
Organism: Roseburia sp. 499; assembly: GCF_001940225.2. Lineage (NCBI taxonomy): Bacteria > Bacillati > Bacillota > Clostridia > Lachnospirales > Lachnospiraceae > Roseburia > Roseburia sp. 499. Next base: position 2,493,188 of record NZ_CP135164.1, read on the forward strand.
GTGTCAGGCTTCCCTTTGCCTTTAATTCTGCCATAGCCTTATTTCCATCAAGCTCTGCTAACGCCTTCTGAATCTGTCCTAAGAATTTACCGTATTTTGGTCCTACTGTACGAAGCTGTGGCTTAAAGGTATAATCGGTAAAGTTGCTAACATCCTCTGTGAAAGTCACCTTCTTTACATTCAGCTCTTCTTCAATGATTTCGCAGAAGAACTCAGACAACTCATATGGTGCCTTTACAAACATATTTCCAATTGGCTGACGATTTTTAATGTTAGCTGTATTTCTGCATGCACGTCCCATTACTACGATTTTCAGAACTGCATCCATATTTTTCTCTAATTCCTTATCTACAAATGCTGCATCGGCAACTGGGAAGTCACACAGATGAATACTCTCTGGCGCATCCTTATCAATGCTGCGTACCAGATTCTGATAAATCTCTTCTGTCAAGAACGGAACCATAGGTGCTGCAGTTTTACATACTGTTACCAGTGCAGTATACAGTGTCATATATGCATTTATCTTATCCTGTTCCATTCCCTTTGCCCAGAAACGCTCACGACATCTTCTGACATACCAGTTACTCATATCATCTACAAAATCCTGCAATGCTCTTGCTGCTTCCGGAATCTTATAGCTGCCCAGATTGTTATCAACTTCAGTAATCAGTGTATTCAACTTAGATAATAACCACTTATCCATAACTGATAACTTGTCGTATTCTAAGCTGTACTTTGTAGCATCGAATTCATCAATATTAGCATACAATACAAAGAATGCATAAGTATTCCATAAGGTACCCATGAACTTACGCTGTCCTTCCTGAACTGCCTTTCCATGGAAACGGTTTGGTAACCATGGTGCAGAATTGATGTAGAAGTACCAACGGATAGCATCTGCACCGTATGTCTGTAATGCATCAAAAGGATCTACTGCATTTCCTTTAGACTTACTCATCTTCTGTCCATTTTCATCCTGCACATGTCCCAAAACAATAACATTTTCGTAAGGTGCTTTATTAAACAACAAGGTAGACTCTGCTAACAGAGAATAGAACCATCCACGGGTCTGGTCTACTGCCTCGGAAATAAACTGTGCCGGGAACTGCTTTTCAAATACCTCTTTATTTTCAAATGGATAATGATGCTGTGCAAAAGGCATTGCTCCTGAATCAAACCAACAGTCAATTACTTCCGGTACACGATGCATCTCTTTTCCACACTCCGGACACTTGATGGTAACTGCATCAATATATGGACGATGAAGTTCAATATCCTCCGGACAGTTATCAGACATTTCTTTTAACTCCGCAATACTTCCAATAGAATGCATATGACCACATTCACATTCCCAGATATTCAGTGGAGTTCCCCAATAACGGTTACGGGAAATTCCCCAGTCCTGTACGTTTTCCAACCAGTCACCGAAGCGTCCTTTTCCGATACTTTCCGGTATCCAGTTGATGGTGTTGTTATTGCGAATCAAGTCATCTTTTACTTCTGTCATCTTGATAAACCAAGATTCTCTTGCATAGTAAATTAACGGAGTATCACATCTCCAGCAGTGTGGATACTCATGTTCAAACTTCGGAGCATCAAATAACAGTTTCTGATCCTCTAAATCCTGCAATACCATTGGGTCTGCTTTCTTACAGAATACACCTGCATATGGAGTCTCTTCTGTTAATTCTCCTTTACCATTTACAAACTGAACAAATGGCAAATCATATTTTCTGCCGACCTTAGAGTCGTCTTCACCAAATGCCGGTGCAATGTGAACGATACCGGTACCATCTGTCATGGTTACATAGCTGTCACATGTTACAAAATGTGCCTTTTTGTGCTGCTTTGCTGCTGCATCACCCGCACACTGGAATAAAGGTTCATATTCCTTGTACTCTAAATCTGTTCCCTTATAGGTTTCTAATACTTCATAAGCCTTTTCTCCGGCTTCCTGCTGTTCCTTACTTAACAGAGAGCCTAATACCTTATCCAATAATGCTTCTGCCATATAATAGGTATATCCGTCTACTGCCTTTACTTTACAATAAGTCTCATCCGGATTTACACAAAGTGCCAGGTTAGATGGCAATGTCCAAGGAGTTGTGGTCCATGCCAAAAAGTAAGCATCTTCTCCCGTCACCTTAAAACGCACAATTGCAGAACGTTCTTTTACTGTCTTATATCCCTGTGCTACTTCCTGTGCAGACAATGGAGTTCCGCAGCGAGGACAGTAAGGAACAATCTTAAATCCCTTGTATAACAACTTTTTGTTCCAGATTTCCTTTAATGCCCACCATTCAGATTCAATAAAGTTATTGTCATAAGTAACATACGGATTCTCCATATCTGCCCAGAATCCAACGGTGCCTGAGAAATCCTCCCACATTCCTTTGTACTTCCAGACACTTTCTTTACATTTTTTGATAAATGGCTCTAAACCATATTCTTCAATCTGTTCTTTTCCGTCCAGACCTAACATTTTTTCAACTTCCAGTTCTACCGGAAGACCATGGGTATCCCATCCGGCTTTACGAGGTACCATTTTTCCCTTCATGGTCTGATATCTCGGAATCATATCCTTAATAACACGAGTCAAAACGTGTCCGATATGAGGCTTTCCATTTGCAGTTGGCGGTCCGTCGTAAAAAGTATAAGTTTCTCCCTCTTTACGGTTCTCCATACTTTTCTTAAAAATATCGTTTTCTTTCCAAAATTCTTCTACTTGTTTTTCTCTTTCTACAAAGTTTAAGTTAGTGTCGACTTTGTTGTACATATGTTATATGTGCTCCTTTCTTAGCTATAAAAAAGAGCCCTGCCCTGTAAAAGGACAAAGCTCATAAATGCATTGTTACCACCTATTACATTGTACTTAGAAAATCTTCCCTTACTATTCACATCCCTCAATATGAATAGTAACGTATTTCCTGCATACACGATTCCCATAACGGAGGAATTCCCGTCCGCACCTACTTATGCCTTCTGGCATGTTCAGCCGGCAACTTAGAAGTGATGTTCCGATATTTTCTACTAGCACCGGTTTCCACCCTCCCGGCTCTCTGAAACGTTCAAGAAATATCGTACTGTCTTCGTCATCGTCTTTTTCACAAATCTTTTTTATTATAAAACCTGCAATATCTCTTGTCAAGATGTTGCAGGTTCTTTTCTTTAATAATAATAGTACTGACTACTCATAATCTTGTCATATAAACCTGAGCTAATAGCCCACAAACCAATACAAATCAATCCAATAAAGATAAGCAATCCTACTGCTCCACAAACAATACCTGCGATTGCCATTCCCTTACTTTCATTCTTCACAAGCTGTACAATTCCAAGAACAATCGCTACAATTCCCAAAACAGGTGCCAGATACATCATCATTGCCAATACCGGATTGATATATACCGTTACAAAACTTCCGCATAAGGTCAATATGGAAAAAATTCCACATATCATAGATGCTGTACCAAGTCCGGTTCCCTGACCTTTGCCTGAGCCATTTCCTGTATACTGATTTTGATAAGAATATTCTGTTTCATTTAACTGCTGATTATCATTTTCAAAAGTGTTATTTTCCTCACCCATGAAATAAACCTCCTTATTTTTAGTATAGTAGAAATTATAGCAAACACACTTTTACTTTACAAGACAAAACTTTTCTTTTTCCTAATTCGTAACTCGGTTTCCCCTTCATGCAGCCGAACCTGAATACAAAAAATTGGATTTTCAGATGTTGAACACTTTGTGTTCTTCTTACAGCAGCATAAAAGAATGAATGGGTATGCCAGAAAGATGTTTGAGGACAGAGGAACATGGTCTTGAATGTGTATCTGTCCGAGTTCTTTTGGCATATCCTTATCGAACATTCTTGTTGCTGCTGTCTAGAAGAACCAGAAGTGTGGGTTCATATGAAAATCCAATTTTTTGTATCAGGTTCTTTGCAGAAGGTAGAATCATAAGATTTTTACCTGTTTTATACAGAAATACCTTGTCAAATCGCTATTTTGTGGTAAAATACAAAAGTCGGTCACTTCCCTATTATATAAGGTGACTGTAACGAAACATTTATGGATACTATTTATTTTCCCGGAATACTATACGGGATAGATGCAAGAAAGAAGGATTATTTTATGAAAATGAAACGCGAGGACATTCGTAATATCGCCATTATTGCTCACGTTGACCACGGTAAAACCACTCTGGTAGACGAATTACTGAAGCAGAGCGGTGTGTTCCGTGCAAATCAGGAAGTACAGGAACGTGTCATGGACTCTAATGACATTGAACGTGAAAGAGGAATTACTATTCTTTCCAAAAATACCGCCATTACTTACAATGATGTTAAAATCAACATCATTGACACTCCGGGCCACGCTGACTTCGGTGGTGAAGTAGAACGTGTCTTAAAAATGGTAAACGGTGTTGTTCTGGTAGTAGATGCCTTTGAAGGTGTTATGCCTCAGACCAAGTTCGTACTGATGAAGGCTCTTTCCTTAGATTTGCCGGTTATCGTATGTATCAATAAAATTGACCGTCCGGAAGCCCGTCCGGATGAAGTTATCGATGAAGTTCTGGAATTATTTATGGACTTAGATGCATCTGACGAACAGTTAGACTGCCCATTTATCTATGCTTCTGCAAGAGATGGATATGCCATGAGAAGCTTAGATGACGAACCAGACAACATGATTCCACTGTTTGAGACTATTCTTGACTACATCCCAGCTCCGGAAGGTGACCCGGATGCCAACACCCAGGTTTTAATCAGTACCATAGACTACAATGAATATGTCGGACGTATCGGTGTAGGTAAGGTAGACAACGGTGTACTTAGGGTAAATCAGGAAGCTGTTGTAGTCAACCACCATGAACCGGACAAATTACAAAAGGTTCGTATCAGCAAGCTGTATGAATATGATGGCTTAAATAAAGTAGATGTAGCTGAAGCAAAAATCGGATCTATCGTGGCAATTTCCGGTATCGCAGATATTCACATTGGTGACACCATCTGTTCCCCTGAGAATCCGGTAGCCATCCCATTCCAGAAAATTTCGGAGCCTACCATTTCCATGAACTTCATTGTAAATGATAGCCCACTTGCCGGACAGGAAGGAAAGTTCATTACCTCCCGTCACTTAAGAGACAGATTATTCCGTGAGCTTAACACAGACGTTTCCCTTCGTGTAGAAGAAACAGATAGCCCGGACAGCTACAAGGTTTCCGGACGTGGAGAACTTCACTTGTCTGTATTAATCGAAAATATGCGTCGTGAAGGCTATGAATTTGCCGTAAGTAAAGCTGAAGTACTTTACCATACAGATGAAAACGGCAAAAAATTAGAACCTATGGAAATTGCTTACGTGGATGTTCCGGATGAATTTACAGGAAGCGTTATTGAAAAGTTAAGTCAGAGAAAGGGAAGCCTTTTGAACATGGGACCAATTGCCGGTGGATATACCAGACTGGAATTCAACATTCCATCCCGTGGACTCATCGGTTACCGTAATGAATTCATGACAGATACTAAGGGAAATGGTATTATCAACACTATCTTCAATGATTATGAACCATATAAGGGCGAAATTGCTTACCGTAAGACCGGTTCCCTGATTGCTTTTGAAACCGGTGAATCTGTAACCTACGGTCTGTTCAGCGCTCAGGAACGTGGAACCTTATTTATCGGACCTGGTGAAAAAGTATACGCAGGTATGGTCATCGGACAAAGTGCTAGAGCAGAAGATATTGAGCTTAACGTATGTAAGAAAAAACATCTGACCAATACACGTTCCTCCAGTGCAGACGAAGCACTGACCCTGACTCCTCCTAAGATCTTAAGTCTGGAGCAGGCACTGGAATTCATTGAAACAGATGAACTTTTGGAGGTTACACCAGAAAGCCTTCGTATCAGAAAGAGAATCTTAGATCCGACTTTGAGAAAAAGAGCAGGATTTAAAAAATAAAATGACAGTAAAAGAGAGGCGATGAATTAATTCCATCGCCTCTTTTCTGTATACACTTTCTACGCTGTTCTTGCCTTCATTCGATTTACTACAAGTGCTGCCGCCAGTACTGCTATAGCAAAAGCTAGAATTACCAGACAGTTCCGGAAGATTTCCCCCGCCCCTGTCAGACTTTCCATTTTATAAATCATACCATTTGACTGAGCATACCAATACGCCGGAATAAACTTTGCCACATTTCTTACGCCTTCGCTCATCACTTCCAATGGAACAAAGATACCTCCCAAGAAACTGAATCCCAATCCGATTACATTTGCCATCATGTTCAGTTCCCCCTCATTCTTTGCCAACCTTCCCGCAAAAAAGGCAATACTTAGGCTTACCAGTAAATAAACCAATGCATTTAACGCGCTCAATACTCCACGAATACTCCACATAAAGTCCGGATACATAATAAATGCAACCACCATAAACACAAAATACTCTACCAATGCCAAACCAATGCTTCCTAATATCATCTGCATGTTTCGCTGGGTAAATGTCATGGAAGAACACTTATTTCTTGCTTCCATATCTTTTTTATTGAATGCCATTAAGATTTCTCCTAAACTGATTAAAAGAATGCAAAGGAAAATATATGGCAAATACTGAAAGTAGTAGTAAGCAGCCGGCTTTTCCTGTGCATCTGACGCATCCAAAAATTCTACTTTACTTTCCTCTTCCATATCGGAAAGGGTCTGTTCTACTGCTTCTTCCGGAGCAAATCCACCATCTACATACATCCCCAATGTTCCTAAGAATTTATTAATTTCTGTTTCGGTTAAATAATTTGCATTGCTTCCCGGTACTACCGTTCCCTGTAAGGCACCATCCCTCTCACCTTTTAGAAACTTTTCTGTAAAATCCTCTGGAATTACCAGTACATACTCCACTTCCTGGTAATACATGGCATCCAAAAGTTTTTTATGGTCACTTGGCACATCCTTAATTTCATTGTTGCGTGAAATATATTCCACCAATGCTGCTCCAAGTTCCCCTTTGTCCTGATTATCCACTCCGATTTGCAAAGACACCTTAGAAAAATTAGCCTTTTCATTTTCCGCTCCATTACTGCTTAAAATCAAAGTCAGCCCGAAAAAGATTGCCATATATACTATAATCGAAAGCTTATGCCTCTTTACAATTTTAAATACTGCCTTAAATACTTGCATAGCGTTCCCTCCTTACCACCAGATATGAAGCAACCCCCAGTACCACTGTAATAATCAAAAGATTAATGATACATTGATTATATCTGGTGTAATCTTCATAAATATTCAAACTGTAAAATGCATTTACAATCAACGCTGCCGGATTAATTCTATTTATAATCGGAGCATTCTGTTCTACCACACGGTACATATTGCCGATCATAAGCCCCGCCAAAAAGCTGCACAACATACTAACGCCAACACATAACCCATCCTTTACGCCGTCTTCCAGCCTTCCAATGGAACCCACGAATAATCCCAACATTACACCGATAGAACTTCCCAAAAGTATCACCAGAAGCATCCGTGCCGTCTGGTCTCCCAAATCAATCTTCAAGGCATATTTCAAATAACACGCTCCCAATGTACAGCAGACAAACTGTGCTGTAATCTGAGCTGTAACTTCTCCCAACAAGATTATAAAACGATTGGTACTTGCTGCCACTCTTCTTGCTGCCAAATCTGATAAATTCGCTTTAAATTCCTTGGCACATCCCACTCCAAGAAAACAACCGTATAAGCAGTTCATAGCAATCAGTGCATAGAAATAATTTGTCATATTATCCATTTTTCGATTGGAAATATTGCTGTCTTCCAGATAATCCCATTGTTTTTCCAAACTTTCATGCGCAGCCTGAATTCCTTGCGGATTCTTCATTCCAACATTTGTCATTGTTCTCAAGGCCTGTTCATACTGCTCCTGAATACTCTCCAAAATACTCTGGGCAACTTCTTCTTCCTTTACTGTAAGAACTATCTCTTCACCATTTTCATAGATTCCCTCTACTTCTCCATCCTCCAGAAGTTGTTTTGCCTTATCCATATCCTTTACCGGTACAACTTCCACCAGTTCGTTCTCTTCCTCCAGCTGCTCTAACAGTGCCTCAAATTCCTGTTGTGCCCCTTCCTGTTCTATGTATGCCACCGTAATCTGATGAAAGGTCATCTCTGTTTCATTCACATCTCCAAAACTGACTTTAAACAAGGTTCCAAGAATAATCGGGAACAACAAACACCAGAAAATCTGGTATTTTTGTCTGATACTTCGCTTTAGACTATAGCCATAAGCTCTAAAAAACATACTGTCACCTCCTATTCTGAATCTCTAAGTTCTTTTCCGGTAATTTCCAAGAATACGTCATTCAAAGTTGGAAGTTCTGTATATACTCTTCCAAAACTGATTTCTTTCTTCTGGAAATAATCCAAAACACGCACCAGATTATGTTTTCCTCCGCTGCAACGGATTTCCAACATTCCCTTGTCATATTCAGCCTGATATACATGCTCTAACTGCTTAATTTCCTCTAACTGCTCCGGCTCTAAATTCATTACTTCCATATGAATCTTTTCCCCAGTCTTAATCATCGCCTTTAATTCTTCTTTCGTTCCGGAAGCCACACAACGTCCTTTATCAATAATGGCGATTCTGCTACAAATCTGCTCTACTTCCTCCATATAGTGAGAGGTATAAATAATAGTAGCTCCTTCCTTATTCAGCTGCTGAATTCCTTCCAGAATACGATTTCTGCTCTGTGGGTCTACTGCTACCGTCGGTTCATCTAAAATAATCAATTTTGGCTTATGCGCAATTCCGCAGGCAATATTCAGTCTTCGAAGCAGACCTCCCGAAAGCTTCTTCGGAAGGAACTTACGAAAGTCTTCCAATCCAGCAAACTCAATTGCTTCTTCCACATACTTTTTTCGGGTTGCCTTGTCCTTGATATAAAGTCCACAGAAATAATCAATATTTTCCTGTACTGTCAATTCCTCAAATACTGCCACATTCTGAAGAACCACACCAATCTTTTTTTTGATGTCATAACTGTCCGGCTGAATCTCCTCACCAAATACCTTTACACTTCCTTTATCAAATGCCAGAAGTGCCAGTATACAGCTAATTGTCGTAGTTTTACCACTTCCGTTTGGTCCCAATAATCCGAATACCTCTCCCTTTTCGATAGAAAGATTCAAATGATCCAATGCTACCAATTCTTTATAGCGTTTTACCAGATTTTCTATTTCTACAACTTTCTCTGCCATAATGTTCCTCCTCGTTTTTTCTTTATAATTGATTTGTTGTACTTATCTTAACAAATCCCCTTTTTCTGTAACAGTGAGCGCTGTCATTTTCTGAGATGACAAATGTCACATTTCTTGTGAAATCTGTTACAGTGTGTTATACTGTGGTTACCAAATTCAACGGGGGATGTTCTATGAATATACTGACCGATAAGCTATTTCTGATGGTTGGCAGTTTTCTTTTTTTACTGTTTTGCTATCCACAACCTGACTTACCGCATGTACTGACTCTGCTTTGTGCAATTACATTCATGTGTCTGTGCACTTATTTGAATCCAGACATGCTTCCTATAAAATTGCAAAAAAAGTCTATACAATATCCGGAATTATCACTGATTGCCCTTTTTATAATAGGAGCTTTTTTACAACCTCTTTTGGTTCCATTCTTACCACTTCTTTTTTATGAACTGGTACTGAATAATGATTGGTACATGTGGAGTATTATACTAATGTGTGCCGTTGCTCTTATTCCATCCCAGTCCTTTGCATTCCTGTTTCTTTATCTCCTGCTGTTTCTGCTTGCATTTGCATTAAAAGCAAAAACACTGCGACTATTACACTTAGAAAAGGATTTCAAACAGCTTCAGGATACTTCAACAGAATACAATCTTCTGTTACAACAAAAGAATCAGGAGCTTATTAAACAACAGAACTATGAAATTCGCGTGGCAACATTGAAAGAACGAAATCGAATTGCAAGAGAAATTCATGACAACGTAGGCCATATGCTCTCTCGCTCGATTCTTCAGGCAGGTGCATTAATTGCCATTAATAAAGACAAACAATTAGATGAGCCCTTGACCTCTTTAAAAGATACACTTTCGTCTGCGATGAACTCTATCCGCGACTCTGTCCATGACCTCCATGACGATTCTATAGATTTGAAGTCCTCGCTTTACACGCTTCTTCAGAATTTTACTGAATATGAGGTACATATGGAATATGATATGGGAACGGTTCTTCCGAAAAATGTGAAATACTGTTTTATTGCCATTGCAAAAGAAGCTCTTTCCAATATTTCAAAACACAGCAATGCCACACGCATTAAAATTATTGCCAGAGAGCATCCCAGTTTATATCAACTAATTATAGAAGATAATGGTACTGATATTTCCGTGCAAAATACAGGTATTGGATTAGAGAACATGCAAGAACGGGTAGAACAGCTTCATGGACATTTCTCCATTTCTGCCGAACAGGGGTTTAGAATTTTTATCTCTATTCCCAAAGCTTAAATCAACAGGGAGGTACTTATGAAAATTGTAATTGTAGATGACGACAATCTGGTCTCTTTATCCTTAAAAACTATCTTAGAGGCATCTGGAGAAGTCACCGTTGCTGAAATGGGCAAAGACGGGAAAGATGCCATTGCATTATACGAAAAACACCAGCCGGATGTACTCCTAACTGACATCCGCATGGATACTATGACAGGTTTAGAGGCTGCTGAAACTATATTAAAAAAATATCCGGATGCCAAAATCTTGTTTCTCACCACCTTTTCTGATGATGAGTATATTGTTCGCGCCCTGCACCTTGGTGCTAAAGGATATATATTAAAACAGGACTTCGAAAGTTTGCTTCCTGCGCTAAAAGCTGTTTCCAATGGGCAAAGTGTATTTGGAAGCGAAGTAGTGGGGAAACTTCCCGGATTTCTAAACCAACAAGAAAAGTTTGATGGAAGCGCCTTTGGCATTACTGCGAAAGAAATGGAACTGATAGAATTAGTAGCAGACGGATTAAGTAATAAAGAAATCGCAGAGCAGCTTTTCTTAAGTGAAGGAACTGTCCGTAACTATTTAAGCTCTGTTTTAGAGAAACTGGAATTGAGGGACAGAACCCAACTTGCAGTATTCTACTATAAAAACTTAAACTAAAAATCCATCGTAAATATTCTACAGGAGGTAACCCATGGAATACGCTTCCGACTTACTGACATTGAACGAATTATGCAATACACTTTCCATATCGATTGCCACCGGCAGAAACTGGTTAAGACTGAATAAACTTATTCCAACCAAAACCATAAATAGTAAACCATATTTTTCCCATTCGTATGTAAATCAGATTAAAACAGAAATTGCTTCGGGAAAAAATACTGCATTAAAAAGCCGACGTAACAAAAAATTTGTATCCGGAAATGGAATCTATCATTCTTATATTTCCCCGACATCCCCAAACAATACAGCGGTTCGCACTGTTCTTGATATACTTATGCAACATAACACTATCCTGACCGAGCAACAGATTAGCTTAGTAGTTGCAGAATGTGCTCTCCAGCTCATCTGCCAGAAGGAACAGATTGCAAGTGATACCCCCTGCAATCTTCTACACAAATATTTTTCCACCCAACTGGATATCGGAATCTATCATACTCTAATAGATGATTTTGTTACGGCTTCTAAGGAAGCCCTTTCCTTCATGGAAAAACTGAAATCCCTCTTTGCCGTTTCCTACACTTATGAATCCCAAGAAGACATTCTGGGATTACTATATATTTCTCTGAAAAACATCGGTTCCCGGAAAGCTACCGGTTCCTATTACACTCCAACCCAAACGGTGCAACAGCTGATAGCAAACCTTACACAAGACCATACCGACGTTAATGGAAAAACGATTTTAGACCCCTGTTGCGGAACAGGAAATTTTCTTTTACAACTGCCGGATACCTTTGATATCTCTCAGATATATGGAAATGATATTGATAAGACAAGTGTTATGATTACACGACTTAATCTGGCCCTTAAATTCCATATACAAAACATGGAACTGCTCTATAAAAACATTACCGTTTCTAATTTTTTAACTACTAAAAATATCCATACTTATGACTTTATCATTGGAAATCCACCTTGGGGATATTCTTTTTCCAATGCAGAAAAAAAGCAGTTTCAGACTACTTATCAGTGTGCTCACGGAAAAAGTATAGAATCCTATGACTTATTCATAGAACGTGCCTTATCCCTCTTAAAAGAAAACGGCACGCTTTCTTTTGTATTGCCAAAAGCCATTTTAAATGTGAAAAGCCATACTCCTATCCGTGAAATTATTTTAAAAGAAAATTCCATTACCAGATTGGAATTCTTAGGAGATACCTTCGACAAAGTCCAATGCCCCAGCATTATTTTGCAGATTGTTCATACAAAAAAACCGCTCTCTTGTATGGGAATGACTGTAACCGACGAAACACGCTCCTTCGTGATACAAAAAGAGCGCGCCTTGACTTCTGACTACTTCAGTTTTCTGATGGATGACAGAGAATATAAGATTATGGAAAAAATAAGAAATCTGAGCAATCAGACCACTTTAAAAAATCAGGCTGATTTTGCCCTTGGTATTGTTACAGGAAATAATAAAAAATATATTTCTAACACTAAAACAGTTTCCACCGAAATCATCCTACGGGGTTCTGATATCAACAGATACCAAATAAAGGAGCCGGAAAACTTTATCACCTTTACTCCCGAAGAATTTCAGCAGGTCGCTTCGGAAAAGTATTACCGTGCACCTGAAAAATTATTTTACCGTTTCATATGCAATGAACCGGTTTTTGCCTATGACGATAAGCAAACCTTATCCCTGAATAGCTGTAATATTGTGATTCCCCATGTGAAAGGCTTAGATATGAAGTATATTCTGGCTATTCTCAACTCCAGAATTACACAATTTATTTTCAAGAAACAATTTGATTCCGTAAAGATATTGCGTTCTCATATAGAACAACTTCCAATTCCCATTGTAGATTTTGCTGTTCAGGAAAAAATTATTGCGATGGTAAATACTCTTCTGCAAGAAACAGATGATACCTCTTTCCTTGCACACTATAATAAACTAGAGCAAACCATTATTCCTCTCTTTGGACTGAATTCAAATGAATACGAAATTATTTGTAATTCCTTAACTCAATGTGATGACTTAATTGTAAGTACAGACTTAACCGATTAACCGCGAAATTTATTCTCTGAAAAGCAATTTTTCTTTACAATACATAGTACTTCTGATATAATCTGATGATGTTTGTTCCCATTAAAAGGGGACAAAATAATAATTGGGAGATGACAAAAAAATGAATAAGAATTTAGTAATGCGCCAACGATTTGGATTTGGTGCAGGAGACATGGCAAGTAATTTTGTCTGGCCTATGATTACAACCTATTTGGCTGTATTCTATACAGATGTTGCCGGAATTGATGCAATAGCAGTTGGAATGATTATGCTGTTGTCTAAGTTTGTGGATGCATGCACAGACATTTTAATGGGAATAATTGTTGACCGTACAAGAACAAAATGGGGAAAATGCAGACCATACTTTCTCTTTGGTGCAATACCTTTAGGTTTGTTTGCGGTCCTGACTTTTTTAGTGCCAGACTTTAATGATGATACCAAGTCTATTGTTTATGCCTTTATAACTTTTAACCTCGTCAGCACAGGCTATACTATTGTAAACACACCACTTTCAGCTATTTTGCCAAGCTTGACGGATGATAAGAACGAACGCAATATCCTCGTTACTTTCCGCATGATTATGGCTGCAATAGGAAGCTTTTGTGTTACAACCTTTGCAACACCTTTGATTAACTCTTTTGGTGGAAACAGTAATAAATATAGTTATGCAATTACAATGGGTATTTTCTCAATAATTTCCATAATTCTTTTCTTCTTTGCTTTTTCAAACACCAGAGAATCTGTTAAATCTGTAAACTCACCAAAGGTCACATTTCTCCAAGGTATAAAAGCGGTTAATGGACAATATATTTTATTTATCTTTATTATGTTTGTGTTTATGCTTGGTTTTGCAATTAAACAGGCCGGTGTTGTATATTATTATACCTATGTTGCCGAAAAGGTGGACATTATCCCAATACAGGCTGCTGTCACATCTATTTCTATGATTGCCAGCCAGTCATGCCTACCTTTATTCGCCAAAAAACTTGGTAAGAAAAACTCTATGTATATAATGTGTGCAATTGCCTTTATTGGTAACCTATTATTCATATGCTCAAACAATAATACAACTCTACTAATTATTGGTACTGCTGTTGTTTGGTATGCTTTGGGATTTTTAATGGGAATGAGATTCTCCTTATTGGCAGATGTGGTTGATTATTGCGAAATGAAATCAGGTATTCAAGCGGCTGGTATTCTTTCGTCCCTTGACAGCTTTGTAGCAAAACTTACTTTTGGTTTAAATGTTACTCTTTTTACCTTTTTAATGAAATTGGGTGGTTACATTCCAAACCAGCCTCAAACAAAGTTGGCAAAAATGTATATAAATATCGGTTTTATCGGTATCCCTGTTCTATGTCTTATAGTAACTGTGATTCTTCTACGTTTTTTCAAAGTTGAGAAAATGCTCAATTCAGAAAAAGTACAATAACGGAAACATTCATATAAGAAACTTAAAAGGGAGAAAAATTCTCGCTTTTAAGTTTCTTTCTGGATACCTCTTTTGCTTTTTCCAGACTGTACATGGCACCACAACGCAACCACCGCACTAACAATCAGTAAAAAGTAAAAATTTAGTCCTCGTGTCACACACATAGACGCTGCCAGATATGCTCCGGAGAAAGTTTGCGCAAATACCGTCTTATACATCATTTCCGTAATTCCCTGGGCTCCCGGCAAAGGAAGCATATCTACCGCAATATAAACAGAAGCCTGTAATATCATCACGGTCAGCATACTTTGGCCGCTCATGCCCATCCCACGATACACCAACCATGTCATAAAAAATACACTGCATCGTTGCAATAGCGTTCCTACAATTACTACTACAATTTTCCCCTTATTTTTTCCAAAAAACAAAATTGCCTCGTGATATTGGTCTGCCATTTTAATCAATTTCTCTGTCCGTTCTTCCGAATGCTTTAACAATTTTATCTTTTTCAGTAACTTTTCTCCACCTGTCACAATCCCCTTAAAACAGTTTGGACTTATCATAACAAAGAGTAGAATTGCTACCAATACCACGTTTAGCAATAATCCCAGATAATAAAGATACATATAGTTCTTTAAATATTCCTTCAATGGCACATGATAGAACAACAGAATTCCTGCACCTAACACTACTAGTACAAACTTGTAAATGACTGCTACTGTCATAAGAACTACTGTACTATTTGATACCTTATGCCCATCCTTCTGCATATAATACAACTGCATCGGCTGTCCGCCTGTGGCAGACGGCGTAATTCCGGAGTAAAAGAAACCCACAAAGGAATATCCAATACACCTCCTCCATACAACCGGCTCCTGCAATCCTCGCATCAAATACCAAATCATCGTTCCTTCCATTGCTACAAAAAATATAGCTGAAACGATTGCCTCTATTAGATACCCTTTTTGAAGTTCTTGTACTGCCACGGCAACCTCGCCCATATCATTTCCTTTTAAAATAGCATAAAAGGTCAGCGCCACCAATACTAAAAATATCATGGCACTTACTATATTCTTTCGCTTCATATCATGCTCCTGTCAATGCCCCGGTAAACTCTCGCAACGCACCTTCGTATACCACTTCTGTCTGGGACAATTCATAAAAGTCTTTTGGCGTTACCAGGGAAAAATGTTTTTCAAATAATTTGATTCCGTTCTCTTCTAATAATTTTGCCGAAAAAGACGAACAGGTATAATGATTTTTCTGATAAAACGGTTTTTTAAATAGAATAAAAGGTAATCCTAAGATACAGTAATGATAACGAAATCTTCGCTGATAACAATTTTCTAACTGCTGTGCAATTTGTTCCTTCTGCTCTTTGGTACACTCTAAACTCACAATCCGATACCGCGCCGTTGGAAACGCCTGTTCAATCTGATAAATATTTTCCTTTTCAAATCCTGCAATTAATGGAACGAAAGGATTTCTTCTTCCCACACTGTATGCTTCCTGTAATTCACTGTCCAGTGCCAAAACTACATGTATGTAATCACTTTTTGTTACCTTTCGTATAATAGATGCAAACAGCCCCGGTGTATCTACCAACGCCAAATATATTTTCTCCATATTATGTCCCTTCTCTTCAGTATCTTTTAATTAAACTGATATATTTTCTGAGCCGCCTTATACCCTGTCAACGTAATGCCTGCTCCTACTTTTCCCGGTAAATAAGTAAACCCACTTAACGTTCTTCTCTTTAACTTAAAATACAACTTATGATTGTGATTTTTTATATAATTCCACAACATTTCTCTTTTTTTCATTGCTTCCGGCGTTCCAATCAAAAGCAAATGAATAGAAGAAATTGCCATCATAATAGAAATGTTTCTGGTGAGATAATTTGCAAGTCTTGGATACCTTCTCGCTACTTTGTCTAAATCCGCACAATTGGAAACCAACTTTGTTACTCGTATCTGTTGGTCAATACGCTCCATTAATACCTTCTCATTCACCGACTGATCTTCTCTTCCAAGAAAATAGTGATACATGTCCAGATTTAGATAACATATACTTTTCACATAAGGAAGAGGCTGATTTGCAAAAATGTTATCCACATAGAAAGTGTGTTTTGGAAGCTTTACCCCCGACTTTCGTAATACATCGGTTCTGTAAAATAAGGAATGCATGACTAAATACTGGGACGGACGAAATCTACCAATATCGTTCCAACTACATATGACACCTTCTTTAAACACATTTCCATAAGCCATCCGTTTTGTTTTTCCTTCATACAGATGATCATAAATATAGTTACAAACAATCAAATCTACTCTGGTATCTTCCCTATCCCACTGTTCTATTTTTTTCAACAATTTATGAAGTTCTGCTTCATCCAACCAGTCATCCGAATCCACCACTTTAAAATATCTTCCGCTGGCATGTGCAAGCCCGGCATTCACACCTGCTCCATGACCACCATTCTCCTGGTGAATGACCTTTATGATTTCCGGATAATTTCTTGCATAATTATCTGCAATCTCTCCTGTTCTATCAGTAGAACCATCATCTACAATAATAATCTCTACCCGTTCATCTCCACTCAATAAACTATCAATACAACGTTCCATATAGCTTTCTGAATTATAGCAAGGTACGGTAAATGTAATTTCTCTCATATTTTCCTCCTCATTTGTCGCTTCTGTAATATGTAAACGAAAGAACTTCCTCTTTGTCTTCAACATTTTTTATGAGTTCTTTATTATTGTACCGTATCAATGTAAAATCTGCCCTCATTCTACCTTACAGTTTTCTTACATTTATGTAAGGTTTTCTTTCTGTTTCCTTAAAAATAAAAAAATTCTCAGCATAAACCTATTTTTTGGCTTTGCTGAGAATTCTTTTTATTTCATATATTCCGACATCATGCAAGCTCCTGCTGCACTGCTTTTCTCTATTTTTTCTATATTATTAGGATGAATTCCGCCTATGGCATACACCGGAATCTTAACATTTTCACAAACCTGTTCTAAAAATTCCAAACCTCTTGGCTCTAATCCAGGTTTACAATCTGTAGTAAAAATATGTCCTGCCGTGACATAAGTTGCTCCCAGTTGTTCCGCCTCTTTGGCTTCCTCCACAGAATGAATCGATGTTCCAATCACTTCCATACTTTGTAATTGGTTTTCTACTGCATGCTTTTTCAGCAAAGAAAATGGAAGATGTATTTTTCCGATTCCCATCTTCTGAACAACCGCAAGATAAGTATGTGGAATCAGCTCAATCTCACTATTCCTAAACTTTTCCCAGACCATTTCCAGCAATTGTTCATACTCTGCTTCTAACAGTTTCTTTTCTCTTAAAATCAATCTATCCGGTCTATCTGCGGCTTCCTCTAGTCCCGCAAGATGATTTACATAATCTTCTATCCTATCATTCTCATGATATTTTCGATACAATTCCCAATTAGAAACTGCAATTTTCCTACACATAGACATAATCGTTCATCACAGGCTGTAATCCCTGTTCCTTAATAGCTGCAAATACCTCATCTACATTTCGGTTATCCGCTATTTCAAACTGGTCGTCTCCCTTATCCTCCACCTCATCAGAGTGGCTTCCAATTCCGGTACTTACTCCTGCTGAAATTTTAGTTGCCGTCATACCGATTACATGATTACGGAACTCTGCCCGCTCTCTGGTGGAAATCGTCATTCCTGCAAATGGCATAAATAAACGGTATGCACACATAATTTGGAGCAGCTGTTTTTCATGCACGTCTTTCGGATTAATGGTTGCATCATTTACAATAGGACGCAATCTTGGACAAGAAAATGATATTTCAGCATAAGGATATTTTCGCTGTATGTAGTAGGCATGAAGTCCTGTTGCAAAAGCATCTTTTCTGAAATCAGCAAGTCCTAAGAGTGCTGCAAATGCAACTCCACGCATACCGCCCTTCAATGCACGTTCCTGCGCGTTAAAACGATATGGGAAAATTCGCTTATGACCTGCCAGATGCAATGTCTCATATTTATCAGAATCATAAGTCTCCTGAAATACAGTCACATAATCTGCACCACATTTTTGCAAATACGCATATTCATCAGAATTCATTGGGTATACTTCAATTCCTACCATTTTAAAATATTTTCGGGCAATTTTGCAGGCTTCTCCAATATAGGAAACATCTGACTTTGCTCTACTCTCTCCCGTCAAAATCAGAATTTCTTCCAATCCGGTCTTAGCAATGGCTGCCATTTCTTTTTCAATTTCTTCTGCATCCAACTTCATTCTGTGAATTCGGTTATGGCAGTTAAATCCACAATACACGCAATAATTTTCACAATAATTCGAAATGTAAATCGGTGTAAACATATAGACGGAATTACCGAAATGCTTCGCCGTTTCTTTCTTTGCTTTCTGTGCCATTTCTTCAATATATGGCTCTGCTGCCGGAGACAATAAAGCTGCAAAATCCTCAATTTCAAGACTGTCTTTCATTAAGGCTCTTTTCACATCTGCTTCCGTATAGCGGTTTGCCTCATATGCATTTCTGGCAGAAATTACTTTATCCATAATATCAGATTCTATTTGTTCCATTCCCTCCATATATTGCATATGGTCTACCTTAGGTCTTTTATCCTGTTCCATGTTCTTCCTTCTTTCTCTGAATTAATCCCGTAAAAATCCTGTCATTGGAGAAGATGCTGTTGCACCTTTATCCAAAACTCTTCCCAATTTTGCAAGATATGCTTCTCTTCCAGCTTCTATTGCCTTCTTAAATGCAGATGCCATAGCCGTAATATCTCCTGCTGTTGCAATCGCTGTATTTGCCATAACTGCTGCGGCTCCCATTTCCATAGCTTCACATGCCTGTGACGGGCGTCCGATACCTGCATCTACAATAATTGGAAGGTCTATCTCATCAATTAAAATCTGGATAAATTCTCTGGTTGCCAATCCCTTGTTGGAACCAATCGGTGCTGCCAACGGCATAACTGCTGCGGCTCCTGCATTCATCAAATCTCTTGCCACATTTAAATCCGGATACATATATGGAAGCACTACAAAACCTTCCTTTGCCAGAATCTCTGTTGCCTTTATCGTCTCCTGATTATCCGGAAGCAAATATTTAGAGTCTCGCATGATTTCTACCTTAACAAAATCTCCACAACCTAATTCACGAGAAAGTCTTGCAATTCTTACTGCTTCCTGTGCCTCTCTTGCCCCGGATGTATTTGGAAGCAATGTCACTCCCTTTGGAATAAAATCCAAAATATTTTCTGCACTCTCAGAATTTGCCCGGCGTACTGCCAACGTAATAATCTCTGCTCCTGCCTGTTCTACTGCTGCCTTTATAAGTTCTACATTGTACTTTCCTGAGCCCAATATGAATCGGGAACTGAATTCATGTCCTCCCAATACCAATTTATCATTTTCCATTTTTCTTCCTCCTACACTTCTGTAATTCCAAGTATTAATCTTATTATCATATTTGCCTGATGCGCTGCACAGACCGTTACACGCGATGACATGAGACAAACATCATCCTCAAGCTCCGTTTCTCTATCACCACACACATACAAACGCTTCATTACTTTTTCTGTATGTATTTTATTGCTGCTTCCATATCCTGCCATTCCAGACCCAGACACCACTGTAGTATGTCTACATTTCTCCAAAACAGTATTCACCAGCATCGCCTTATTTTCTGCCTTATCAAAAGCTTCACACACAATGTTATAATCTCTAAATAACTCAGTTACATTTTCTTGATTTACATAACAATCTCGTGTTTCCAACGTTATGTAAGGATTGATTTTCCGTAAAATCTCTGCAAGAGCTTCGGTCTTTTTTCTTTCCAAATGTTCATAGGTATACACCTGTCGATTAAGATTTGTTATATCTACCCGGTCAAAGTCCACTAACATAAGCTTTCCTATCCCCGCCCTTGTCAGCATGACTGCCACATGAGAGCCAAGTCCTCCAAGCCCTGCAATAGCCACAGACGCATTGGAAATCTTATCATACATTTCCGGCGTATAGCGCTGCAACAATGCCGCTTTTATCTCTTCCTGCGTTACTACCATCATCAGCCTCCTCCTACGAACCTTACTATCTCCAAATGGTCTGTATTTTCCAAGGAAACTTTATCATACTCTGCCTTTGGCACAATTTCTTCATTCCGTTCTACCGCAATTCGTTCCTCTTGATATCCTTCCTGTTTTAACAATTCTTTCAAAGAAATTCCTTCCGGATAATCTTTCTCCACTCCATTTATAGTCATTCTATGTCCTCCTTTCCATGTACTGCGCATCCCTCAGCGGAGCGTTTTTTATATTTTAGAACATAAAAAAAGCCACCACGAAGAAATTACACCCGCGGTGGTGTACCCCTTCGTGTGGCTTATGCTTCACACTCTGTAATGCATTATAAATTATTTTTTTACAAAAGTCAATTCTTACTACACTCTTTCGAATCGTTTTACTTCCCCTTGCAACTCATCCGAAATACTCTGGCTTTTCTCAGTTTCTCTCTGAATTAAGGTAATAGCATCTACAAGACTTACTGCACTTTCTGCCACATCCGCAACGCCTTTTGCCCCTTCATCTACATTCGTAGAAATATCATTAATACCGATATCCATTTTCTGCATAGTTTCCTCGATTATCGATGCTTTTTCTGAAAATTCCTGAAGAATCTCATTCATATTTTCTGCATCTGCCTGATACTGTTTTACAATCTCCACAAATCCATCATAGTCTTTAATTATCTTATCATCCAGAAACTTAAGCATATTTTCAGCATTACTAGCCAGTTTCTCTACTGCCGCAGTTACGATTTCACTAATATTTTGAATATTATTTGCAGTGTCACGGCTATTATCCGCAAGACCTCTGATTTCATCAGCTACTACAGCAAATCCTTTCCCCGCTTCACCGGCTCTTGCAGCCTCAATAGATGCATTTAATGCCAACAAATTTGTTTGGCTGGCAATATCCAAAATATCCCCCGTAAGTTCATTGATTTTCTCTACACTTCTACTTTCCTTTACGGAACTTTCCAACACTTCTCTGATATCACTGATTACAGAATTCGTATTTTCTTTACTCTCTACCGTATCATGATACATTTCTCGCGAGCGAACTTTTATGTCATTTACCATCTGAGCACCTTCATCCGCTTTCCCATTCATCTCTCTTACTCGTTCTAAAATCTCATTACTTCCTGTTGCAATTTTCTCTAAGGTAGAGGCCACTTCCTGCATATTTGCCGAGAGTTCTTCCATGGCAGAAGATACACTCATTGCACTTTGATTTGATGCATCTACCTGACAAGTCACTTGTGTCGTAGATGTTGACATCAACTCTGTCTCTGACTGCACCTTTTGCATCAGCCTCTGCAACTGCTCCAAAAATCCATTAATACCGGAAACAAGCTGTCCTACCTCATCCTTTGTCTTTATATCAATTCTTTCTGTAAGATCTCCTCTGTCATTTTCAATCTTTTCTACGATTCCTGCAAGATGTACACTAGCATTCTTAGCTGGCTTTGCGATGGTTTTATTTACAATTAATACTATGATAACAACAATAACAATTGCCAATGCTATTAAAATAAAATCAAATACATAGGTTCCATTAATTCTCTTATCAACATGTCCTAATGTACTTTCTAAACTTTTCTGCACTTTCTCCATATTAACAGCATCTGCATTCTGTGCCGCTGCCTCATACTCTGCAACTTCATTTATAACCTCTTTATTTAATCCGGTTATAATACTGAATGCTGACATATTTGCGACACAAATTCCAACCATCAAAAGCCCTAGTAACATTATCATTCCAACTACTTTTTTCCCAATACTGTTCCTCATGCCACTTCCTCCCATCGTCAAAATACCCATTTTTTTGTGTTTTTCTCTTTTCATTATACTATTTTTCACAATTTTTTCAACATTTTCTTTCACTTCCTAAGAATTATTAGAAAAGAAGAGCCAATCTAATTGTAATTCTTCTACAAAAAGATTGACTCTTGCATTTTCTTAACTTAATTGAATCCAACAACCTTCTGAGAAATCTTATAAGCAGCAACAGAAATCTTTCTGCCACCCTTTCCCGGAAGATTCATGGTCGTTCCCATAATTCCATTACGGAGACGATGGAATAAACGGATATCGTACTCTTTTATGTATTTCCACAGTTCTCGCTTTTTCTCCAGATTCTCTTCTGTTCCGGAACGAATACACATAATTGTAGAAATGATGGTAATAATCTCCAGATAATTAAACATATATTTGCGCAATTTACGATTCGGAAGCTTCCACAAATCTACTGCTTCCACCATAATCTTATTTACCTTTATCTGCTGATCAATACGCTTAATCATAACCTTCTCATTTACGGACTGATCTTCTCTTCCTATAAAATAGCGATAAAAATCCACATTCAGATAATATATATTCTTCACATATGGCAATGGTACATATACAAAAATGTTATCCACATAAAAAGTATGCTTTGGCAACTCTAATCCACAATCACGCAATAATTGTGTACGATATATTACAGAATGCATCAGGATATATCTTCCTTTACGAAAATGCTTTGCATCTGACCAGCTAAACATCTTATTTTCCGGAAGAATTCCGTTATACTTCATTACTTTTTTATGTTTTGCACCTTCTTTTTCATATACGAAGTTGCTGACAAGCATATCCAGTACCTCACTGCCACCAGACAATTCACGCAGTGTTTCCAGAATCTTCATATATGCCTCCTGGTCTACCCAGTCATCACTATCTACTACCTTAAAATACAATCCTGTTGCATTTCTTATTCCGGTGTTTACTGCCTCGCCGTGTCCACCATTTTCCTGATGAATCGCCTTTACTATAGTTGGATATTTTTCCGCATAGCTATCTGCGATTTCCGCCGTACGATCCTTGGAACCGTCATCTACAATAATAATTTCTACATCTTCTCCTCCCGGAAGCAATGATTCTATACAATGTTCCATATAATCCTGCGAATTATAGCATGGAATTGCAATTGATAATAATTTCATCTATAGGTCTCCTTTTTCGTTTACTGTCACTAACTGCTATTATACACAATTTCCCTTAAGAAGCCAAATGATTTCTCCTTAATATTATCTTAAGAGTTCTATTTTTAAATTTGTTCATATATTGTTTACACATTTCTCATAATCTCAACACAAGGTGGTCACAAATTGCCGATATACTGTATATCATAAGAAATGAATTGATTCCCCTCAATAGTTTCTTAATAAAAATCTTTTTCATAGCCTTGCTTAACCGCAAGGTCCTCCCGTAGATACAGTGATAACTTCACTTTTACTCATAATCTTTTTCATAAAAACCCTCTGTAGAAAATCTACAGAGGGTTGTACTTTATTCAAACTTTTCATTTCCAAGTCTAATGTTCATATATTTTGTATACGCACTGAAAGCTGCCGGAATCGGATATTTTTCTTCCGAATCCTTTACCTCTACAAACAGCATACCACTTTTGTCCTTGGTCAATTCGTCTACTCGTATCATATAGCCTTCCATATGCCATTCCACATGGGAAAAAATATGCTTTGCAGGCTCTAACTTTTGAATATGAAGCGGAGATAATTTCTGCTTTTTCACCCATTGTAACGCTTCTTCTTCTGATAAATGTCCTGATGTATTTGGAAATTCATATAAACCTGCCAGCAATCCTTTTGCCGGACGTTTATGCAATACAATCTTTTCTCCGTCCCGAATAATAAATACTGTCTTTTCTTCGATACGCCTTGCCTTTGCCTTACTTTTTACCGGTATTTCCTGCCAACAGTCTTTCAACCTTGCTTCACAAAATTCCTGCCATGGACATTTTTCACATAAAGGGGCTCCATTGGGCAGACATACAGTAGCACCAAGTTCCATCAATGCCTGATTGAAGGCGCTCGCTTCTTCCTTAGGCATAATCTCTTTTAAAGCATGCTCCATTTCCGTTCGCACCGACTGCTTCATAATATCAGAACGGTCCCCGGTCACTCTGGAGATTACACGAAGTACATTTCCATCTACGGCAGGAACGGGAATCTTATAGGCAATGGACGCAATGGCTCCTGCCGTATAGTTTCCGATTCCTTTTAACTTCAAAAGCTGTTCATAATCAGCCGGAAGCTGTCCCCCATATTCTTCCATGACCGTTTGGGCTGCAATCTGCATATTCCGCACCCGATTATAGTACCCCAACCCCTCCCAGAGTTTTAAAAGCTTTTCTTCCTCACATTCTGCCAATGCTTTTACATCCGGCAGTTCCTTGGTAAACCGTTCAAAATATGGCTTAACCGCTTCCACTCTGGTCTGCTGCAGCATAATTTCAGACACCCATACCCGATATGGTTCAGGCTCCGTTCTCCAAGGCAACACTCTGGCATTGGTCCGAAACCATTCTAAAAGCGGTTTTACTATTTTTTTTAAATCAAAATCCTGTAACATATTTTTCCTTGCTCTATACTTCTTATTTTTAATTACCTATCTTACGATTATAAAAGAATTCCTATAGAAAAACAACTCGCAATATTTTACAATACTGCGAGTCGTTTTGTATACGCTAAAATAAATTTTTATTCCATATCCATCAGTTCCTGACGCAACTTTCCATAATCCGTCCGTTTGTCTTTGATAAAATTAATTGCAGTGGATGGATGACTATTTAAAATACCGGTCAAAAGGTATGGAATATCATATCCCCATACAGCCCCTTCTTCCTTTATTTTCAACATATGCTTTTCTACAAAATCAATAATTGGTGTTTCATTATACTTCGGATTCTTTAAAAAGCTGAGTAAAGATTCCATGAAACAATTGCCTGCACCACGTCCCATACCGCTTACCGTTGCATCTAAAAGACTTACTCCGTTACGACATGCCTCAATGGTATTAGCAAATGCCAACTGCTGGTTGTTATGTGCATGAATTCCCACTACTTTTCCGGAAGCCTCCGCAATGTCCACATATTTCTTTGCCAACTTGGTAATCTGTTCCGGATAAAAATATCCAAAGCTGTCAACTAAATAAATAGCATCTACGGAACTTCTTGCCAGAAGCTTAAGTCCTGCATCTAAATCATCCGTGTTTACCTTTGACACAGCCATAATATTTACGGTTACCTCATATCCCTTTTTCTTGAAATCCTCTATCATTTCAATGGCTGCCGGTATCTGATGAATATAAGTTGCAACACGCACCATATCAATTACGCTATCTTTTTTCGGCAAAATGTCCTTTTTATAATCACAACGTCCTACATCTGCCATAACGGAAATTTTCAACGGAGAATCGTTTTCTCCCACAATCGCTCTGATATCTTCTTCGTTACAGAACTTCCACTTTCCGAACTCTTTTGGATCAAACTGCTCTTTTGATGCCTTATAACCAAATTCCATATAATCAACGCCAGCCTTAATATTCGCCTGGTATAAATCTTTTACAAATTCATCTGTAAATGCAAAGTTATTTACAAGTCCCCCATCTCTCATTGTACAGTCAAGGACTTTAATATCCGGACAGTAATCCATTAAAGTTCGTTCATTACAATTTTTCGTACTCATTTCACATGCCTCCATATTTCGTACTTTAAATTTCTAAACTTTAAACCGATAAAGTATTTTTATAATACACAAAAAAATAGCATTTGTCAATACAAAAATATCTGCTACCAAAAGAGATATTTCTTGGTAGCAGATACTTATAAATTATTTTTTAATATGCACTCCAATTTCCATTTACATACATCATGGAACCACTTAGGGAAAGTCCATGCTGCATTGAACCCGGATACTGGTTATTTTTATCCGTAAAAATTACTAATGGATTGCTGATACTGTCAGGTACTTCATATTTATAAACATCTCCGGATACCTTTGTCATCTTTACTCCAGGCCATGCTCCATTTGTCACAGACTCATTATCAGCAGAATATACATAACAATATATTTCACTTCCCCAACCGGATGGTTTTGTGATATATGCAACGTTACTGCTCACCTGCTGCACATAGTTTTTCCATTCTCCATTCTGATAAATCATGGAACCGCTTAAGGATAGTCCTTTCTGCATTGAACCCGGATACTGGTTGTTCTTATCAGTAAAAATAACCAATGGATTCTTAATATTCTCCGGCACTTCATATTTGTAAATGTTTCCGGATACCTTTGTCATTTTTACTCCAGGCCATACTCCGTTTGTTACTGATTCATTCTCTTCTGAATATGCATAACAATATACTTCACTTCCCCAGCCAGATGGCAGTTCCAGATATGCCGTATTTCCTGTTGTTACCCCACTCCTCTCATAAACATATGTGACTGTAATAGTTCCTTTTACATAAAGTCCTGATGCATTATCCGGTGTAGTCTTTAAGGTATATCCACTAATTGGTTTTGCTGTTGTTACATAGCTGCTTCCAACCAAGCCAGTCTGTGTTTTACTATCTGCCAGCTGATTTCCATCTGCATCTACATACTCAATCACTATCGTTCCATTTTCCACTGAAGTATAATTCTCCCAGCTTCCATCTTTATAAATCATAGAACCATTTAACAGCAGGCCTTTTTCCATATCTGCCGGATAGCGGTTGGTATCACTACTATAGAAGATAACTCTTGGTGCTTCAATATTTTCAGGAACCTCATAGCTATAGATTCCATCTCCCTCATTCGTCATCTTCACTCCCGGCCATACTCCATTATTTATAGTTTCTGTAGCAGAATCGTAAGCATAGCAATATATCGGTGTAGACCATCCAGATGGCAATTTAATGTATGCAATGTTTTCCGATGGTTGTTCATCCAAGTTATATACAACTGCAATTCCGGTACTTCCAATCTGTCCTTTGATTCTTCCGTTTTCTACAGTAAAGGTATTTCCGGTAATCTGATCCTTATAAGTACCGGATGCCATTATATTGGCTTTTACATCTGCCCACTGTGAGGTTCCGGAGCAATTTACTAAAACAACACCGGAAGTTCCTCTTTCACAATATGCAATGTTTCCATTAGAATCCAAGTATTCCTTCTGTCCTGTAAAAGCATTGTGAAATTTGTTTACAGCTGCTACTTCTACATTCGCCCAACCGGTTTTATCTGCTGCGCCAATCATAGAAGAATTACTATATGGTCTTGCAAAATAAAGATCCATTGCTCCATTTCTTGCTGCTACCAGAGCCCAGGTCTTATTGATATTTTCTGTAGATACGCCAGAGGATTTGTTGCCGGCATATGTATCATGAGACTCTGCCCATAATACCAGCTTGTCTGCTCCTGCTGCACCATTATAATAATAAGAAGATGCTGCCGCGGAAGCATTTCTATTATTTACATTATCACGGACATCATTTCCAGTGCGATTATCCGTTACACTCATATATTTTGTATACGCAGTAATTGGCAATTTTCCTGAACTATCCGGAGCATCTAATACTTCTCCATAGCAATATAAATCTATGTTTCTTGTAGATTTAGCATAAGATTTCGCTCCATTTATTACGGTTGGCCAGAAGTTGCTACCACATCCTGAAGCAGAATCATCCGGAGTTTCTATATGTTTTGCTCCATCAAAACGGAACCCATCTGCCCCTGCATCAATACATTCTTTCAAATAATTCAATACATAATTCTGAATTTTACTATTTGCCGTATTTAAATCCGGTACTCCATCCATACAATACTGAGTAATATCATATCTATTACTATAATCAGTTGTATTTTTCGTTATATCATGCCAACAACTGGAGTCGTTTCGAATGTCAGACACAATAGCTGATGACAAATTATTTCTTGTCTGATTACCCATATGGTTTGCTACTACGTCTACAATTACCTTTATTCCTTTTTCATGTGCCTTTTTACACATATTTTCAAATTCAGTTTTTGTTCCAAGAGCACTTCTTCCGGAATTATTTTCAATAAAAAATCCTGCCGGTTGATAATATACCCACCAATTGTCTCCTACCTTTTTCCCACTTGTAGGTTCCTTGGCAAACTGAATCGGTGATGTCTGGATTGCCGTGTACCCCTGCGCAGCAATTGTATCCAGATTTGCTGTAATGTTGTTGAAAGACCAGTTCCAACAATGTAACGTAACCCCGTCCTGTATATCATCCTTTGCCTCTGTGCTGGATGATGATACAACTGCCACGGATGTCTCCGCAGCCACAGTCTGAAGTGCTGTTCCCGGAACAATACCTAGAACTGCAGAACACAACATAAGCCATGTCAATATCAGACTAAAAAACCTTCTCCTTTTTTGTTTCATTTTTTCTCTTTCCTCCTTAAATAATTTGATACCTCCCTTGTCTGCCTTTCTATTTTTAATTATTTTTCTTTCTTCTGTCAATATTACTTTTCTGTGATTTGTGTCACTTTTTTGCGGTTGTTTGAAAAAATATTTATTTTTAGTACTTTATCACTATAT
Source organism: Roseburia sp. 499 (assembly GCF_001940225.2). Lineage (NCBI taxonomy): Bacteria > Bacillati > Bacillota > Clostridia > Lachnospirales > Lachnospiraceae > Roseburia > Roseburia sp. 499. Next base: position 2,522,330 of record NZ_CP135164.1, read on the forward strand.
TCTGACAATAATTTTGACAAAAAAAAGAACTGTTTTCCTATAACAGTTCTTTTTCATGTATTAATTTATTTTTTATGCTTCATCAATTGCCTTTCCAATGTCATGACGCATATATTTATTATCAAATTTCACCCATTCTGTTGCTGCATAAGCATTAGCGCGAGCTTTCTTTAAATCTTCTCCCTTTGCAGTAACTCCTAGGACACGACCACCATTTGTTACGATTTTGCCATCCTTCAATGCAGTTCCGGCATGGAAACAATAATAACCGTCTTTTCCTTCAAATTCTTCCAGTCCGCTGATTGGAAGTCCCTTGTCATAGGCTACCGGATAACCGTCGGAAGCCAATACCACACAAACTGCTGCATTATCCTCAAACTGCAAATCAATCTGGTCTAAAGTTCCATCTACACATGCTTCCATTACATCAATAATATCATTTTTCATTCTTGGTAAAACAACCTGTGCCTCCGGGTCACCAAAACGTGCATTGTATTCCAATACTTTTGGTCCTTCTTCCGTCAACATCAGTCCGAAGAAAATAACTCCCTTGAAAGGACGTCCTTCTGCTGCCATAGCATCTACAGTTGCCTGATATACATATTTCTTACAGAATTCATCTACCTCAGCAGTATAGAATGGACTTGGGGAGAATGTTCCCATTCCACCTGTATTTAATCCTTGATCTCCGTCCTTTGCACGCTTGTGGTCCTGTGCAGAAGACATAATCTTGATAGTCTTTCCATCTACAAAGGAAAGTACGGAAACTTCACGTCCGGTCATGAACTCTTCAATTACCATGTTGTTTCCTGCTGTACCAAACTTCTTGTCCAGCATGATTTCTTTTACACCGGCTTTTGCTTCTTCTAACGTATTACAAATCAAAACGCCCTTACCTAAAGCAAGTCCGTCTGCTTTTAATACGATTGGCATTTTTGCAGTTTCTAAGTAAGCTAATGCCTTGTCTGCATCATCAAAGTTCTCATATGCAGCAGTAGGAATATTGTATTTCTTCATTAAGTCCTTAGAAAATGCCTTACTTCCTTCCAGAATAGCTGCATTTTTTCTCGGTCCAAATACTTTTAATCCTTCTGCTTCGAATGCATCTACTACTCCACCAACCAAAGGATCATCCATTCCGATGATAGTAAAGTCAATTGCTTTTTCCTTCGCAAATGCCACTAATTTATCAAATTCCATAGCTCCAATTGGAACACATTCTGCAATCTGTCCAATTCCGGCATTTCCCGGTGCACAATATATTTTATCTACTCTAGGACTCTTTGCTACGCTGGTTGCAATAGCATGTTCACGTCCGCCGCTTCCTACGATTAATACTTTCATTGCTGCCTCCTATTTTTTGATTACTGCTTTTCCATCTACGACTTCTACTTTCCCATTAGCAATCAAGTCAATTGCTTCCGGTAAAATTTTCCACTCTGCCTGCTCCATAACGCGGCGCTGTAGTACCTCCGGAGTATCTCCCTGTTCTATCATTACCGGCTTTTGTAAAATGATAGGACCGGTATCTGTTCCCTCATCTACAAAATGAACGGTAGCTCCGGTTACCTTCACACCTCTTGCCAATGCACCTTCATGTACCTTTAATCCGTAATAACCGGTTCCACAGAAAGAAGGAATCAAAGATGGATGGATATTGATAATACGATTGCGATACTGCTTTATCATCATTTCCGGTATTACTACTAAAAATCCTGCCAGTACCACCAAATCAACACCATAGCTATTCAACTTTTCTAAAAATGCCTGATTAAATTCTGCTCTTTCTTCATAATCCTTTGGAGAAATGCATAGTGCTTCAATCCCATGCTGCTTCGCACGTTCCAAAGCATAGGCATTCTTGTTGTTGCTGATTACCACTTCTATTTTAGCATTTGTAATACTTCCATTATCTATGGCATCTATAATTGCCTGTAAATTCGTACCACCGCCGGATACGAGAACTGCCAATTTTAGCATAAGGTTACTCCTTTTTCTCCATCCTCAATCTTACCGATTACATATGGAGTGTCTCCTGCTGCTTTGATTGCTTCCATAGTCTTATCAACATCTGCCGGGTCTACTGCCACAATCATACCGATTCCCATGTTGTATGTATTGTACATCATCTGCTCTTCTACATTACCTTCTCTTGCCATCATTTTGAAAATAGGTGGAACTTCATAGCTGTTCTTTTCAATAACCGCATGTTTTCCTTCCGGTAACATTCTTGGTACATTTTCATAGAAACCACCACCGGTAATATGGCTACATGCCTTTACACGAACGCCTGCTTCTTTAATAGAACGCAGTGCTTTTACATAAATTCTGGTAGGAGCAAGAAGTGCTTCTCCAAGAGTTGTTCCTAATTCATCAAAATGTGTATTTAAAGTTTCAACATCCATACGGAAAATCTGACGTACTAAAGAAAATCCATTGGAATGAACACCAGAGGATGCCATACCAATCAATACATCATTTGCCTTTAAGTCTTTTCCTGTAATGATGTCTTTCTCATCTACAACACCTACTGCAAATCCGGCTAAATCATATTCCTCTTCCGGCATAAGTCCCGGATGCTCTGCTGTTTCACCACCAACTAAAGCGCATCCTGACTGCTTACATCCCTCTGCCACACCACTTACGATTGTAGCAATTTTTTCCGGATAGTTCTTTCCACATGCAATATAATCAAGGAAGAATAATGGTTCTCCACCTGCACAAGCAACATCATTGACACACATTGCCACACAGTCAATTCCGATTGTATCGTGTTTATCTAAAAGAAATGCAAGTTTTACCTTGGTTCCACATCCGTCTGTACCGGATAAAAGAACCGGGTTTTCCATATCTTTGATTGCTTTTAAAGAAAAAGCACCGGAAAATCCGCCAAGTCCGCCTAATACTTCAGGGCGCATTGTTTCTTTTACATATTTTTTCATCAGCTCCACTGACTTGTATCCTGCTTCAATATCTACACCTGATTTCTTGTAATCCATTGTTTTTCCTCCTAAAATAGAAAATCTTCGTTATACTTCTTCTTACATTGTACCTTGAATCCTATAGAAATGCCAATTATATATTGTAATAGTTTTTATTAGTTTTGCTAATCTATCTTGTGTTTTGGTTCTTGATTTCTTATAACTGTAGTTCATTTCTAATTACTCACAACTTCAAACAGGCAGTGACCATATAAGTGGTATCACTGCCTGTTCTTTTCATCATTTCCTCAATTTACTTCATATATTCCTTATATCCAACTTCCTGTAACTTAGCATCCTTTGCTTCTACCTGCTCTTTTAATTTCTTGGAATAATCCTTTAATCTTCCAAGCAGTGCTTCATCAGAGGTTGCTAAAATCTTTGCTGCTAATAATCCTGCATTTGCACCACCATTAATAGCAACAGTTGCTACCGGAATACCGGACGGCATCTGTACGATAGAATACAGAGAATCTCTTCCTCCTAAAGATGTTGTATGCATTGGAATACCGATAACAGGCATTGGGAAAATTGCTGCACACATTCCCGGAAGATGCGCTGCCATTCCCGCTCCTGCAATAATTACCTTGAATCCCTTTGCTTCTGCGGACTTCGCATATTCAAAAAATACATCCGGTTCTCTGTGGGCTGAAATGATTGTCATTTCATATTCTATTCCTAATTCCTCTAAAATGTCGGCTGCCTTTGCCATAACCGGCATATCTGAGTCGCTGCCCATTACAATTCCTACTTTTGCCATGATAAATTCTCCTTTTGTCTTAACTATGATATTTTGCAAATTCCTGTACTCTTTTCAGTACTTCATTTAACAAATCCTGTGCCTTTTCTGTCTCAGTCTGATTCTGCTTACTTCGTTCTTCTGCTTCCTGAGCGCTTGCTGATACTTCTTCGCTGGTTGCAGACAACTGACTGATATTTTCAATAATTACATCATTCGATTCTACCAGATTTTCAATCTTCTTATCAATATCTGCTACTCTCTGTGTTAATGTATCTACATTATCACGAATCATATTAAATCCATCTGATGCATTCTCAATCATACTATTCTGCTCATTCATAGCATCGATTGAACTCTGAACTACATCTGTTGCATTCTGCGCATCTACATTCAACTCATCAATAATACCTGATATCTTCTCTGTAGACTGTCTTGTCTGTTCTGCCAATTCTCGAATCTGATCTGCTACTACTGCGAAACCTTTTCCTGCTTCTCCTGCTCTCGCACTTTCAATTGAAGCATTTAATGCTAACAAATTGGTCTGACTGGATATAGAAAAGATAACTTCTGTAATCTGTTGAACTTCCTTTGCCTTTTCCTGAAGCTGTGCCATAGATTCTGCCACATGAGAGTTTGTCTCTCCAATTTTCTCAGCACTTTCACGCATATTGCGCATCACTTCCATACTTTCTTCTATCATCTTAGCAGAACTTGCAGCTGCTTCTACCATTACCTTAGCATTTTCTGCTGTCTCTCCTATTGCTTCACGAATCTGAGCAGTCATATTTGTCTGTTCCTGTACACTTTCTGCTGTTACCTGCGTACTTACAGAGATTTCCTGTATGGAACTATGTACAACATCAGAAGAAGTCCTTACATTTTCTACCAACTGGTCTGTCTCTTCTACTTCATCCTTTACTGTTTTTGAAATACGAAGGATATCCTCTAACATCAACTCCTGACGTTTCTTTTCATCCTGCATGGTATACATAGCATCATGGTCAAACTTCTTTGCTGTGGCAGAAGTAATATAAATAACGCCTAAAACAATAATTGCTACTACAATACTAGTAATTGCATTGGCGTCTCCTAGCAAATAGCCCGTAATTCCCCATATCACAGCACGCACCAAGGTAACTACTCCAGTAGTTCCATACATAAAATTATTAAACTTTTTGTCATAATACAGAATACTGGTCATAAACAATGGATACACATAACTTGTCACCAAAATATTGGTTCCTGTCACCATAAGATAAGTCCAGCCAATCAAATAAGTTGCCAATACGATATAACGCAACTTCTCATTGCTCCGGTTCATTTTGTACAATACCCAATTGATAATAATACCAATAATTAAAATAACCATTGGCACTATGCCCATCTTTCCATAAGCTGTAGCAGAAACAAAAGTCTGGATAAATAACGCAAATATCAATAATGCTTCTACTATGGTCGCCACAAGAAGCAGTATCCTATTTGCCCTTGCTACTCGATTACTCTTGTCACTATACTTACGAACTTTTACATGAAATTCTTCCTTTTCCATATAACTGCCTCCTTCGTTATTATCACTACTTATCTCTCATTCTAGCACATTATTCTGAAAAATAAAATATATTTCAATAATATTTGAATAATAACTTTTCCTATTTTTCTAATGGTATATTCAGTTCTTCTGTTCCCGGAACTACAAATCTTCCATCCTGAATAATGTCTACTGTAGTACCATCCTTGCGAATTACCGTAATATTGTCAAGCTCGTCATATGGAATTGTAATATCTGTATGGCAGTTAAAATATGCCTTTTCTACATCCTCCTTACGTTTTGCTGAAACCTCATTCTCTCGTGCGATAATTTCTTTTCCATCCGGATTAAATACAGCAGTATCTTCTGCCCAGCTGTAACAGGTATCTCCTACTGCAAAATGCGGTCCTGTTTTTTCAGCAATCAGAATTGGCAGTTTGTCCTGAATCTGATATTCAATTCCCATCTTATATGCTGTCGTGTTTGTTCCGATTGCAAACTCTCCCATTGGAAGACTATCATGGTGCATCAATAGATTTTCTTTCAAAAATTTCTGATTTTCTTCTTCCGTTGCAAAATTCTTACAAGTATAAGAAGTAATCATTCCGTCCTTAAAATCCAGCGCCAGATCTAAATACTTCAATCCATTCAAATATACCTGTGTTACATGAAGGTGTCCATTGGTTCCTTTCAGTACCGGAGATGTAAACACTTCACCTACCGGGATATTTACATCTGCCACACAGTTTTCAAAAGCAGTTTCCTTTTCCGGATTCTTCAATGGATGAATTGCAACTGTCAAGTCCGTCTTATTTTCACCTTTTCCTGTAATATGCACATATTCTGCTTCATCCAATACGTCAATTATTTTCTGCTGCATGTTCTGATACAGCTTATAATCCAATGTATTAATTTCCACTGTTTTTGCAAATATCTCTTCAAACTCCGTTCCAATCTCCGGTATTGGATAAGCAATGATAGTGAAACTTCGTTCTTCCCCATGAATATATTCATTTGTAATCTGACTTCCCATATTCGCAGCATACACATTCAATTTCTGCTGTTTCTCATTGTACTGGTAAGCCGCAGGATTAGTCTTTGGTTCAAATCCCGCTTCTCCAAACACCTCTACTACCGCCGGACCGGCATACCATGCTGCATCTTCCTTCCGGCTCTCATAAGCATTTCTCATGATTTCTAAACGCCGTTCTACCAATGCCTTATCTAAATACATGGCTTTGTCTGCCTTATGATCATATAAATATTGACGGTTCGGCTGTGTACTTGCTACTGAAAAAGTTCCATTATCCCTTCCGGTATAAGAAAACTCTTCTATTCTTGGTACCACTGGTTTTAATCCCATCTTTGCAAAATTCTGAACTGCTGCACGCATCATCCGTTCAAATCCAATATTATACCGCAAATCTACATACTTTTTCTTTGACAAATCCTTTCCTGTTACCTCAAATCCAATGCGATATCCTTCTGTATAAGTGTCTGCCATGGACTGAATCTTTTCTTCCGAAAGCGAATTCAAAAACTCTGCTGTTTTTATCTCATTTTCTGTAATGTAAGAACCATAACGATAGAGATAAGTCAAGTCGTTCAAATCACTGTTCATAATAATTCCGGTAGCAAAATCTAACTCTGAACAGGTCATTGCTAATATATTCATCTCCAAAAACAACTCGCCGTAATCATGATAGAACCAATATATAATCTGCTGTATCTCTTTTTCTTCCGGAAGTTCTTCTGTCTCAAAGCAATTGTAAATTTCTACCAGAAGTTCACTGAAAATTGTAATTTCATATATTCTGCCCTGATATGCACAGCTGATTAGGGAACGAATATCAGCATAAAGAGCACTAAACATCTTTCCAAAAGTCTCTCCCAACATCTTCTCTGCAAATGCCGGATTAGCATAACTCTTTTCATAATTTTCCGGTAAAATTTCTTGATATAACTCCCTATTTATCTTCTGCCACTCTTCCAGGGTTCTGTTCTCTGCCCGACCACCGGTAAGTTCTTCCTCTTCTTTTCTTATTGTCTGTAAAAACAATGCCACTTGTCGGAAATAATCTCGAAATGGCTGTGCCACCGTTTCCTCTGTTTCTATCTGTTCTACCCGTTCCATCACCAACGGGTAACGTTCTTCTACTTCTTCCCGATATGGTTTAAAAACTTCCTGATAACTCATGATAAATCCTCACTTCTCTAAATTAAAAATCCTGTTATATACACTGCAAGCCACCCTAAAAAGGCCACTGCGGAAAAAAAGGTTCCCACCCCTGGGAAAATCTTGTAACTATCTTCTTCTCTTAAACTTCTGATTCCTTCCACCAATGCAACCAACGACAACATGAAGGAAAAAATTCCTCCACTTCCTATATAGACACTGGCATTTCCACCGTTCCGAAAGGAAATAACTATCATAAAAATACCCACAACAATGGAAATCAATGCGATTCCAAGAGACCGCATTCCCCGCTTGGAATGAGTTTTTTCGGTAAATTTATAGCTGGTTCTCTTTTTTCTTCTCATGATGTTTTCTCCTAATATAGTTTAATCCTGTAAAAATCAAATATCCTAAAATTCCGCCAATTGTATTCAATAATAAATCATCTACATCAAAGCTTCCTACCTTCGATACCAGCTGAAGTGTTTCTACAATCAGGCTGAATTCAAAGCTGAAAAATACCGTATACAAAAAAGACCGACACTTACGATGCATCACCGGAAGAAAAAAACCAAAAGGAACAAATGCTACTACATTTCCTACCAGATTCAGCATTACCGGCAAAATCCCAAGTGTTGTTCGATAATGCCAAAAGCGCCCGATCTCCTTAAACAGAACCAGATTATAATGATAGGTACGTCCTTCAAAAGTACGTCCTGTACTTTCTGCAAAAAATAAAAAATAAATTAAACAAATAATATAGACTCCGAACATGACTTTACTGCATGTCCGGAGTATCTTTCTGTAATCCTGCTTCAATTTTCCAACCCTTAAAATATAATTTCAGATTTCTTTCTTAACAGTCTTCCACCATTGATAATAGATAACACTCCACATACTACTCCACTGATTAATATTACAATCCCGATTGCAATACTTCCTACACCGGTTGCATTCATTGTTTTATATGTCTTTTCATTCATGGTCTGCCTCCTATTTCGCACCATATTGTGCGTAATACTGATCAATTGCTTCCTTCATGTTATCATCAATATATATGTTTCCCTTGTATGGCTTATTATATAAATATTCTACTACATCCTGCATAGTCACAATAGCATTTGTTTCAAAACCATACAATTCCTTAATTTCCTCTAACGCAGACTTTTCGCCCTTTCCACGTTCCAGACGGTTTAAAGATACCATCAGTCCCTTAATCTCAATATTTGCCTGAGCACGAATAATCGGTACCGTCTCATCCATAGACTTTCCGGAGGTAGTAACATCTTCGATAATCACTACACGGTCTCCATCCTTAAGTTCACTTCCTAAGAGGATTCCCTTATCTGCCCCGTGATCCTTCACTTCTTTACGATTAGAACAGTAGCGGATTTCTTTTCCATACAAGTTACTATATGCAATAGCAGTAGCTACTCCTATCGGAATTCCCTTATATGCCGGTCCAAACAATACATCAAAATCATCTCCGTAATGTTCATGAATTGCTTTCGCATAATATTCACCCAATTTACGAAGCTGTGTTCCTGTTACATAAGCTCCTGCATTCATAAAAAACGGGGATTTTCTTCCACTTTTCAAAACAAATTCTCCGAATTTTAATACTTCACTGTCTACCATAAATTCGATAAATTCCTGTTTGTATGCTTCCATTTTCATTCCTCTTTTCTCTTTATCTTACTGCTCCAATCAGCTCGTTAATATCTGCTATTCCATTCTGTTCCATGTAGTTTTGAATTCCTTCCACAATTTCCATTGTTGCCATAGGATTATGGAAGTTGGCAGTTCCTACAGACACTGCTGTTGCTCCTGCAAGAATCATCTCGAGTGCATCCTCTGCTGTTGCAATACCTCCCATTCCAATAATCGGAATCTTCACTGCCTGCGCGGTCTGATACACCATTCGCACAGCCACCGGATGAATTGCAGGACCGGATAACCCTCCGGTCTTATTTGCTACTGCAAAGGTTCTTCTATTTACATCAATCTTCATTCCTGTAATTGTATTGATTAAGGACAACACATCTGCGCCGCCTGCTTCTGCTGCCTTTGCCATTTCTGTAATATCTGTTACATTCGGACTCAATTTCATAATGACTGGCTGCTTTGCATACTTTTTCACTTCTTTTGTAATCGCTTCTATTGCCTTTGGATTCTGTCCAAAAGCAATTCCGCCTTCCTTTACATTCGGACATGAAATATTAATTTCTAACATATCTACCGGCTGGTCCGCCAAACGTTCTACCACTTCGCAATAATCCTCTGTTGTTCTACCGCATACATTTACAATAATCTTTGTATCATATTTTTTCAGGAAAGGAATATCTCTCTGCACAAATACATCGATTCCCGGATTTTGAAGTCCTACTGCATTTATCATTCCACCATAGGTCTCAGCAATTCTTGGAGTAGGATTTCCCTCCCACGGAACATTTGCAACTCCTTTTGTCACTACGGCTCCTAATTTATTCAAATCTACAAATTCTGAAAATTCTTCTCCTGAACCAAAGGTTCCAGATGCTGTCATAACGGGATTTTTTAATGTAACACCCGCAAGATTTACTTTTGTGTTCATTAAAGTTCCACCTCCTCAGCACGAAATACCGGTCCCTCTTTGCAGACACGTTTATTGTTTACATGGGAATGGCTATCTTTTTCTTTGGACTTACATACACATGCAAGACAAGCTCCGATTCCACATGCCATTTTCTCTTCTAAAGACAACCAACATTCAATTCCATTTTCCATGGCATATTCTTTAATTGCCTTAAGCATTGGTGTCGGACCACAAGCATAAATAATCTCCGCATCCAAACCGTTTTCCCGAATAGCATCTAAGACATTTCCTTCTGTACCATAGCTTCCGTCCTCCGTTGCTACATACATATCACCCAGTCCTTTAAATTCTTCCTGTAAAAACAAGGTGTCACGATATCCCAGCACCATCTGCTTTTCACAGTTTAACTGTTTTGCCAATTCTACCATAGGAGGAATTCCGATTCCGCCACCAATTAAAAATGCCTTCTTTTCCTTTAATGGGAATCCGTTTCCTAGTGGTCCTACAATTTCAATAATATCTCCGGTAGACAAATTAGAAAATTCTTCTGTTCCTTTTCCCGCTACCCTGTATACGATACGCAATGCATTATCCTTTTTATCTATCTCACAGATACTAATAGGACGTGGCAGCATACGGCTTCCATCATGACAATACAAAGAGATGAACTGTCCCGGCTTTGCTTTTCCCGCAATCTGCTCTGTTTTCAGCCACATACTATAAATTCCATAAGAAATCTCTTCTTGGCGAATAATGACCGCCTGTTCTTTAAACTTCTCTGCCATATCTTTCTCCTATCTTATACCTGCTTTTTTCAAAGCACCATCAATATCTGCCACCATTGCCTCTACCGCTGCTCTGGAAGCCTCTCCAAAATGCTCTGCGCCAAACTTCGCATAAGCTTCCTGCTTATAGGCTGCAATAATTCCTCTGGAAGAATTTACGATTGCACCCAATCCATCTTCATTGAAAAATGGTACTAAATCTTCTGCCGTTCCACCCTGTGCTCCATATCCCGGCACCAGAATAAAGCTCTTTGGCATAATTTTACGAACAACACGTCCCATTTCCGGATAGGTGGCACCAACGACAGCTCCAATATAACTGTAAGAATCACCCATACACTCAGCGCCCCATTCAGCTACCTTTTCACCTACATGCTCATATAACGGTCTTCCATCAATAAGTCTGTCCTGAAACTCTCCACTAGACGGATTAGAAGTCTTTACTAAGATAAACATGCCCTTCTTCTCTTCCTTACAAACATCTAAAAAAGGCTTAATTCCATCTGTTCCAAGGTATGGATTTACTGTAACAAAATCTTCTTGAAACGGACTATATGTCTTAGTTCCTACGGTTACTTTTCCAATATGACCGGTTGCATATGCTGCAGAAGTAGAACCAATATCTCCTCGCTTAATATCTCCAATTACTACTAAATCCTTTTCATGACAATACTCTACTGTTTTTAAAAAGGCATTCATTCCCGGTACACCAAACTGCTCATACATGGCAATCTGTGGTTTGACTGCAGGTATCAGGTCATAAATATTATCAATAATTTCTTTATTATACTGCCAGATTGCTTCTGCTGCACCTTCCAAGGTCTCTCCATACTCCGTAAAAGCCTTCTTCTGAATATGCTCCGGAATATAATTCATCATTGGGTCTAGCCCAACTACGATTGGCGCATTGGTCGCCTGAATTTTTTTTACTAATTTGTTAATCATTTTCTATTTCCTCCATGACCTTGTTTATTTATTCTCGTATACAACCTGTCCCGCTACAATCGTCGCCTGAACTTCTCCCTTTACCTTCTTTCCTGCAAACGGAGTGTTTTTACTCTTAGACCAGAAGTTTTCCGGGTCAATCTTATATTCCTTTTTCGCATCAAACACTACTAAGTCTGCCACTTTTCCTTCTTCTACGACACCCTTATCCAATCCTAAAATCTTTGCCGGATTATAACTCATTTTCTCAGCCATCTGCATCATGGTAAGATAACCCTTATCCACAAGTTCTGTCATAGTAAGCGCTGCAGCAGTCTCTAATCCTACTATTCCAAATGGTGCATGTTTAATTCCTACTCCCTTCTCAATTGCAGTATGTGGAGCATGATCTGTGGAAATGACATCCATAATGTCTTCCTTCAATCCTTCTTTTAATGCTTCCACATCTTCTTTTGTTCTAAGAGGAGGATTCATTTTATAGTTTGCATCATCTTCCTTAATATCACTACTTGTCAACGTAAAGTGATGCGGACACACCTCCGCTGTCACTCGCACACCCTCTTGCTTTGCAAGTTTTACCATTTTCACACTAGACTTAGTAGAGCAATGACATAAATGCAATGCTGCTCCGGTTTCCTTTGACAGCATAATATCTCTTGCAATAATAATATCTTCTACCGAATTGGCGATTCCCGGAAAATTCATCTTTTCCATTGCTTCATCTGCATTTACTACTCCACCATTCACCAAATTAATGTCTTCACAATGTGCCAACACCGGAATATCATACTTCACGGCAAGTGTCATAGCTTCGCGATAAAGCTGTGCATTCATAACAGACTTTCCGTCTTCACTAATTGCCGGAATTCCTGCTTCTACCATTCCCTCAATATCAGCAAGTTCTGTTCCACGCTGTCCTACAGTAACAGCTCCTGACTGAAGTACATTTACAATTGCCACATCCTCTGCCTTGTGATGTACATAGTTCACCACATCCGCATTGTCTACCGCCGGTTTCGTGTTAGGCATTGCCACAATTGTGGTAAATCCACCATGTGCCGCTGCTCTTGCTCCGGTCTCTACCGTTTCCTTCTCTTCCTGTCCCGGATCTCTTAAATGTACATGCATATCAATAAAACCAGGCATAACAAAACAACCGGTAGCATCTATTACCTTATCTGCCTTTACACTCTGTTTCTCAGCTATCTTCTTGATGATTCCATCTTCTACCAGAACATCTGCCTTTTGCTGTGTTTTATCTCCTGGATTAATCACTGTTCCATTTTTTATTAAAAGTAACATATAACAAACCCTTTCTATCCCAAAATTCCCCACCTGCCATTTGGCACAGTAAGCTAATCATATTTTAGCACAGAAAAAAAGGAGGGGCAACCTCCTTTTATCTTAATCTTGTGGTTTCATATCGCTGCATCGTCCGCAGACAATTTTTCAACTCATCAAAACGCTTTTCTATTGGTCCGTCTTCTATTACAAGGTCTAGTACAACTGCCATATTGTTAATCATATGGTCTGTAATACAGTCTGACATATCCAACAATATCTTGTATTTTGCTTCTATAGTATCTGCATCAAAAAACGCCATCATCTTTTCTTCCGGCGTCTTTGGCTCTTTCGCGTTCTGCTCTACCTGAAGCACTTTTTCTTGCTGTCCGTCACTTCGTTCTATTACTGCCGGAGACTTTTCTGCATCTTGTTGCTCCACCAACTTAAACCGATACTTTTGCTCAACTTCCGGATACTTTTCTTTATCAACCAGACTTGTAAACATCTTTAATGGTCTTGCATAGGTCCGAAACTGCCCATACAACGCTTGATAAATCACCAGTTCTTCACCTGTTTCCGAATGCTCTGCAACAGTTACAATTTGGTACATCTTGTTCTTAAAATGAAGATATAACTCTCCCGATTTTGGATTTCCCTGTGGCATAAAACTTTTCCTCTTTTCTGTTCTTTATAATGTCATACTATTTATCATATCTAATCCTTCTGCGACAAAATCACGTTGAAAAGGAAGTTCTGTATCCACACCCTTTGCCATAAGGTCACTTACCGTTTTCATCACTTCGGACTCCTGCAGTACTTTGGGATTCTCAAATATCTTATTCATATCAACCTTAGCCAGCGCATCTGCTTGCTGCACAATCTGTGATTCGGTCTGACCTTTCCTTTCAGATGGCTGATATGCAGGCTTCGACTCTTCCATTTTCTTTGACGGCTGAGATACACGCTTTTCCTCAAAATCTTCCGCTACATTTGCAGAGGCTTTCGCCAAAATATCCGGCTGTTGCTTCGTTCCTGCATACTTGTTCTGAAGACGGCGTTTCAACTCCTCCTGATTTGCACTAGAAGAAGCAGGGTTCTGTGTTTTTTTCGGTGGTATATTGGGCTGATTCGGAACACCTGTCCGCCCCTTTTTCTGTCCCTTCTTTACACTTGATAAAATAAACACAAGAACGACAATCCATACTATAAATCCTGCCATACTTTCTCCCCTTTCCTTCTTTTGCTATTTTCCATTTCCCACAATTCTCAGGGAACACATTGCCGCAAACAATCCAATCAAAGCTCCGCAGATAACATCTGTCGGGTAATGAACACCCACATACAATCTGGACAGACAGATAATAACTGCCAGCACAATTGCCGGAATGCCCATATATTTTGGAAGTTTTTTATACATTACATATCCTGCTGCAATAGAACAAGTCGAATGTCCGGATGGAAAAGACCAGCTGCCTTCGGTAACCAAAGGTTGAAGCGCCGCTAGCACCTCATAGGGTCTTGGACGCATTACCAAATTCTTCAATAATAAATTGGTAATAACATAGCCAATTAGTAACGCTACTGCCATCGCTGTTCCCGTTTTTCTGTATCTCTTAAAGCAAAGTAACAATACCGCCAATAGAATCCAAACCATTCCGTTATTTGCAAGACCTGTAATAAAAACTACGATGGGACTCAACCACTCAAAGCGTAAAAACTCCTGAATAAACAGTAGAATCCTGCCGTCTGCATTTAAAATGTATTGTAACACCGCTATTATCTCCTTTGTCTTTTATTCCTTTCATTTTACAACTGCTTCAGAATTCGGTCAATATCTTCTTTTTTCCCTACTACCATCAAATGTTCTTCTTTGGAAAAAATATGCTCCGGCGTAAACATAAGGCTTGTTTCATCTCCACGCTTGGTTCCAATAATGTTTACATTGTATTTTGCACGAAAATCTACCTCTCGAATAGACTTTCCAATCCATTCCTGTAAAGGCTGTATCTCATAAATGGAATACTGTCCCAATTCCACATAATCATACACATGATTCATGCTGACTCTGGTTGCCATTCTTTTTGCAATATCGCGGTCTGGATATACTACTTCGTCAGCTCCATTCTTCAGCAAAAATTTTGCTTGAATATCACGAGTTGCCTTACTGATAACATATTTTGCTCCCATTTCTTTTAAAAGATTGGTTATCTCTAAACTGCTCTGGAAATTTGTTCCAATGCACACGAAACAAATATCAAAATTGCTGACCCCAAAGCTTCTTAATACTTCTTCCTTGGTACAATCTCCTATCTTAGCACTGGTGACAATCGGGAGAATCTCTTCTAAATTCTCCTCCTTTTCATCCACCGCCATAACATCATTTCCGTTTTCTACAAGATCCTGGCATAAATGCTTTCCAAATCTTCCAATACCAATAACTAAAATTGATTTCATTTTTCTACTCCTTCTCTATTCTATCCAATTGTAATCTGTTCCACCGGAAGCCCTACCGGGTCAGTTTTCTTTCTTTCCGTAAATGCCAATGCAAATGACATACTTCCAATTCTTCCACAGTACATTAACAGTATCAGCATGTATTTTGATGCTATTGTAATATCTCTAGTAATTCCCGTACTAATTCCTACCGTGCCGATAGCCGAAAAGACTTCCATCATGACATCCGACAACGGAATTGTTTCTAATGCACTCATAACAGTAACACATATCGTTGCCAGCATGAGATTAATACAAAATACGGTACTTGCCTTTTTTATCGCATCTTCATCTAATCTTCTTCCAAAAATATTTAATCCTCGTTTATTTCTTAAATTAGACCAAATATACAATAAAATCACCAGCATTGTGGTAGTTTTTATTCCACCGGCTGTAGAGCCGGGACTTCCACCTATAAACATCAGAACTATGGTCAACATTCTGGTTGCTTCTGTATAAGCTCCGGTGTCTGTCGTATTAAAGCCTGCTGTTCTCGGTGTTACTGAACCGAAGATTGAGGAAAGCACCTGTCCCTTCGCATCCATACCAAGAAGCAGATTATTGCGTTCAAAAAGATAAAAGCACAATGCTCCACCTAAAATTAGTATTGCCGTCATAGATAATACAATTTTGGTGTGCAGCATATATTTTTTTACATGCCACTTATGCTTAGAAATATCATCCCAGACAATAAATCCGATACCACCTATAATAATCAATGCCATAATCACTAAGTTTATGAGGATATCATCATAATACATGGTAAGGGACGCATATGGTTCAAACTGTCCCATCAAATCAAACCCTGCATTACAAAAAGCGGAAATGGAATGGAAAATCCCATACCAGATTCCCTTCAGCCACCCAAATCTTGGAATAAACCGAATCATCAAAAGCAGTGCACCGACTCCTTCGAATATAGCAGTATAACCAACAATTTTCTTTACCAGACGTACCGTACCGCTAATCTGAAGTGTATTGACACTTTCCTGAATCAAATTTCGTTCCTTTAGTCCAATCTTACGCTTTAGAAAGACAGAAAAGAACATACCGATGGTAATAAATCCAAGTCCACCAATCTGAATTAATCCTAAAATCACTACCTGTCCGAACAGTGTCCAATTTGTATATGTATCTACCACCACTAAACCAGTCACGCATGTACTACTAGTTGCTGTAAAAAATGCATTTAAAAACCCTGTAGAATGCCCATCTCTGGATGCTATGGGCAACATCAGCAACAGGGTTCCCACTGCTATAATCAAGAAAAATCCTAGCGCAATGGTCTGCACTTTACTTAGACGTTTCATCATTTCCCTTATCTCCTTATTTTCTTTACGCATTCTTTGGCTATTATACTAAACTACTTCAAAAGTGTAAAGGAAATATGACGTTAAAAACCTCACAGCTCCCATTTCTTTGTCATATATTAAAAGAAAAAAGGATCATTTCCATGAGGTTAAGTTCCACACCGACTTTTCTGATAAACACTTTCATGAATCTCAATCTACAACATTGATTGACAGTCCTATTGACTTTAAATACAAATAATTTTGAGTTTTTCTCGAAAATAGAATAGAGTTTAGAGTAAAATCAAGGGGTGTTGCATCAAACATACTTAATGCAACACCCCTTGATATATAAGATTACTTACACCATCTCCATACGAATCGTCTCTATCAGATTCTGTTTTTTTAATTTTCTGAGAGAACAAAAAGTTATCAATGTAATAAGTCCAAATATTGCTACGACACTAAGTAGCACAATTCCCCAAGGTACGCTATAGAGCACCGGAAACATTTTACGTAAGGACAGATTAATCAGCCATGGAATAAGTATTCCCAATGGTACGCCTCTTAATGTTGCCTTCAAAGTACAAATAACACTCTCTGAAAAAAGCATTCTCCATAATCCACCAGATGTCATTCCTACCGTTTTAAGCACTGCAAATTCTCTTGCTCTTGTTAATACATTTGTCGAAAGAGTAGTTATAACACTAACAATTCCAATCAAAAGCAATAAAGCAACAAAACAATATAGAATAACTTCTGCAATAACAATGGCTATGTTCAAAATCTTTGTCATTATATCCATTCTACAGATTCGAACTGAAAATCCTTCCTCTGCGTAAGAATCATCTGATGTGGTTGGAAAGAACTCATCTGAAACCTTTCTGGCATACTCCATATAATCTGCCTCATCCTCCGGGTCACAAAACCAATCATAATACCTTGCCTCCATGTTCGGCACAAGGATTCGTAATGGGTCATTGTTTATCCCAATCATTCCCGGCAACATTTCTTCTTTTGTAAGAACTCCTTGGATTTTCATTTCAGATGCTTTGCTATTTGCCTTTCTTAACTCCACTGAACTCAAATCTTCAAACGGCTCTAATTCTTTCATCCGACCATTATCATTATATTTATAGTAGTTTAGAAGAATGTTACTTCCCACCGGTACCCCAGCTGTTTTGCATAACTTTTCATAATGATATTGATCCACGCATACCAATTCAATTTTTATGGTATATTGATTGTTCTCATCTGGTTCAATCGCCTTTTTCATTTCATCAGAAAGTTTGCTTTCATCTAAAATAGCATAACTCGTTCCATTATCTACTCCTACTCCTGTAATCTCTAGATTTTCATCATATTCCCTTAATTTTTCTGCAACCTTCTCTGCCAAAACATTATCAATTGGTTTATTGTAAACATCCAATTCCATTCCAGATGCATCATCAGTTACTTTCTCATGACTAGAACAATAATCTACCATGACATCTTCCGTTCCGGGATCCATAAAACTTTCTATTCCTTTTGCCTGGATAGCCAGACTGCTCGTGCTTAGTATCAGCATAATTCCAATTGAAAGTGCACGAATCGTTGGCAAGTAGCTCTGACTACTTCTCTTCAAATTCCTATTTGCAAGTAATCCTTCAAATCCAAAGATTTTTTTAACAAGTTTACCTTCCCTTACCTTTTTTTCTTGTACTTTAATCTCGCCTAATCCCTTTATGCAGGCTAAAGCAGTTATTTTCCCTGCCTTTTTTGCAGGTCTGTATGCTGAGTAAATCACTGTAATAAACGAAAAGACAGATGCAAAAACAAATGTAAATGGCGTTACAACAAATTTTAATGAAATGCTGACAGGGCGCATAATAATACTTTGCTGCAACTGATTCATATCCTCGATATATTGCCCTGCTATAAAAACACCGATATATCCCACTGCTACTCCAAGTATGAGCCCCAACGGAATACCAATGATACTCAACCAGATACTCTCATAAACTACCGTTCCCCTTATCTGTTTTGTTGTTCCTCCTACACACTTTAAAACACCGAACTCCTTCATTCTTTGGTTGGCACTGATTCTGAAAACATTGGAAATCACAGTTACAGACATAAAAAAAATCAGCAATCCAAAAATTAATACCGGAATCATAAGCATTGCTTTATACGCGCCACCATAAGTACCATAGTTTTCACCCAGAAAATCTTTTAACATACCATTTCCACTTGAAACAAAGCATGATATTGCAGTCATTAATGCTGTTGAAATTGAAATTGCAACTATCGCTCCCAATGTTCTGCGACGATTTTCTTTCACCTGACTTAATGCTAATTTTGCTGTAATCTTCATTACTTCATCACCTCGTCACTAATAATACTTCCATCCCCGATGGTGATAATACGATCCGCCTGCAACGCAACTTTTTCATCATGCGTGATAAGCAATATAGTCTGATTATATTTCTGGTTTGATAATTTGAATAATTCCATTATCTCCTGACTTGTTTTACTGTCAAGATTTCCTGTTGGTTCATCTGCTAAAATGAAAGCCGGATCATTAATGAGCGCCCTTCCAATGGACACCCTCTGCTGCTGACCTCCTGACATTTGTCCGGGCAAATGCTTTGCTCTTTTCTCAAGCTTTAGCATCGTAAGAATTTCCTTAAGCTTTTGTTTGTTTTCCTTTCGATTATCAAGAAACCATGGAAGCATAATATTTTCCTCTGCAGTAAGAGTTGGAATCAAGTTATAAAACTGATATACCATTCCAATATTTCTTCTTCGAAAAATTGAAAGATTATCCTCGTCCATTTTTGAAATTTCTTTTCCATCAATAATAACAGAGCCGGAGGTCGGATGATCTATACCTCCAATCATGTTCATTAAAGTTGATTTTCCTGAGCCGGAGGCGCCTATAATCGCAACAAATTCTCCCTTTTCAACTGAAAAAGAGACATGGTTCACCGCGACTACTTCAGATTCGCCTTCTCCATATCTCTTTGTTAAATCACATACTTCTAATACAGCCATTTTTGTTCTCCTTTCTTTTTCTACTTTAAGAATACTATATCAAAATGACTGTTCAGTGACTTTTGAGGATTTAATTGTGACAATTTATTCACTTATAAAATTTCATAGTAAAGGTTGCACCTTTTCCATTCCCTCCAAAATCCACATCAATATCACCACCCTGTCCTCTCATGATTGATAACGCAAGTGGCATTCCTATCCCAAAGCCATTTTCATTTGTTGAATATTCAAATCGTTTAAACAATGCAGCATACTGTTCCATTTTCATTCCCGTTCCACTGTCTGTAACAGAAATCCATTCATAGATAGGATTATCACCACAATCAATCATAATTTTGCCGTCACTTGGAGAATGCTCTACTGCATTTTTCAAAATGTTGGTAAAAGCTTCTTCTGTCCATTTTCTGTCACAAAAAATTTCAAAATCATTTGCTATTTCCAAGGACTGATGATTAATGTCTAGCAATATTTCAACGGAAGGAAGAATAGACTGTATCATATCAGATACTTTCACTTTCTTTTTACAAAACTCAACCGCCTTAGCATCAAGCTTTGCCATTTTCAGTAATGTTGAAACCAGCCACTCCATTTTTGAAAGCGAAAATTTAATATTATGAATAAATTCTGCTTGTTTTTCCGGCTCAGCATCCTCCAAAAGATCTGCCATAATCATCATAGATGTAACAGGCGTCTTTAGTTGATGAGAAATATCTGCCATATATTCAGCAAGTGTATCACGTTCCGCTTCACTTTTCGCCAACTGCTCATCCTTCTTATCCGCCAATGCATATATATCATTCTTTAAAATGCTGAAAGGTCCTTCTTTATTATCTCTTATATCTTTTTTCTCACCATTTGAATATCCTCTGACCGCATCAGACAGAATTTCTATATCCTTCCTGCTAATCCACACGATATCCTATCCCCCTGACTGTCTCGATATTTACTGCGTCACCAAGTTTTTCTCTGAGACGTTTAATATATACGGTAAGAGTATTATCTTCCACAAAATTTCCATCTATATCCCAAATGTGCTCAAGAATTTGCGACCGGGTTAGCAGTTTTGATTTATTCTTAGCAAAAATAAGTAGCAATCTATATTCAAGTGCTGTTAATTCCAGCAACTTTTCTCCTATAAACACTTTTCCTGAAGTAATATTGATATTTACATTACCAAGCTCAATTATTTCTTGATTTACCCCGTTTTGTTTATTAATGGTTCTCTTGACACGAGCCAATAATTCTCGAATTCGAAATGGCTTAACTACATAATCATCTACTCCTTCATCAAAGGCTCGAACAATTTTTGACTCATCATCTACTATTGTAAGAAAAATGACCGGCGTATTCTTTTCCTTTAGGCATGCACATACATCAAACCCTGTCCCATCCGGTAATTGCATATCCAAAATACCCAAATCAAATTTTGTATTCTTAACCGTAGTTATTGCATCCTTCACAGTACTTAAATGCACTACTTCATATCCTTCATTATCCAATGCATATACAAGACCCGATGCAATCATAACATCATCTTCCAGCAGCATTATTTTCTTCACGTCTTGTCCTCCTCATTTTCCTTCGTATATTTCATGATATATATCCTCCACCAAATTCAAGTTTATTATTTGGATTATACCATGACTATAGAAATAAAAAAAGAATAAGAGCCTTTTGAAAAACTTCAAAAGACTCTCAATTTTGCAAACTAAAGTTTGTATTCCATCTGAACATCACAAGGTTCTGCTTCCAAAAAGGGAAGTTCCGATTGTTATGTATCCAACCAGAATTCCATCTTCTAATGCACCGTACCCCACAATATTCTTATCCAGATTTTCAAAAATATTTTTGGCTATGCTTCTACATTCTTCCAAATCCCATTCCTCAACAAATTTAATTGGAAGAAGTTTCCACTCTCCATCAACATTTCGCCAACACTCCGTTACATCCTGATGACGCACGAAGTCATCTAAAGAATATTCACTAAAATTCTGTTTCGTTAATTTTTCAAATTTAATTGTATCATTATTCATTTTTTAACTCCATAATTGTCAGTCCTTCCAAACCTCTATTTATCTTATTTTGTCCATATATCTCACCACAGATTTTTCTTCCCGTCTCTGACATTGCGGTAATATGACAAATTATCTACTCATGATTTCTTATATCATTTTCTTATTTCAATTCGAATCATCACCTCTGTTACATTTTTTCCAAAGTCAATATAACACGATTATGTACTTCTTACAACAAATATTTTGGATTCCTCCACTTCCCCCCGTTGATGTCAAACACAAAGAAAAAGAGCCCTTTGAATAATTCAAAAGACTCTCAATCCCGCATTCTCAGCGCTTTCATGCGGGCAACAGGACTTGAACCTGCACAGTCTCCCACCAGAACCTAATCTGAAGAACCGTATCCGTACCGTAATTTTCATTCCTTACAAGCCGGTATTTTATGGTATTTCGTCCATATATTCCATTACATAATTTTATTTTTTCTTCCCGTTGATGTCAAACTCTCTATCACCGTAAAATATTTTTCCAGTCTGCCCTGTTATACAAAATACGGATAATATGAACCACATCTTCTAAATCATCATAATAGTAAAAAATATTGTAATTATCAAATCGTGTCATCCTAAGTCCAACACCGCTTAACAATTCATCATTCACCAAAGGATGTTCTTCTGGAAATCTCTCCAATCTTCGAATCGTATCAATGATTCCATCAACAATTCGGTCTGCTGCCTGTGGATTGCATAAATGAATGTGGATATAATATTCTACATCCAACAAATCATATTCAGCAGGCTCTGTAAATAAAATATCAGCCACGCTGTGCTCTCCTTTTTTCTATTTTCTGTACCACTTCATCCAAAGTAGTTTCTCTTTTTTCCTGCATCGCATTATATCCCTCGCCAATTAAACGATATAATTCCAGCTTTGCTTTATCTTCATTTGTTTTTTCCATTATCTGTGCTCTATCAATCATGGCTATCACACCTTTCTACCGTTAATATAATACGATTATGTGCTTTTTACAACGAATATTTTGGAATCCTCCACTGGGATTCCCAACCATTCTTATTATTGGAAAATGGATTTTTCTACTTCCTACCTGTGCACTAATATGAATTGTGTCATCTGGCTCATAGTCGATATACTCCGTTCCTATCTCATCCACTCTAAGGACTTTTTTAATTTCCAAATTGAAATAAGCCTTAACCCAACATATATTCCACCCGTTGATGTCAAAATATCATTCTAATACATCTCGTTCCTTTAGATATATCTCTACTGAATCTACTATATACTCTGCTGTTTCATACTGCTTTTGTGCATCTTCTAATGATGCCACAAAGAAATCACTATAATCGCTTTCCTCACGTACCATCTTTATTCTGCCAAGCCTTTTCCCTAACTCCCGTGGAAAAATATCTGTTGCTACATAATTCTTATTAACGATTGATACAGTCCCTGAAAAAACGGTTATCTAAACACATCTTTGCATTTGCCAACGTCTCTTTTGCCAGTGAGAAACGATACTTTGAAAGTTCTCTATCCTTATCCTGCATTGACAACTACCCCCTCGTCCCTGACATTACGGTAATATGGCAAATTATCTACCCAATAATTGAAATGGTCTTCATTCTTAATTACAGGTGAAATATCAACACCATACTTCATCAAATAATCAAATGCACAATCTGATACCTGTTCTACATAATTCCTTATATCATCTTCTGGTGTTTTTACAAGTATCATCACATCCACATCGGAGTTTTCCGTATAGTCACCTCTTGCATAAGAACCATATACAATAATCTGACTCAAATCATTTCCAAACTGCCGCTTCATATCTTCTGCAAATTCACTCATTAAATTACTAATAGAAATAGGCATTTCATCACCTCCATCCAATCATAACCATCACAACCTTTTCTACCGTTAATATATCACGATTATGTGCTTTTTACAATGAATATTTGGGAACCCTCCACTGGGATTCCCAACCATTCTTATTCATTGGAAAATGACAATTGTATTATATAGGATTTTCCATTTTCCAATACATTTTTTACTTATTCTTTATCATACCACATTTTCTATATTACAGAAATCTAAAGCTCTAATTTTCCTCCAAACGTTCTCTTATTATTACATATTTTTTCTTTCTATTTCTTCGTTTTCACCCCGTTGATGTCAAACGCAAAGAAAAAGAGCCCTTTGAAAACTTCAAAAGACTCTCACTCCCGCATTATCAGCGCTTTCGTGCGGATAACAGGACTTGAACCTGCACGTCGGGGACACCAGAACCTAAATCTGGCGCGTCTGCCAATTCCGCCATATCCGCATATTTCTATTTTCTTATGCTCTCTAACAGAACAACATGGACATTGTACCAAACCCTCGGAAATTTTGCAAGTTTTTCCGAGGGTTTTTTACAACTTTTTTTCTACTCAAACTCTACCTTTTTCCCATACACTAAAAGCATCATGAACTCTTTTTCATAGAATGAGTAAAAACTACACCTCCTGTCAAAATCCATACAACTCCCCCTACAATTCTCCCAACTATCCCAAGCACTTCCTGTTCCCAGTATATCCCCGGAAATTCCTTTCTCCCCTTAATTCCATCCACAATCTCCCTCCATTTTCCACTCCAGAAGCTAAAGTCTGACCACTGCGCCGGAACAAAATCGCGGGTGAAAGAGATACTGTAACGAATTCCAATGGCAATTCCAAGCACCATAAGAATCTTTCCCACTATTCCATACCATTTTGCATATTTTCCCTCTGCGCTTTTACACCATTTAAAAAAACACCGGAATAAGAAGAAAAATATGACCCAAAACGGCAAGGCAACCAAAATTCTGGCAATGGAACAATAAAAGCTTCCATGAAACATATACCCTTCTTGAAAGAGTCCCAGACTGCTTTTTATTTCTTCCATCCTGGTTGCCGGTGGTACTTCCGAAGACCATACCTCCACATACGGCATCATTTCTTCTTTCTTTGTCTGATACAGCGCAAATATTGACTCCTCAGAATCTAGTACCCCTCGCACTTGATACTCTTTCTCCTCATACTGTATCACATTTCCCACAACATCTTCTGCCCCGAACAGTTTCCACGCAAGTCCACTACTTATAACACATCCGTTTCCATCCTCCTGAAAAGTAAATCCTCCGTATTTCATGGAAAATGGAAACACGCGTGCCATATTTCCATACACCTTAATTACATTTCCTTCTACCCGCTGCTGCATTTGGGGCTGATAGATTTCTTGTCCCCGCTCCATTTTCCATGCCGTAATCTCCATTTGCCCAACACTTTTTACATTCTCTGAACTCTCCTGTTTCTCTGCGCTTTCTCGTTGTTTTTTGTTGTACTCTTCTATCTGCGCTCCTGATAACATTCCTGTTTCATAACGAAGTCCCGACTGATGCGAAAAGCAATTCAGTTCTTTCCATTGATATATTATATAGAAAAATCCCAAACACACTGCCAAAAGTAATATGCCATATGCTATCTTTTTTCTCATTCTTCTACCCTCACCCGGTCTCCTGCCAACACGCTTTTTTCGCTAGAAACAATTATCTTTGAATCCAGTTGGATTGCTCCTTCTATTGCTGCTTGCGTATCATCCTTATCTAATATCTTTATAGGAATTCTTTCTGCCTTTGTTTCCTCTCCCAAAATAGAATTTTGATTTCGTATTCCTAAACAGTAATACCCATTATTATCCTGATGAATGGCTGTAAGAGGTAAGACTGTTTGATATTTTTCCTCTGATTCCTTTACTATGGAAAAAGAAGCATAACCGGTTGTAACCTCCATATTTTCCGGAAGTACTGCGCTAAGCCAAACAACATCTTCCGAACTATTCTCTTCCTTAGATTTTTTAAGAGCAATCTGTGTAATCTCCGCTTTAATTTCCTCTTGTCCGGGTATTTTTATTGAGATACTGTCACCTTGCGCCAACTTTTCTCTGGCTTCTTTCGGTACCTCTGCCGAAAAAACCATTCCACCTGTTCCAATGCTGATAAATTCACTTCCACTTGTGAGTGTTCCTGCAGTCACAGATTTGTTCTGGAAAATCCCTTTTTCTGCTGCACAAATTTTTCCTTCTTGTGCAATTAAATCTTCCACCACTTTCAAATTTCTTTCTGCTTCTTCCACACTTAATTGTGCTCCATCTACCGTATAGTCTGCCGTTTTTTTTGCTTTGGCATTATTCTGTCTGGTTACCTCATCATTTTTCTTCGCTCCCTCTAAGGACTGCTGTGCTTGGGATAAACTTTGCGTTGCTGTACTAAGACGACTTTCGCTTTCTGTAAGAACCCCTTCTAGTTCTTCCTGTTTCTCTTTGTAACCTTCCTCCTCGGGATTCATGGTCGCCAATACCTGATTATAGTTATCCTGTGCCTGTTGTTTTGCTGCTAACGCTTGATTGTATTCCGCTTGTGCCTGGTTCAACGTTTTCTGTGCATTCTCTTCTTCCGGTACCCATGCATCTTCCTGCTGACTCAGTTTCGCCTGTTCCAACTGAATCTGCGCCTGTTCCAGAACCCCTTGCAATTCTTCGCGCTTTTTTTCCAATTGTTCCTTCTGAAACTGTATCAAAACATCGCCTTCATTCACACTAGTTCCATTTTCCAGACAAGATTCTACCAAAAATCCATTTGGCATCAAATAGGTACTCTTCGTTGTAGTCTCAACCTCTCCTTTTCCTTTCATTTGATAAGTAATTTTTCCCGCTTTTGCCTTCTGCACTTTCACCCTTGGTATTGTCATAGAATCTGCAATTCTGGATATTATGGTACAGATTGCCACCACTGCAAAAAATATTATTAATGCTTTTCCGTATAATTTTCTTCTACTTTTTTCCATTTCTGTTTCCTCACTATTACTCTTTTAACCCGGATGCCGCAATTCCCTGTTCCAAATAACTCTGTCCCCACAAAAACAGTAACACTGCCGGAAGCATCATAATTACTGATGCACAAAAGGACACACCCATTTTATCCACTGTAATATTGGGCAAATATAAAGATAATGGCCACTTAGACTTTGTCTCTAAAAATGTCATTGGTTGTTCTATCGCATTCCAATACTCCAAAAAACTCAAGATTATCGCTGACAAAATCCCCGGTCTCGCCATCGGAACTGCCACATATCTGAAAATGCGAAACTCTCCTGCCCCGTCTATTGCTGCTGCTTCCAAAAGCGGCTTGGGAATTTCTCGAAAAGTCTTTGTAATAATAAACACAGAAAAAGTAGCAAAAATTCCAGGCAATATAATCGCTCCGTGGGTATCTAATAAGTTCATTTTGTTTAATACCAAATAACTAGATACCATGGTAACCTGAAAGGGAAGAATCATAAGTAACATATATAAATGAAATAATATTTTTTTCCCAGGAAAGACAAAATGTGCAAATGCCCATGCTGCCGGGACACCAATCAATACTTGCCCTATCAGTATAGGAAAAACCTGCTTACAAGAATTCCAGAACATCACAAAGAACCCAAGAGAATCCAACAATAA
The DNA here is from genome assembly GCF_001940225.2 of Roseburia sp. 499. Lineage (NCBI taxonomy): Bacteria > Bacillati > Bacillota > Clostridia > Lachnospirales > Lachnospiraceae > Roseburia > Roseburia sp. 499. The sequence goes on from NZ_CP135164.1 coordinate 2,549,714, forward strand.
TTCTACATACCCTTTTAATGTCGGATAAGAAGGTAACGCATGGAGTTTTGCCGTATTTCCATTCGAAAGAAGTACTCCACCAAAACAATCTATGATTTCCTGCTCTCCATAAAAAGAACAGATAAGCAGTATCAGTACAGGAAGCCATACCAATAGTGCCAATATCACTAGTAATACTCTTCCACACTTCCCTTTCAGCCATCTGATGATTCTTGCATTTTTTATTCTAGCCATCTTCTCATTCCTGACTCCTTTCATTTCGATACCACACCAGGGACATAATCACTAGCATCACAATTGCCATCACTACCGATGCTGCTGTCATTTTTTGTATATCCAGACTAACAAACCAGTTATTAAACAAGTGCTGCATCATATAGATACTTTCATGCGGATAGTCACCGGCAATCAAATACGCTTCCCGGAAAACCTTAAAGCAGTTTACCAGCGATAAAATTCCAATAACGAATACTGAGGAACGAAGCCCCGGCAATGTCACATAACGAAAGGTCTGCCATCTTCCTGCTCCATCTACACTTGCCGCTTCATATCTTTCTTTTGGAATGGCTGCAAGTCCCGCAAGCCACAGAATCATATCATATCCTACATTTTTCCACAGATAGGTAAATACCAGAACGCCAAATGCCTTTTCACTGTTCATCCAATCCACCGGTGACAAGCCAAATAGCCTTACTCCTTCGTTAAAGAAACCATTCCGGTCCAGAAACAACCGCCACAACAACACCACGGATGCCACCGGAATTGCCATCGGAAATAAAAACGTAGTCTTAAAAAACTCCTGATACCCTTTCAACCCATTAATCAACAATGCGCATACAAGAGAAACCAATAACAACAATGGAATACAAATTAAAATAAATTTTATCGTGTTTCCTGCTGCCAGTTGAAATGCCTCATTTTGGAAAACACTTTCATAATTACTGATTCCTGCAAATTCCTTTCCCATAGCATCCAGAAAAGAACGTCTTACCACATCCGCAAATGGAACCAAAACAAAGACGGCTACTCCCAGAAGGCTGGGTGCCAGGAACAATAGTCCCAGCACCCACTTTGGTACTTTTTTATTCCGAACGGTAGGTATCCACTTTTGCTTTGATTGCCTGAACGGTTGCATCCAATTCCTGATTGCCTTCATAGTATGCTTTCGCCTCTTCCATTATCATATCCTGTAACACACTGTCTGCCTGTGCCGGTTGTATTAATTCGTTCGTTTTCTTCACAAAATCTTCAATCTCTGATACTAATGGCATTGCGAAACTATATGTCGCTCCATCCTCACTTGCATCACCCACCATGATATGTGAATATGTTCCATCCGCACTCTTCTCCGCTTCTAAACTCTCTCTTCCTTTTTCTTTCAACTTTTCTGCTGCATTCTGATTTATAGGGAATCCATCTGTCAAATCACACTTTTGCACCTCATCAGAAAACAATACCTTTAAAAATTCTTCTGCCAGTTCTGTATTCTCAGATGCACTATTAATTCCTACGACACCATGAGGTACAAAGGTCCCCTTATGTAAGTTTAACGGATAACCCTTTTCTCGTATTACTGCATTTGGCATCATCATGTCAAAAACAGAACGCATTTCCACAGTAGCTAACTGTGATTCTTCTAACACTGCCATCAAATTTCCCACATCCCAGTCAGAAATATAGAATCCCGATAAGTCTTCCAGATTTTCTCCTGTTTCTTCATCTATATAACTTGTCTCAATTTCAGCATTATCCAATTCTCCGATTCTTTTCGCACAAGAAATACACTGTTCCAGTTTCTCTTCATTTACCTTTCCATCTTTATCAAACAACTCATCGTAATACATATTTACAAAAAATCTGGTCAAAGATCCATAACTGGAAAATGATACAATTTTTTGTCCTTCATGGGTATCTAGCCAATTTTCCAGCGTATCCAGACTTTCCAACGTATCTATTACTTCCTGATTTCCCATAAGAACCGGAACACCATATTTTACCGGCATACCATAGATTTTATCGCCTTTCTCACGATAACACTCTGCTACATTCTTTTGCAATGTTCCGTCGTCAATCAACGGATTAATTACATTAGAAATATCTTTCAATACCCCTTTTTCGATAAACGATGCTACCGGAAGGTCATCTAAAACTAATACGTCTGCACCACTCTTATTAAGCAATTCTGTATTTAGCACGCGAATCTTATCTGCTCTGGTCGTAGATGCATCTGCTTCACCTGTCTTATAAGATACTTCAACCTCCGGATGCTGCTGCTGGAACACACTGATTGCCTGCCGTATGGTATCATTTTCATCCAAACTATAGATACTCAATTTTTTCTCTTGCTTTGTCTTTGCATTTTCATCGTAATAGTAATGTTTTAACTCCATGGACTGGCCTGCGGAATACAATGCATAAAAATCATCCTCTTCTCCTTTTACAAATCCCCATACCCTGGCGTTTGGCATTCCCATGGTCATATTTTCGCCTTCTACTAAAGTCTCCACCAACGTTCCTTCCGGATTCATATGATGAATGCCAGCTGCATTCAGGTAATAAATTTCATTATTCTCCGCTAAAACAATTTTACCATTTCGCACATCAGCCCCATACTCGGTAGATGCCAGTTCTTTCTGCTTATCTACATCCCACACTGTAAAGCCTTTATTATCCAAACTTGGAATTGCAATTTTATTTCCCGAAACACTAACCGGATTTTCTGCATCCGTAGCATTTTTTTCATACTCAAAAGTATGTAACGCTTCTCCATCATTCGGATTATATACTGTTGCCCCTTCTGTCCCTGTCAAAACAATATTTCCATTTTCCATAACATATAATCCGGTTCCAAACGTATAATATTCTGCATTCAAATCGTCACCCTTTGATTCATTCAATACCGGTATGTTTATTTCTTCTGCCGTTCCCTCTCCTGTTTGTTTTAACAGATGCATTTTTTCTTCTCCATCTGCTACAACAGCATAGTTATTTCCATCTGCTCCTGCTGCAAGGCTAACCACATATCCATCAGAAATCTGATTCAACCATGAAGCATCTTCTTTCTTCCACTCTTTGGCATCAGATGAAACATATTTAACATTTTCTCCGCTTTCATTGACGGCATATACCTCCAACTCACCTTTCTCATTTTTAACTAAGTCAGAAAGTTCATCTCCTGGTTCTGTTGGAAGTTTCACCTCTTCCTCTACATATTTTCCGGTAGCACCATTTCCATTATAATCGCTACCTCCTTTGTCTTTATCACCGCACCCACTAAGAAGCCCTGTTACCATGCCCAGACTTAACATAAGTGCTGTTATCCGTTTTAATCTCATGTTTTTCCTCCATTTCATTTTCTTTTCTGAATACTATCCTACCAAAATAATCTCTAAAAAACTTTTAAGGAATTTAGAATTTTATAGAGATTTTTTAGAGATTTTTCTGTTATACTTATACAAATAAGAAAGTTTAGAAAGGATTACCTATGCGAATATTAATAATAGAAGATGACCCGGCTCTTTGCGATGCACTCAAAAGTCAATTGGAAAATGCCGGATATGATGTTGATTTATGTAGTAGTGGTACAGATGCCCCTTTTTACATCATGCAGAAAAATGCTGATTTGATTTTACTAGACCGCATGCTTCCCGGCATCGATGGTCTTACCATTCTCAAAATGATGCGCCAAAATCAAATTCATACTCCAGTCATACTGGCTACCGCCATGGATCAGATTGAAGACCGGATTGAGGGATTAGACTGTGGGGCAGATGACTATATCGTGAAGCCCTATGATGTAAAGGAACTGATGGCAAGAATTCGTGCTCTAACCAGACGCCCGATGCAAATGACGAGCACCACAACCCTAACTTATCTGGACTTATCTCTGGATTGCGAACAATATACCATAAACTGTGGCGAAACAGAATTGACTCTCTCAAAGAAGGAAGCAGCTCTCTTTGAGTACTTTTTAAAAAATCCCGAAAAAACCCTTTCTCGCGAATTATTGTTATCCCATGTGTGGGGTGCGGATTGTACCGTAGAGGATGGTAATTTGGACAACTATATTCACTTTGCCCGAAAACGGCTAAAAACATTGAAAAGTAACGCTGTTTTAAAAACAGTCCACGGTGTAGGTTATCGTCTGGAACATATATAGGAGGTTCTTATGCTGCTGCAATTAAGGAAAAAACTAACATTGCTTTATACTTTTATCACCGGACTGATTCTAACTATGGTAGTCGTTACCCTTGCCATCATTACCAGTCAATCCAATAATCGTCAGCAAGAAACTTTGTTCACGAACCAGCTCATGACAATTACTAACAAACTGCAATATGACTCCAAAATTAGCCAAGACTGGCTTTCCTCCATGGAATGCGACAATGGATTAATGATACATATTGAAGAAAATCAACGACCGCTGCAATATATCGGTTTCTCCCCTAATGCCACTGACCGTTCTATCCTTCTGGAACGTGCACGTCAAAAGGCTTTGGAAGAATCTGTAGATTCCCGCATCCCCCCAGTTTCCACTTCTTTGGTAAAAAGTGAACTTTTTACCATTCAGGGAGATTATCATGATTCCTATCAGGGGATGGTCGTCGTCTTTTCTGTCAAAAACAGTTACTTTTCTCTCATACTGCTTCGGGATATTACGTCTACTCAGCAGCGTATATTTTATCAGATGCTTCTATTTGCACTGGCCGACATTGTTGGTATTCTCTGCCTTCTGTTCGCCAATTGGAAATTTGTAGGGAAGTCCTTAGAACCTATCCGCATTAATGAAGAAAAGCAACATGCCTTTATTGCTGCTGCTTCCCATGAACTTCGTTCTCCTCTTGCGGTCATCAATGCATCTACAGATGCCATTAGCTCTTCTAAAGATGATACGGAACATTTTATCACTAATATTAAGTCAGAATGCCGCCGAATGTCACGACTGATTCAAGACCTTCTGCTACTTGCCTCATCTAAAAGCAATGCGTGGTCCTTGGCAAAGGAAAAACTGGATATGGATACCTTACTTTTAAATATTTTTGAAAAATATCAGCCCCTCTGTAGTTCAAAAAATATCCCATTAAAGTTGGAATTACCGGACGACAGTCTGCCTGTTATCCAGGGAGATGGCGAACGTATTGCCCATGTTATCTCCATCTTCTTAGACAACGGAATTGCCTATGCCCCTTCCGGGACTGTCCTTACTTTACGGGCATTCGTACAAAAACATACACTCACTTGTTCTGTAATAGACCATGGCCCCGGTATTTCTGATGAACAAAAGGAACATGTTTTTGAATATTTTTATCGTTCTGATGCTTCCCGCAAAGATAAGCAGCACTTTGGTCTGGGATTGTGTGTTGCTAGGGAACTTACAAGACTTTCCGGCGGACGCATCGAACTTACCGATACACCGGGTGGAGGTTGTACTTTTTCCCTTGTACTTCCTCTCCTTTAAAAAGGGAGTCACATTACTGTGACTCCTCTTGTGTAAGTACAACTGGTTTTCCAGTGCACAACAACTTTCCATCCTTTACCTGTACCGGCTGCCCATCAATCTGATTGATATATTCTCCATCGGAAATCGGAACCTTCACTTCTGCCTGTTTTCCTCTCATGCTAAAAATACCCACTTTCTTTCGACAGGCATTTTCTCGCACCAGACACGCAATATCATTCTCATCATCTGCAACAGCCTGAAATGAATCATCACTGTCTAGTTTCTGTTTTTTAATATCAGCAAGTGTACGCAAGTAACTGCTGATATCTTTTCCTGTATGAAAATCCACCATATCCTTTTCAAACAAACTTGGCGTATGTGTATTTTCGAATTCCTGCCCTGCATAAATTAATGTCGTTCCCTTTAAGAAATAAAGGAACGCCGTATAATTAAGCAGTATGTTCTCATCTTTAATGTAAGAACAGATTCTTGCTGTATCATGATTTTCCAAATAACGCATCTTATTATAATTTACAGGATACATTCCCTCTTGAAAATTCAACATATCCAGATAATGTGATAATTGAATTTCTCCCTTTATATAGCGTTCAAAGACTTCCCGCACATCATACTCATATTCCATATCAAAGGCTTCATACATCTCATAATCCAATGCAGAATAAAAACCCGACTTACGCGCAACAATTCCAAAGCCCGGATGCACCGTCTCTGCCAACCATATGCAATTGGGATTCACTTTACTTACTGCCTCTCTTGCACTTTTCCAAAATTCCAACGGTACAAAAGAAGCTACATCACATCGAAAACCATCTACAATCTGTGCCCACTGAACCAAAGATGCAATCTGATATTCCCACAACTGCTTATTAGAGTAGTCCAAGTCAATTACATCTGCCCAATCACCTATCTTATTTCCAACACTTCCATCTTCACGGCGATAGAAAAATTCCGGATGTTCCTTTAACAAAGTGGAATCCGGTGAGGTATGATTGTATACCACGTCAATGATGCACTTCATTCCCTTTGCATGAATTGCTTCTACTAAATGTTTAAATTCCTCCATGGTTCCATATTCTGGATTCGTTGTCCGATAATCCTTATTTGCATAAGGACATCCCAGACTTCCTTTCTTTCCCTCTACACCAATTGGATGAATTGGCATAAACCAGATGATATCCACTCCCAAATCCCGAATTCGGTCAAGATCCGGCTCAATAGCGGCAAATGTCCCCTCTTCTGTGTGGTTTCGAACATACACCGAATAAATCACCTGTTTTTGAAGATTCTTATCTGTTTTCTGTGCCATTTTTTCCTTCTCCTTTTTTAACTTTATTTTTTTCTTCTTATCTTTAAATAGATTTTAGCTGCCATCTCTCGCATCTGATTAAAGAACATAATAAACGTTGGTATCAACAGTAACATACACCCTAATATGAGCGTACTCCCCAGATTTAACTTCGTAATAGAAAACATCTCCGGTACATAACATATAGCCCCTATCAGCAACACTACCATTACCCCAAACAGTGCATAATGCCATTTTCGGAAGGGTACACATACCTTATATACCATATAGAATCCCACTGCCGTAACCAAGAGTGCTGTAATCGTAGACGTCTGCGTACTATCAATCTCAAATGCATATTGAAACATAACGATAATAATGATAATACACAGGTCTGTTAATGCCGCCGGCAATGCACGATAGATGACTTTTCGCAAAAACTTTCCACTAACCTTCGATTCATTTGGTTCCAATGCCAACACGAAGGAAGGCATTCCTATGGTCAAAAAACTCATCAAAGTTAATTGTGATGGAACTAACGGATATTCAAACACCGCTATAATGGATATGATAGCAAGAAAAATGGAAAAAATATTTTTTACTAAATACAGTGATGCAGTACGTTCAATATTATTGATAACACGCCGTCCTTCTGCCACTACTAGAGGCATATCCGAAAAGTCTGAATTTAAAAGCACCAGTTCTGCCACTCCTGCTGCCGCCTCACTACCACCAGCCATAGCAATTCCACAATCTGCAGATTTTAATGCAAGCACATCATTGACACCATCACCGGTCATTGCCACTGTATGCCCCTGTTTCTGTAATGCCTGTACCAACTGACGCTTCTGTTCCGGCTTTACTCTTCCAAATACGGTATATTTCTCTGCCGCCACTTCAACTTCCTTCTTATTTTTCACCGTTGTCATATCGATATAACTTTCTGCACCTTCAATTCCAGCTTCTAATGCAACGGCTGAAACTGTTGTCGGACTATCTCCGGAAATCACCTTTACTGTTACCTGATTTTCCCTAAAATACTCAAACGTTTCCTTTGCAGAAGGACGAATTGGATTCTTCAAGGTAACCAACGCCAACGGCGTTTTTTCCTGTAAAAAGAGTAGCACTCGTGCCCCCGTAGATGCATATTTCTCTGCCTGTTTTATAACATCCGACTCCGGTTCCTTCCATAATATGTCCGGCGCTCCCAGGTAATACGTATCATTTTCCCCATAAGTAACGGAACTGTATTTATTTTTTGAAGAAAATGCTTCTATTTTTACTGCTTTTCGACCACCGGAAGTTCTTTCCTTAAAATATTCCTTTAATGCCTTCATGGTTTCGTTATCATCTGCCATATTCCCTGCAAACTCCGCAATTCGGCTTCTTAGTTCTTCCTCTGTCATATCTTCTTTTAATTTTACAATTTCAGACACTTCCATCTTTGACTCTGTAATCGTTCCGGTCTTATCCACACAAAGCATATCCACTCGTGCCAGAGTCTCTGTGCTCTTTAAATCCTGTACCAGAATCTTTTTCTGGGCAAGTCGTCCTACACTGACTGCTAAAGCCACACTAACCAGAAGATATAGCCCCTCCGGTATCATTCCGATAATGGCGGCAGCAGTATTTTCCACACTTTCTTTTACATCTAGTCCCAACACGTCATACTGGCGTAAAAACAGCAGGACTCCAATAGGTACAATAAACACACCTATAATATAAAGCAAGTGCGTCAAAGACTTCATCATTCCCGGTTTTTTCTGTCGTGTAGTCTTCTGGGCTTCTGCGGTAAGTCTTGCACCATAAGATTCTTCGCCTACCTTTGTCAGTCTGGCATAACACTCACCTGAAATCACATAACTTCCGGAAAACAATTCCTTCCCCGGAGTTTTTGTAATTTCATCCGATTCTCCCGTCAGCAAACCTTCATTTACCTGTATTTCGCCATTTACAACTTCTCCATCTGCATGAATCTGGCTTCCGGCTCCATAATAAACAATATCATCCTCTACCAGTTCATCCGTATCAACCTCACAGACTTTCCCTTCTCGTACTACCTTTGCCTTTGTCTTTGCCAATAAACTTAAATCATCCAACTTTTTCTTTGACATAAGCTCCTGCACAATTCCAATTGCTGTATTCAACACAATAATAACAATAAAGGTCAGTTCCTTAAAAGAACCTACCACAATCAGAATAACCGCAAGAAACACAAAAATCATGTTGAAAAATGTAAATACATTTTCCAACACGATTTTTCCTACTGATTTCGTGGCAGAGGTATCAAGTATATTTACCCGTCCCTCTTCTATTCTTTCTTCTACTTCTTCTCTGGTCAATCCTTTTTCTATAATATCAAGCACTTCTTCCACCGCCAATCTTTTGTCTCTATTACATCCTTCTTTATAAATAAGTATTTCCATTTTCTTACAATCTATTATAATTATAGTGCTTGATAGGACGATTTTCAATTAATATTGTATTAATAATTTCTTTTCTATTGCCTGTTGTATGGAACGATAGTAGATAACATCCTTCCGATCTACGGTATCTACACTTTCGTCTACATAAGTATCGACGGCTTTTAACTTCCCTGTTGCCACATCAAAGGAATATGTTTCTATCACAGGACTACTTCCGACCAAATCTCCCACTAGTAATTTTTCATTTGGAAGATAGGTCAAATAAAATCCTGTTTCCATATAAAAATCTAGCAATGCACCGTTTTCACTATCACTTTCCGCATTCGTAATCTGCTTTACCTCATCATTCTGTGCATCATAGTAGTAAAGTTCTAGGAAATAAGGACTTGTATAAGTACAGCTTTCTTCTGAGACTTCCATCATTTGAAATACCTCTGGCATTACAACCATTATCGGTGTTTCGCTTCCTTCTACATCCAACAAGGCATATCCATTTCCCTCTGTCTGCAAACTCTCGGCAAAAGCAATATACGCTTCCTTCCACTCATCATTTACCTGCTCTTCTTCCTCAACTGTTTCTACTTCCGGTGTTTCTACAACTTCCTGCTGTTCTTCTGGTTGTTCTTCCTGTATCTCATCCTGCTGCATCTCTTCTGCCACTTCCTGCACCTCTGCATCATTATCTTTTGCAGAAAAAATCACCGCAGCCGCGCCACCACAAACAGCTAATCCAATGGCAGCTCCTATCACCACTTTTTTCGCTGTAAGTGTGCCTATTGTTTTACCTGCTTTGGCAGCTACCGCTTTACCTCCACCGACAGCTTGTGATTCCAGTAGCGTACTTAATGGTAACTGTATAGCCTGTGCTGACAAGGAATCCTGACGTAACAGATATAAGAAGAATGGAATTGGAGCAAGTGTATACAGCTTGGTACCTTTCTTTTCCAATTCTAATACCTGTTCCTTGATATTCTTTCTTCCATAATTCAAACGACTTTTTACCGTATTTTCTGATACCCCGAGTGTTTCTGCTATTTCCTTCACACTCATTTCTTCCACGTAAAACATCATAATACACATACGCTGTTCATCTGACAGAGTACTAATCATCTCCTGTACCAGTCGTGATGTTTCTGCCTGGTCATAAGACAATTCCGGTTGATTGTCAATTCTGTCATCTTCGAATGAGGCCTCAATATCTGAATCCTCTTCCGTTTCCATTTGCGAAAACAGAATTACCTTCCGTTTCTTTAATTCATCCAAAGCTGTAGTTGCAACCACTCTTGCAAACCATGCATTGAATTTTTCCGCTTCCTGCAACTGTTCCAGATTCTTGAATGCTTTTACATAAGCGTCCTGCAATACATCAAGCGCTGCATCTTCCTGCTTCATATATTTCATGGCTACATAATAACTTTTCTGATAAGTTTCTTCATATAAATATTGAAACCCTGCTTCATTTCCTTCTTTCGCTAATCTTACAGCTTCTCTTATGTCCATACTATTCTCCTTCATTGGTCTGTTTTCTTATTTTCATCATAATACTATTCCAGAGCCACCTTACTTTTTCAGATGGCAATTTCGCATATTTCATTTCGTTTTTTAATGCTATCTGGAAAAATTTTATTTCTTTCATTTCACATTCCCCTTCTTCTCCTATTATAGCAATACCAATTTTTATATGGCAATATTTTTATTTGCAATATCTCATATATTCCTCCGCGGCTTCTATATCCTTCTCCGCCTGCTTTTTCAAATGTCTTGCAACAAAATACGGTAAGAAGAAAAGGACATAAAGCCCTGCAAAGAAACACATAGCTCCAATACCTAAATCAATTGGAAAGTAAGGAACCACAAACCATCCAAACTTAGCAAAGTTCCAAGACCATTTTGCAGCTACTGAAAATCCTCCGATTTTATGATAGCAGATGCACGCTAACTACCAATCTCAACTTTTCTTCTGCATTTGCCTTTGCCTCCAGTGCATATGCATAATTATCAAATACTAATTCCTCATATAAATTTTTCTTTTCCATAACTTATCCTTCTTTCTCCGATATGAAATCGGTTTTTATTTTTTGTTTCTACTTTTATGACGACTGAATTTTTTGTTGGGTTTTAAATTTCTAAAAATTTTTCAAAAATTTCATTTACCATTATGCTCCTCGAATACTCATGCAAGCATGGAATTCTCATCACCACTCGCGAAAAAAAGTGGAAGTACCGATTTTTCAGTACTTCCACTCTTGGTAACAATATTCAATTATACTTATCATCAATCAACCAATTTTTGCCATATATATCGGATAAATTTCCTGTTATCAATTTCATAACTTTTTTTGTCATATAGTGTGCAATTACATAAAGATAAAAAATCCTTATCAGATAATATATCTAATTTAGTGATATTAGGATTATCATTAGGAACTTCCCTGAATCCATTAATCCACAAAAATCCGCCAGTATTAAGACAATCTATCAGCTTAATATATAGCTTAGGTTCTAACCGGTAATGATTAATAATTATTACATCATATTTGTTTGAATCAATAAATACATCATCACCTGATAAGTCTACTAAGTCAGTTTTTACTTTAAGATTCTGTTTTTTACAAAAGTAGTCTAGCCTGTTTAATGCCTCTTCACTAAAGTCAATAGCATGGACGTGATATCCTAATCCTGCTAAATAAATTGCATTTCTTCCATCTCCACAGGCGATATCTAAAGCATTACCTGTTGGAGAAAAGTACTTCATATCTTCTTCTAAACATTTTTCATGCTGCATAATCGTTAATTTTCTCATTTTAAATCGCTCATTCCACCAATGAGAGTCACCCATATATTCCATTGCTTAGTCCTCTAATAATATATTTAGATAAATTCTAATTCGTTTATCATTCTTCTACAACTTCTCCATGTATACTCACCCTGCACTCATCTGGACATTTTGCATCAAACTTTTAAACACAAAAAAAATCGGAAGTGTTGAAAATCAACACTTCCAATCTTCTTACTAATGAGCGTGCCGGGGTTCGAACCCGGGACAACTTGATTAAAAGTCAAGTGCTCTACCAACTGAGCTACACACCCGTATTTAACTGGGCTAGCTGGATTCGAACCAGCGTCTGCAGCAGTCAAAGTGCTGTGCCTTACCGCTTGGCGATAGCCCAATAAATTATAAGCAGCGATGCTTATAAAAAATAAGACTCATCGCTAAAGGGTGGATACAGGGATTCGAACCCTGGGCCTCCAGAGCCACAATCTGGCGCGCTAACCAACTGCGCTATACCCACCATAGAAAAATTGCTGGAAAACTCCAGCATCTTAACTCTCAACCATGAGTTTCTCATATGCTACGCTATCGACGCAAATGAGATAATGTGCTCGAAGGGATTCGAACCCCCGACCCACGGCTTAGAAGGCCGTTGCTCTATCCAGCTGAGCTACGAACACATAGCCTTGAATTTCATAGGCAAAGCGGGTGATGGGAATCGAACCCACGTATCCAGCTTGGAAGGCTGGTGTTCTACCATTGAACTACACCCGCATATCAGTCGGGGTGACAGGATTCGAACCTGCGACCTCCTGGTCCCAAACCAGGCGCTCTAGCCAAGCTGAGCCACACCCCGAAGGTTATTTATTTTCCGGTATTATCCGTGACGCAAGATATATTATATGCGATAGAAATGTAAATGTCAACAACTTTTTTTATTTTTTTTAATTTTTTTATTCCAGGTATTCGATTGAAAAATGTGCTTCACCATTCTTATCAAACTCCATAATTGCATAAGACGGTTTTCGCCCCTCCTGACGCGGATAAGAAAGGCTTCCCGGATTCAATGCTATAATTCCTTTTCCCCGTTCCAGAAGCGGTCTATGGGTATGTCCAAACATAACAATATCCATATCTCTACCTGCTGCCTCTTTCTTAATGTCTTCTACTCCGGCAGACACATAATAATAATGTCCATGTGTAATCAATACCTTATACTTTCCTATTTGAAGTTCCTTTTCCTTTGGCAACGTAGAAAAAAAGTCATTATTTCCTGCCACAATTTCCAATGGGCAACCTGCCATATCGGCAATATCATCTTCATAACCTTCTGCATCTCCCAGATGAATCATGAGATCTATCCTTCCTTCCCGTTCCAGAACTCGAATAAGGTTCTCATGATGCTTATGGGTATCACTGACAATCAATACCTTCATAATAATATTCTACCTCTCTGCAAGCCTTTCCTTCATAGCCCGAAGTGCTTTTCCTCTATGACTCAACTCATTTTTTACTTCTGCTGATAATTCTGCTGTAGAACAGTTATATTGATCTACATAAAATATTGGATCATAACCAAATCCATTGGTTCCTGCTTCCTTCCAACCAATATATCCTTCTATGGTTCCTTCTGTTGTAATCACTTCTTTATTTGGAAGAACTGCTGCAATCGCGCATACAAATCTTGCAGTACGTTTTTCTTTTGGTACACCTTCCAGACGGTCTATAATATTCTGATTCTTTCTTTTATAAGATGTATCTTCTCCCATATACCGTGCCGAATAGATTCCCGGCTCCTTATTTAAATAATCTACCTCTAATCCTGAATCATCCGCTAATACGATTGCCTGCTGTGCTTGCGGAGCTGCTGCAACTGCCTTTGCTTTGATAATAGCATTTTCAGCAAAGGTTGTCCCATCCTCGATAATATCCAACGTAATCCCCGCTTCTTTCATAGATAGAATTTCTACATCCTCTCCTGCAAGAATTTCTCGTATCTCTCTCATCTTTCCCTGATTTCCTGTTGCAAATATAATCTTTTTCATACAATCCTCCAACCCTTTTGAGATTTCTTTTAATATCCCTCTTGTAACGCCCTTACAATGGCATTATAAATTCCCTGCGCAGCCTGTTGCTGGTATTCGTCTGTTCGTAACTTATCAAGTTCTGTCTGATTTGTCATAAACCCTACCTCTATCAACGCCACTGGTACCTGACTATTGCGTATAATATAAATGCTGTTTCCGGCTGTTAATCCGTTATTTTTACTTCCTATCGCAGCCGTAGTCTCTTCTAAACAAATCTCAGCTAAGTGCTTACTGCTAAGACCTTCTTCACTTTTCAGTTCATCATACATAACTTCTGTTCCATTATACTCTGACATAACGCCATCTGTTGTTGAGTTATTATGTATACTAATAAAAAGGTCTGCTCCTGCTTTATTCGCAAGCTGCGCCCGTTGTTCAAAGGTTGGATTATTATCTTCTGTACGGGTATAGTATACCCCTATATTTTGATTATTTTGGTCCAAAATTGCCTTCAGCTTTAATAAAATTCCTAGATTCAAATCCTTTTCCTGTATGCCCTGTTTAATGGCTCCCGGCGCTCTTCCACCATGACCTGCATCAATTACTACTACTTTATCATATATCTCCTGTGGCGTACGGAAATCCACATATAAAAAGCCATCCTCTACCGTACTTTCCACTTCATATACGGCATCCATGGTAATATCAATTACACCATTTTCCATATAAAGCTCATCAATATGATTACTTTTTCCCAGCAATGGATGAGAATCAAAATAATCCTTTCCCGCCCCCGGTATGGTAATGGTAATCAACTGTTTCACATAATTATTTTCAATCTCAATCTCTTCCTGACGAGTTCCTTCGGGAAGTTCCAAACGAAGCTGTTGTGTAAAAGCAACTTCCTCTTCTTCTGCCTTCGCTGTATCATAATCCAGTTTTTCCACACCGGACATCTGCATCTTCTCTTGTTCTGCCTTCACCTTCGGAAACTGTCCCAGCACAAAAATAGCTGCTACTGTAGTCAGTGTGAGTACTACTATTGAAATTTTTAATATTTTTTCTTGCATATCACACTGCCTCCTCCAGGTCTCTTATCTGTTACCTATTATCTGTATATGCCTTCAGACATAAATTGCACTTTTGACTTTCTTCTGTATTTTCCCACTGATTTCCTCTCAGACTAATATATCCTTCCCCATCACTTAAGTCTACATCTGCAGTAAACTCATCTGCTGCATATTCTATTGCCATTGGCCGCTCAGACCCTGGTGTAGTAATATGGAGAACAATTGCATACTTTTCTCCCGGTTCTACGCTAAATCCTTTTTCAAAATCAATGGTATAGTATCCTGCATTGGAAACCTTTCCACTCGCTGCTAATACTCGATTCGCAAGAGAATCCACATTTTGAAAATCCTTTACCACATATATTTCATAAGAAGTTTCTTTTCCTGTTGCATAAAAACCTGCTGCTTTTATCGTTTCCTGCCCTGCTGCAGTATATACATTTGCAGCATAAAGGCTGTCCTGACTATACCCAAGCTGTCCTACCCAGCCACACAGATCCGACTGATAAATACTGTCATAATTATCCGTTTCTTCAATTCCGGTGTAAACTACGTTGTGATTTCCTATATTTACATCATAATAGGAAACATAAAAAACTCCATTGTCACCAAATCCGTCTCCCCAGCTATTCTGACAAATGAAAGCTCCGTCACCTTCCACTTCCATTTTAAAATTGTCCTTGGAATAATTATCATCCCAGCCAATAATAAGAATCTCATGATTTGGTTTTTCCGCCCCCATATAACAATATGCATAAGCATCACTGTTATAATATGGTGAATTACTCTGCGAACTTCTAAGGGCGCTATAAATAGCAGTCTGTACACCACCATATTTAAATACAGCTTCTTTTATTTTTTCAAAATCTTTTCCGTCAATCATCTGTATCTCCTGTACATGCTTCACAGGAGTCAAATCATCCGGGGATTCCCCGTCTCCATAAGGATCATCTTCTTCATACACAGGTCCCTGCCATGCGGTAAGATATGCCATTCCCATAGTGTACTCTCCCCCATCTGCTTGTTTCAGTACAAAACTATTTTGCAAAGACATATGATCCGGTGCAAAAACATCTTCTTCCTCTGGCATTAAAGCAGATTCCATCGCAGATAGTGCCGCAAATGCCCAACAAGTTCCATATCTCCCCTGATTTTTAATCTGAGGAGTTCTATTCTTCTCGCGCAAATCATAACGTGGCGGTAAAATACTTGTCTCTTCTGCATTATTTACTGCTACCGCCTGATTCTCACTTATATTCCAATGATAGTTAAAATTAAGCTTGTCCGCTACCGTCTCTATCGGAACATAATACTCTCCATCCTTGTAAGTCATCGAAGAGGAAATTGCCTCTTTTTCATTATTAATAGAAACTTCCGGATTATCTAACTGAAATGTAATCTCGTCAGAACGCTTTTCTATCAAAAGCTCTGCATCATCGTATACATGGGCACTACAATTAAAACTGTCTCTTAACGTTGAGGCAGGTACCATGATGTTGAGATTCTGATCCATATAGATTCCACTATCTTTGTTTGTCATTTCCTTATTATCTACTAAAACAGAAAGAAGCTGTTCATTGACGCTTTCTGCTATCAACGGATTCCATATGGTACTTTCCAACTGAGCCCCCCGAAACGTCTCTACTTCTTCACTCTTGCTTCCTATTCCATTAAATTTAATTACTACTGCCAAAAACAGTATGATTGTCATTACAACATATCTTTTTGAATAACGCACTTTTTCCCTCTTTATCCCTGCTGTTTATTTCTTTTTGGTGGTTTCGGACCTAAAAACTGATAAAAGTAAGTCTTTAGCATCCCATTATAAATCTTACGATTCTTGTCTGCCCTTCTTCCTATATAACGCTCCGTGTCCGAATAACTAGTAATCATATAAGCAGACCAACTGTCCAGTCTACGAAATGCCTCTCCAATCTCGGTATAAAGCTCCGGTAATGCTTCTTTTTCTTCCAAACGCTCTCCATAAGGAGGATTGGTTATAATAAAGCCATACTTTTTGGGATGACTTAATGCACTGACCGGACGCTGCTGAAAGTGAATCAGATGATCCACTCCCGCTCGCTTTGCATTTTCCCTTGCTGCCTTCACTACTTCTCCATCGATATCATATCCCTGAATGTCTACTTCAATATCCGTATTCACCTGCTCCGCTGCCTCTTCTACGGTATCGTACCAAAGCTGTCTGTCAATCAGGTTTGTCCAATTCTCCGCTGTAAAGTTACGATTCATTCCCGGTGCAATACCTGCTGCCATCATGGCTGCTTCGATTGGAAAAGTTCCACTTCCGCAAAACGGGTCAATCAGAATTCTATCTTTTTTCCATGGTGTCAACATAATCAATGCTGCTGCCAATGTCTCTGTAATAGGAGCCTTGCTGGTCATGGTACGATATCCACGCTTATGAAGTGATTCTCCTGACGTATCAATTGCAACCGTTACTTCATCCTTCATAAGAAAAAGACGCAATGGATAAGATGCCCCCGTTTCCTCGAACCAATTAATATGATACTTCTGCTTTAACCGCTCCACCATTGCTTTTTTTACAATGGACTGTATATCCGATGGACTGAATAACTTACTCTTAATAGAAGAAGCCTTCGCCACCCAAAATTTGCCGTCCTCCGGTATGTAATTCTCCCATGGAATTGCCTTAATCCCTTCAAAAAGCTCATCAAAGGTCTCTGCATGAAACTGCCCCGCCTTCAATAATACTCTTTCTGCCGTGCGCAGAAAAATATTGGCACGGCAGATTGCTTCTTCATCTCCTAGGAAAGTGACCCTTCCATCTTCCACCTTTGTAATATCATATCCCAAGTCATATATTTCTTTTTTCAATACTGCTTCCAATCCAAAATGACAGGGAGCAATCAATTCGTATGTTTTCATTCTATTCTCCATTACTTGCCCTTTTTCGCTTATAGTTCTATATTATCTTCTCTAATCTGCACTGTCAATCATTTTGTATATTTTGAAGTATTGCCTGAATCCCTCCTACTACGGTTACAGTGCGATATCCTTCCCGACTCAATTCCCTTGCTGCTTTGAGGCTGCTTGCCCCTCTATCACAGTATAAAATATACGTTTTATCCTTTGGCAAATATTTCTTGTACATTTCCAACTGGGCATAGGGAATATTTCTTGCACCTTCTACATGCATTTCTTCAAATTCTTCTACACTTCTCAGATCAATGACCCAAGTATCCGGTCTCTTTCTGTATTCCTCAAATTCCCTTATACTAATTGTCTGAAATTCCATATTACCACCTCGTAAAGAATTCCGCTTGCAACTCTGTTTTTCCTACTATATAAAAACAGATTACCGGTTTCTTTTGTTCCCGGTAATCCGTTTCTACATTATATTATGCAATTTTTTTTATTTTGTACCACTTATCTCTCATAAGAGTTTTGACAACTAGAACCATTTGCATTTGATGCTTTGTTCTGAGATGCTTTGTTCTGGGACGCTCTGTTCTGAGATTCCTTATCCTGAGAATAAGCATTTCTCACGTTCTCAGACCCACTATTAGTACCTCTGTTTTGCATATCACTATTTTTTGCCATGAATTAATCCCTCCTAATTTCTTACTGCATCTATAGTATCTGAAACATCTTTTTATTTTATTCAAAATTTTTTTATTTTTTTTTAATTTACCATTGCTTTTTTTGAAATTATATATTATAATCTTTTTTGTAAGAAGGATTTCTCCTTCAGAAATTCTTTTTACAAGTTATACCCCTTATTAATTATTTATACTCCCCTCATAGAAAAGACCAGTGGCTCCCCCTCTGGTCTTTTCTCCATTAATTTAAAAACAACACTACCTCATATACATTTAAAAAGCCATATGAAAGAATTACACACTTAGCGTTTTCTCTTTCATATGGCTTTTCTTTTTTATAGTTCGTAAAACTCACGATTAATCTGCAACTCTGGTGTAATCTCGCCGCCCTTCTTCTGATAACGGTCATACCACAATTCCACATGACGAATCTTTCTGCCTTTTAGTATCTCATACTTTTCAAAAATATCACGATACATTGGATTTGCCACTAATGCCTTACGTACTTCCTTACTAAACGGACAATAACGGAAAATAATATCCCTGGATACCTTGTTCAGACGGAAACTTCCTCGTGATTCATACTTAATCCAATTCTGATAATCTTTTACAAAGACTTCTCTAAAATTATTCTTTGCTTTGTAAAGTGCATTTTTCACCTTTTCTCTTGCCTCTGCACTCAGTTCATGATTCTTACGATAATATTGAATATAATCATTGTATTCTGAAGTAAGCGAAGGCTCCGTAATATCGTTCCAACGCACTCCCTGTATTT
Source organism: Roseburia sp. 499 (assembly GCF_001940225.2). Taxonomy (NCBI): domain Bacteria; kingdom Bacillati; phylum Bacillota; class Clostridia; order Lachnospirales; family Lachnospiraceae; genus Roseburia; species Roseburia sp. 499. Next base: position 2,569,112 of record NZ_CP135164.1, read on the forward strand.
TACGACACATCTCCCAACGGAAACGTCCTGATACTTCTATCATCATTTCGCCAACATCTGCAACGGTCATAATCGGGAATACAAATCGTGCCGGTGTATCTTTTTTGATTCCTGCTGTCTCCTGCCACATCATTGCCTTACTTCCGGCATTTGGCATCAAAATAACATTCGGCAGCACTTCTTTTTGAATCATCTCACGATTAATATCTTTTTCCGGAGCAGAGAAAGCAACTTCCCGATAAAACAACGAAAAATCTATTCGACGAATAGCATCAATTGCTTCATTTATTTTCTCTGCTGTTACCAGCATATTCTCCACTGAATTGATGATATCATGTTCACATAAAATCGGACAAAATGTAGATATCTTACCATAAGTAGCGCGATTTGTAGATACAAACATGTTGTGCATCTCGTATTGTACCTTTTCCCGCAAATCTCCAGCCATACGTTTCTGTTCTTCTACACTAATTTTACCTGTCTTCTTCAATTCATTTAAATATGCCGTATAGTCCAAATCGAATTCATTTCGGCATGGTTCATTCTCACCACTTAAAATGCTTTTAAGCCACTCATACATAGTAAACACATTGTCCGCCTTACAGCGATACAACTCGTCCGTCAAATCATGAAGACTGCTTGCATTGTCTTCTCCTGCCAATCTTTCATCCACAAGACCAAAGTTTAAAAACATCTTTATAGCAACCGGCACTTTTTCCTCTTCTACAGAACGCCAAAATGCCAGTTCATATATTTCATAAAATGCCTGCGACATCTGACGACGCAACTTTCTTACGTCATCTGAAGTAGACAAAATATCCGGAAGATTCTTGTATTCCTCTAACTGTCCTCGGAAAATTCTTCCCTTTTCTTCATCATATCTACTGTAAGCCAAAATTTGTGTCAGATAATCGCCTCTTTCTTCTTCCGGCTCATCCTCGGCCTCTTCTTCTGACCAAATCTCCGTTTCTTCAAATTCTGCCTGATAGAAATCATAACTCCGATAAGAAGTAAAACGAATATCCATTAATGACTCATCATAGAGATTACTACTCTTTATGTATTCCATAATTTCCGAAATCTTCACAAATACCGGCTCTAAATCCATCCCAGTCGGTGCCGCTTTTTTCGCCAAATCAAAGTAAAGTTGAAACAAATCCTCCTCCGTTGAAGAAAGCAACAGTTCTTTCTGAAGTTGCAAATACTGCTTTATCGTCTCAATTAGGGAGAGTGCCTTTGACATCCAGCAAGCTGCATTCAGTATTTCTCCGATTCCTACTGAAAAATCCCGCATTAAAAACTGGTCTATTGTCTTTAACGACAACGTTGACATTTTTTCATAATATTCAATAGTCCAATTCTCAATTTTATCATTTATTTGTACCGGCATTGCCAGATTCATCCGCTGAAAACTCTTTTCCGGCATTTCATAATCATTACAAAGTCTTTTATATTCCTCACTCATATTCATCAAAAAACGATAATATTCCTGAGCCATTCTATAAAAGGCAGTATACCTTCTCAACAAAATAGAAGTCTGACGCATTGCCGACATGGTAAAAACAGAAACATATTTTTCTTCATTTTCAAAAATCTGCTTATAATCCTCTGGCACTTTATAACTATAGCAATAGCATATGCACTCTGTATTAGCAATATAGTCGCATATATAAATGCCGGAACCGCTTTCCATCAATCCAATAATGCTTCCTGCCTCCATGTCAAACTCATCATTTTTGGAAACAGCACGTACGCTTCCTTGCAAAATTACATATAACCCCTTAACTCTTTCCCCCCTTCTCAGAAATTTTTTTCCCTTACTTACTTTTACCGTTTCCATATTTCCCTCCTAATTCTTCTTTATCTGCGACTTCCTAAAATTACTGAAATAATCAACAACACCATTACAATAACTGCAATTACCGGTAGTAAAAAAGCAACTACATGTGCTACAACCACAATAATAATAATCGCTAATAAAATCATAATTAACTTTCCATACCAACTATTCAGCTTTAATTTTCCAAAACGCACGTCCCATCCATTGTTGTCTGAATAATTGGCATGAAATCCCTTTTCATTGCCCCTGTTTTCCTGACTATAACTCTCCGAATCGTATTCCTCACTTCTTGCCGAGCCAAACTGTTCTGTCGTATCAATCAAAGTCTTCGCTATCAATCGGGGATTTCCCAACTGTGCAATAACTTCTTGCTCACTTTTCCCTTTTCGAGACTCCTCTATAATATAATTCTCATAATATCTGATATGCTCATCCACAGCTCTTTGACTTACCTCACCCTGCAAGGCAATTCTTAACTCATGCAAAAAATCCTGTCTTGTCATATTATGCTCCTATTAACTCCTATACAATACTATACTCCTAGCTTTCCAATTAATAATTATTTTATCACACAATAAATTATTTTTCATCCCTTTTCCCTAATAATTTTACACTAATAATTTACAAAGAAAAATAAGGTTGAAAATCTCAACCTTATTTTTCTCAAACTCTTTCTTCTAATCTTAATTTACCGGAAAACTTCCCAGATAATGACCATCTGTTGTATCCATGCTATAATACCACACACCATCCGTAATAAGTCCACGAGCTACCATTCCATTCCAGTGATAAAATACAATTCTTCCCCATGGGTCATAAGAAAATCCGTTTGATTTCAATGTTCCGTCCCAATTGGCAAATCCATAATCCACACCATTGGCAAATCGGAACCAGCCATTCTGCTCCATTGCTCCGTTCCCATTCAGATAATATACTTTATCTCCCACAAAAGTAATCTGGTCTTTATAGAGATATCCTTGGGAATCAAAATAGCAGGTATAACCTACGCTTGGACAATACTGGAAATCAGTAAATACTTCATGTCCTTTGCTATCCAGATAAATAATATGTTCTCCATCCGGATGATAGGTCAGTCTATCCCGCATTGCCGTTCCATCTGCCTGAAAATAATAAGTATACCTTCCATCAAATACAAATTGGTTTACAATACTATTTCCATCTGCATAATAACCATGTATTGTGCCATCCATATCCGTTTTATAGGTCTCTCCATTATAATCACATCCTGTAACTGCCATATTTGTGCCCTGTATCCTTGCCACCTGGCCGGATGAAGTTCTGGCATTCTCATCTACATATCCTTTGTTCTTACAATTTTCTACAAAAATATATGCATTGTTAATCCCTGCTTCGCTTGCAGCATTCCACAAAAATCCTCCAATACCACCCAAATCATTATATCCGGCTCCTTTTGAAGATCCCACATACAGACTTCCCACATTGTTGCTGTCCTTTACATAAATGGTACCACTATTTTCGCTTCCCATCTCTGCCCATCCAAAAATTCCACCTACATCTGATCCATCTATTTCCCCACTTGCTTGCACAATTATAGTTCCTGTATTCCAACAATTTTCTATAATAATATTTCCATTATATGGAATCAGCTCACCACCAAATGCTCCACCTCCGCTCACTGATATTGTTCCTACGACTCCTCCTATTCTCCCAGTTCCGGATATTGTTCCTACATTTGTACAGTTTGTAATCTTAGAATCCGTATTATTTCCTTTTGTCCATGCATCTCCAAGAATTCCTCCTATTACCCCATGATTAGCTGTAATCTGAATTGTACCTGAATTCTTACAATTCATAATCTGATACTCACTACTGTTTACACCAAAGTCTGATTCACATCCTATAATTCCACCTGCAAAACAACTAACGTTTTCCTCACAATAAACGGTAAGGTTTCCTATGTTCTCACAATCTGAAACCAAAGTTCCACCACTTATCGCCGTAATTCCTCCTACCTCACGCATACTACCTGACAGATTCCCCTCATTTTTACACCCTGTAATGATTCCTCCATTTTGAGCTACAATTCCTCCCACTCTTACCGAAGTTCCGCTAATACTAATATCTACACTACTTACACAGTTTTCAATCCTTCCCGAATTATGTTTACAGATTCCGCCTACATCTTGAAAAGAACTACTATTTACGTTTAATGTCCCGTCAACGGTAAGGTTTTTGATTACTGCAGCACCTCTAACAAAGCCAAACATTGTTTTTTCTCCCTGCAATCCATAAATGGTATGTCCATTTCCATCAAAGGTTCCATTCAAATTCTTTCCTGCAATTTCCCCAACATAGGAACTGATATCAATATCATTCAATAGTACATAATTTCCATCTAATTCCCCACTTTGAGCACACATCAGAAAATCCTCTGCAGTTGAAATCGTAGTTGTTCCCACTGCATATGTCTGGGACTCCATCACCAGATTATCCGTTTCTTTTGCGAATACAACCTGATTTCCAACTGAAGTAAGTACTACTCCCATACAAGTTCCTGCTGCTAATATTCTCCTTATTCTTTTGTTCATATCCATGCTCCTTCCACTTTAGTTAACCGGAAAACTTCCAAGATAATGACCATCTGTTGTATCCATACTATAATACCACACACCATCTGTGATAAGTCCGCGGGCTACCATTCCATTCCAATGATAGAATACGATTCTTCCCCATGGGTCATAGGAGAATCCACTTGTATTTAAAGTGCCATCCCAGTTTGCAAATCCATAGTCCATACCGTTAGCAAACTGAAACCATCCACTATTTTCCATAGCACCGTTGGCATTCAGATAATATACTTTATCTCCTACAAACGTAATCTGATCTTTATAGAGATATCCTTGGGAGTCAAAATAGCAGGTATATCCTACACTTGGACAATACTGGAATGCATTAAATACTTCGTGTCCATTACTATCTAAGTAGATAATATGCTCTCCATCCGGATGATAGGTTAATCTGTCCTTCATAGGGCTTCCATCTGCCTGTAGATAGTAGGTATAACTTCCGTCAAATGCAAACTGGTTAATTACCATATTTCCATTTTCATCATAAAGACGCAATTCCCCATCAGCTCCTGTAAACCATCCTGAAGCATGTCCAATAGAAACAAACGAAATTCCATTCTCATTCGCATAAGCTTCTGTTGTAGAACCGGTTAATCCGTATATGGTCAATGCAGAAGCACCTTCAAAAATGCTATATCCAAACTCTGTATTAGAAGAGTTCACGGTTGCTTTTCTCAGAGCACTACATCCATAAAATGCTCGTGCTCCTATTGTCTGCATATTTTTCGGTATCACTACCTGCTGTAATGCACTACACCCATAAAAACTCTCATATCCTATACTTGTTAACTTCGTTGGAAATGTTATACTTGTCATAGATGTACATTTATAGAATGCATCTTTTCCTATGCTTGTTACATTAGATGGAATCACAATACTCTTCAGTGATGTACACTCGCGAAATGCATTTTCACCTATACTGGTTACTGTCTCCGGTATTGTAATACTGGTAATATAATTTGCTCCCTGAAACATCTGGTTTGGTATTGTACTCAGTTTTCCACTTATGGTCACTGTCTTTAGACTACTACAATCTTTAAAGATGTCCCATCCTATATCATTCAATATACTGCTTTTTATTTCTACATTATTAAGATTGCTACATCCATAAAATGCTCATGCTCCTATTGTCTGCACATTTTCCGGTATCACTACTTGTTGCAATGTACTACACCCATAAAAACTCTCATATCCTATACTTGTTAACTTCGTTGGAAATGTTATACTTGTCATAGATGTACATTTATAGAATGCATCTTTTCCTATGCTTGTTACATTAGATGGAATCACAATACTCTTCAGTGATGTACACTCGCGAAATGCATTTTCACCTATACTGGTTACTGTCTCCGGTATTGTAATACTGGTAATATAATTTGCTCCCTGAAACATCTGGTTTGGTATTGTACTCAGTTTTCCGCTTATGGTCACTGTCTTTAGACTACTACAATCTTTAAAGATGTCCCATCCTGTATCATTCAATATACTGCTTTTTATTTCTACATTATTAAGATTGCTACATCCATAAAATGCTCGTGCTCCTATTGTCTGCACATTTTCCGGTATCACTACTTGTTGCAATGTACTACACCTATAAAAACTCTCATATCCTATACTTTTTAGCCCTGTTGGGAATGTTACGCTTGTCAAAGAAGTACAATTACAGAATGCATCTCTTCCTATAGTTAATAAATCATTTCCTTCAAAACTAAGACTCGTAATGTTTGTTCCTCTAAATGCTCCATCTGCAATTTCCGTTGCCTTACTCGGAATCACCACTGTTGTTGATGTTCCTGTATAACCAGTAATAATTGTACCATTCCATGTAAAATCACTTTCTGCTGAAGCTGCCAAAGTTGTCTCAACTATTTCTAAGTCACTTATTTCTACCGGATTCTCTGCTTGACTCTCGCTTGCATGCACGGGTAGCTGCATAATTCCTATTCCAAACCCAATACCTAACATCAACATTCCTTTTTTTACTCTCATAAACTTCTCTCCTTTTGTAAGTAATAGTTTTTAATATCAAATACCTTTAAATATCTTGTTACACTCTATAGACGAACTATCAACTCGTAAGGTTTTAAAAATTTTATAAAAATTTATTTTTTTCTATTCCTTACTAATAACCTTATTATAATTATAACGCCATTTTTTTTCTTTTACAATTATCTTTTCTAACCTAACACAAAAACCCCGAAAGCTTACGCTTTCGAGGTCTTCTATGACGTGCGTGAGAAGATTCGAACTCCCGACACCTTGGTCCGTAGCCAAGTGCTCTATCCAGCTGAGCTACACACACATATATTGTATTCCGCTAAAAACTTCATTCATACGGAACGTTTTATATCATACTATATGTTTTTATCTTTGTCAATACTTTTTCATTTTTTTCTAGATTTTCTTTAATAAAAAAATTTATCAATGATAAAATTTCCCGTCTTCTTCCATTGACTTTTCTAGGAATTATGATATATTAAACGTAGTTATACGACTGACGGAAGTGGAATTGACCACAGGAAGTATAACCTTGACTATTAGCCGACCGTCTGGGCAGAAAAGCTACCTGGAATGGGCGGCTTTTCATTTATACTATATTAATTTATGTTTCATTAATATAAGGAGGATTTTTTATGATTCAAAAAGACGCATGGAATGGATTCAAAGGTAGAATCTGGAAAGAAGAAGTAAATACTCGTGATTTCATCCAGAACAATTACACTCCATACGATGGAGACGAATCCTTTTTAGAGGAACCGACTGAGGCAACTAACAAGCTTTGGGGCAAACTACAGGAATTACAAAAAGAAGAACGTGCTAAAGGTGGTGTTCTTGATATGGATACCCATATCGTATCTTCTTTAACATCACATAAACCAGGTTATATCAGCGAAGAATTAAAAGACTTAGAGCAGGTGGTAGGTCTTCAGACTGACAAACCATTAAAAAGAGCTTTCATGCCTTATGGTGGTATCAAGATGGCGGAACAGTCTTGTGAAACCTATGGATACACACCTGATCCTGAACTCCACAAGATTTTTACCGAATACCACAGAACACACAATCAGGCAGTTTTTGATGCCTATACACCAGAAATGAAAAAAGCACGTCATGCGAAGATTATTACCGGACTTCCAGATACTTATGGACGTGGACGTATTGTAGGCGATTATCGTCGTGTTGCTTTATATGGTATTGATTTCTTAGTTGAGCAGAAAGAACACGACCTCGCTTATTGTGGACACGGTGAAATGACTGATGATGTTATCCGCCTTCGTGAAGAAATTGCCATTCAGATTCAATCTTTAAAAGATATGAAAAAAATGGCTGAAAGCTATGGATATGACATTTCTCAGCCTGCAAAAAATGCAAAAGAAGCTGTTCAATGGCTCTACTTCGGTTATCTTGCAGCTATTAAAACACAAAACGGTGCTGCCATGAGTGTTGGACGTATTTCAACATTCTTGGATATTTACATTCAGAGAGATTTAGATAACGGCACTTTAACCGAAAAAGAAGCTCAGGAATTAGTTGATCACATGGTTATGAAATTCCGTATGGTAAAATTTGCACGTATTCCTTCTTATAATGAATTATTCTCCGGTGACCCGGTATGGGCAACTCTGGACATTGCCGGTTTAGGACAGGACGGACGTTCTATGGTTACTAAGACATGTTTCCGTTTCTTGCATACATTAGAAAATATGGGCCCATCCCCTGAACCAAACCTGACCGTATTATATTCCTCCAGATTACCGGAAAACTTCAAGAAATATGCTGCACATATTTCTATTGAAACAAGTTCCATCCAATATGAAAACGATGATGTAATGCGTCCAGTATGGGGCGACGACTATGCTGTTTGCTGTTGTGTATCTGCAACTCAGACTGGTAAAGAAATGCAGTTTTTCGGAGCTCGTGCAAACCTTGCAAAGTGTCTTCTCTACGCAATCAACGGTGGTGTAGATGAGCGTTACAAAACTCAGGTAGGACCTGCATACGCTCCAATCACTTCCGAATATCTTGATTACGATGAAGTAATGGAAAAATATGATGCCATGATGGACTGGTTAGCAGGACTTTATGTTAATACCTTGAATTTAATTCAATATATGCATGACAAATACTACTATGAAGCTGCAGAAATGGCATTAATCGATACTGATGTAAGACGTACTTTCGCAACCGGTATTGCAGGTTTCTCTCATGTAGTAGATTCCCTGTCTGCTATCAAATACGCAAAAGTAAAAACAATCCGTGACGAAAACGGACTTGCAATTGATTATGAAATCGAAGGAGACTTCCCGCGTTACGGAAATGATGATGACCGTGCAGATGACATTGCAGTATGGCTGTTAAAAACTTTCATGAAAAAATTAGAGAAGTTCCACACTTATCGTGACTCTGAACCTACTACTTCTATTCTTACCATTACTTCTAATGTTGTTTATGGTAAGGCAACCGGAGCACTTCCAGACGGAAGACCTGCAGGCGAACCATTATCCCCAGGTGCAAACCCAAGCTATGGTGCAGAAAAGAACGGTCTTCTTGCTTCTCTAAACTCTGTAACTAAGCTTCCTTATGAATATGCGTTAGATGGAATTTCCAATACGCAGACCATTCATCCGGATGCAATTGGCCATAATCCAGAAGAACGTATTACAAACCTTGTAAACGTTCTAGACGGATACTTTGACCAGGGAGCTCATCACCTGAATGTAAACGTATTCGGAATTGACAAATTAAAGGATGCTATGGAACATCCTGAGAAACCGGAGTATGCAAACTTTACTATTCGTGTTTCCGGTTATGCTGTAAAATTCATTGACTTGACACGTGAACAGCAGTTAGACGTAATTGCACGTTCCTGCCACGAAAGGATGTAGTCATGACAAAAGGGATAATTCATTCCACGGAAAGCTTCGGCTCCGTGGATGGTCCCGGTGTCCGATTCATTGTGTTTTTGCAGGGCTGTCACATGCGTTGTCAGTTCTGCCACAATCCGGATACTTGGGAATCCATTTCTGCTTCTTCCTTCGAAGCAACACCGGAAGATATCCTTGCTCAAGCTATGCGTTACCGTAGTTATTGGAAAAATAATGGTGGAATTACTGTCAGTGGTGGAGAACCTTTATTGCAGATTGACTTTTTAACTGAATTCTTCCGCCTTGCCAAAAAAGAAGGAATTCATACTACACTAGATACCTCTGGTAATCCTTTTACCAGAAAACAACCTTTCTTCGATAAATTTGAAAAACTAATGGAATACACGGATTTGATCTTGCTAGATATTAAACATATTGATGCGGCAGAACATAAAAAACTGACCGGATGTGAAAATGAAAATATTTTGGACCTTGCCCGTTATCTCTCGGAAATAGGAAAACCCGTCTGGATTCGACATGTACTTGTTCCAGGACGAAATGATTCAGATGAATATTTAACTAGGCTGGATGAATTTCTTAAAGGCCTCAGCAATATAAAACGTGTAGAAATTCTACCCTACCACACCTTTGGCGTTCCAAAATGGAAAATGCTCGGCATTCCATATTCATTGTCTGCCGTAGCTCCCCCCTCCAAAGAACTGGTAGTTCATGCCAATGAATTATTACACACTACAGAATACACAGGTTATTTACAATAGCAAAGAAGGAGTTGTTCGCTAAGTTCAACTCCTTCTTTTCATATTAATATCTCTTTTATTTATCATAACGTATAATAATATAATCACCTAATGCATGACTCACATCCGTACAAATTGCCCATCTTCCATCTGTAAGACGAACAGAGTAAGCAAAGACCATATCTTCTGTACGGGTCATTTTACCATCTTTCTCCTGACTGATATGTCACCTGGAAAGTTTCTTCCACTTTTCGTTGGCTGCCGCTAAATCTCCTTCTTCAACATCCCCTGTATAAACATCAATGCTACTCTTAAATTGTTCATTATACCAATCTCTAGTTTCTCTAGAGTTTCTTTCCTGTTAACATACGTGTACTTACATTTTTTAGAACAAAGAGTGCTTTGCACTCTTTGCGCGCTGATGCGTGCAAGCGTTAGCTTGCAATTTTCATCTGCGCATCAGTCGCATCCTTAGCGGAGCGTTTTTTACTTTATAGGAAAATTGCGTTGCAATCCCTATAAAGTAAAAAAAGTGCTAGAAACCCATGATTTCAAAGGATTTCCAGCACTTAATGTTAATGCCGCAGACCGGAATCGAACAAATAGCAATTTCTAAAACGCTGAAAGAAAGGGGATTTGAGAACTTCATCTATGTAAAGTGTTCAAAAAAGTGTTCAAACATTTATATTCATTTTCAAAAGAATTATATACTTACCAAAAGAGCCTGTCAATCCCTTTACCGTAGGCACTCGCAGAGTGGGGATTTACTGGCGGTAGTAAATTTTATCAATCCCCCATCATGGGAAAAGGGATGTTCCAAATGCACTTTATTGGAATATCCCTTGATTACTATTTTACTTAAAAATTAAAAACCATTAAAAACTCTACTCATGTTTCAGCTTGAAGTATGAAATATATCAGTGTATAATTAGGAAGAAATAGGAAGAATATACCAATTAAGTTATAAAAAGGACTTGTGTCCATATCTAAAATACTAGGAGGAAATGACATGAAAAGAAAAATTTTAGCAACCTTATTAGCGACTGTATTACTTTTTCAGGGAACTGCTACTTCAGTACATGCAGAGGGAAGTGGTCGAACAGTTCCACATTACAATATTACAGAAGTAGGAGGAAACTGGGATGGCATCCACTACACACTCCCAGACGGAACACTTGTAACAGATGCATTTTTCTTCGATGGAACATATACCTATTACTTACAGGCAGATGGAACTCCAATGAGAAACAAACTTACTTATCATCCCGATGGAGAACATATCATTTATCTGGATGCCTATGGACATGAAGTATTTGGTGCATTTCAATATTGCCAAAGTGTAGGATATACTTGTTATTTTGATTCACAGGGGTATCTCTATAAAGACCAGATTACATTTGTAGGAGATAAGGTGTATTATCTGAATGCAAACGGAGCAATGGAACAAAGTGGTTGGTTTCAGTTTGCCAATGGACGAGACTATGGATATGCAAATGGAGACGGAACGCTAAATGCAGGAAAATTTTTCTTTGACCCATGGGGACGAATTATTTTCTGTCATTGGAATGGAATGGTTGCGAGGGGACTTATCACAGATGGGATTACTTACTATAGCATGGATATGACAGACGGACATTTATTAGGTACATTTCCAGTAAAATCAGCAGTTGAAATGCCTATTCATAATCATAATTTTGTGGGAATAACTCAAAGAATATGGCATGCGCCAGAAATGTATCAGTCTGATATGGGACATTATGAGACAATTGTCGATGAACCAGCGTGGGATGAGGAAGTTACTGATTTTGATCAAATCTGCTTGACCTGTTATTATAGAGATGGCAGTATTATTAGATTACATGGTCAAGCAGAAGTTGATCAACACTGCATATATCATTATAATACATTTGGTAATGGTTGCCAATACGGTGATAAGGAATTCCCTACTGGTGAATATATCCACCACGACGCAGTAACCCACCAAGAATGGGTATCCAACATCGTAACAGTGACCGTAAAGGAGGCATGGGACGAAGTAGTAACAATCGGCTACCAGTGTTCTGAATGTGGTGCAACAAAATAAAACATAAGCATTTTACGAAAAGTAAGAAAACAAAACCTCTATTTTATCCATGATGATAGAATAGAGGTTATTTTATATTAATAAGGTAAATATTTTCTTTTTGGTTCTAAATTTAAATTTTCTAATAATTTCCTTTCTCCGTATACAATTTCAAAACACCACACACTAATTTTCAGATACATAAAAATTTTAAAATACAATTCACTACAATTTATTTTTCCCCTAAAACATTAAAACACACTGAAATTATTCCAGAAGATATTCTTCTATTTCTTTAACATACAAATCACGTCTTGAAAACACATCCTATTCTATTTATCTAGTATACTCAAAAATCTTCCCAGAGATTACTTAACAGTTGTAATAAATAGTTCTTCCATTCAAAACTCTTTTTTTCTGGATATAATAAACAACTTTTCTTTCCCAGAGCCTTTTTCAATTTTCCCAGAGATATGTTCAAAATCAAAACTCATCTTGGGATTCTTCCTTAGAAAGTAGCAGCACAAATTGCTGACTATTTTTTTAGGAGGAACATGGATGAGAAAATTTGAGTATCCATACAAGAAAATTATGAATGAAGGAAAAGAGCGATATCTGGTAAAACTCCCAGATGGTTCCTCTTGGATTGAAGTGTCCCCTGACGTGTTTCATACGCTTTGCACTTCTAGCTGGAAGGATGATAAAAAGACCCAGCGTTATCACAAAAAGATTGTCCCTTTCGAATACGATTCATCTGATAACTCTCACATTGTACAATCCGAAAACAGGTTCCTTGCATTACAGTGTAAGAGCGCAGAAGATACTTTCATTGAAAATGAACTGCGTCAGGAATTTTGGAGAATTTTGCGTGAAAACTGCACGGATTCAGAACTCCAAATGATACATGCCCTTTTTTTTGAGAATGTTACAGAGCAGGCGTATGCCGACCGTTTAGACATTCCCCGTTCTACGTTACATAGTCAAAAAATCTCTCTTTTTAAAAGATTGAAAAAAATTTTTAAAAATTTTTAAAAAATGTCGTCAATTTCACTTCTTTCCGTCCTTATTAAGTGAGGGGGAGAAATTCAACTTCCCCATTTTAATAGGAAAGGAGGAATAGCGAATGATAGTAACTGGAGAAGCGCTATATACCTCGCGCACTAGCGGAACATCCAAAAGAACAGGAAAACCCTATTTTTCCATCAAATTTTTGGATGAAAATGCGGAAGAATTTTTCCAATGTTTCGTTGAACAGGAACTCTTCGACGCATTTGATGGCATCGAGAAAAAAACGCCAGTTCTTCTGACGTTAAATTACGTTCCCGGCTCCAAATTTTTTTCTCTGGAATCGCTGGAAATCTTAGAAAAGTAGAGGGGCAAACGCCCCTCTGAGAGGAGAAAATCATGAAAATATTTGGTTTTACTGCTACTATGACAATATTACTTCTTATTGCGATTGCATGTATTATGTTCTGCAAAAATTGTTCTGCAAAAGATGCTACACGCATTTTACGGAAATTTTTCAAAGACGTTGCAAGTGCAATATGCACCGCTTCACAACCCAATCAATTTTATCCTACATGTGTAGGATTTGATGGAAACAGAGTTCTGCCACAGTTAGTAGACGATGCCTTTACAACTGTAAGAGAAAACTTCGCAGTATGTTATTGTGACGCAAATAACTTTCACGTTGATAGCAATGTGATGCAATATCGTTTTAGCATCCAGCGAAAACCTGATTCGATGGATGATGAAACCTTACTTCCCCTGATTCAAAAACAGTGTGAAGAAGTTCTGGCTAAAACTATGCGACTTTATGACTGTTACCTTCCCCCAGAACCATTGACTGTAGTGGAACTCTTTCCAAATTTTCTGTGTGTCGCTTTTGCACGCAACGAAGAGGGAATTAAGGAAATCGACAAATACAAATGCAAAATACGTCGCAGAAAAATACTGGAAAAGCAAACCGCACATACTCAAATGTCAGAAAACTGGCATGACACCGAGCACTTATGATTTGGGGATATTTGAAAGAACCTTTTTCAAAGTATGGACTAGCAATTCCAATCAAACTTGGAATTGCTAGCTATCCTCATGCCCTAATTACAGGTGCAAGCGGTTCTGGTAAAACACAGGCACTACTTTTTTTATTAGGAAAATTACTACAAAATATTCCTGATATTGTAGTGTACTTATGCGATTTTAAAAATTCAGAAGATTTTTCTTTTCTAAAAGGCTATACGCATTATTATACTGGAAAAGACTGCTATCAGGGCATCATGGAATACTATCAGTGTTTTTCTGATACTCGTGAAAATGGTTCCATCAAAAATCGTTCTATTCTAATATGTGACGAATACCCTGCATTTGTAAATTACTTGCAGATGCAGGACAAACAAAATAAAACGAAATATGCAACAATTGTCTTAAACAGTGTGGCGGAAATTCTAATGCTTGGAAGAGGTATCAATTTCGGCATCTGGATAGTAACCCAGAGGGCAGACAGCACCTTATTTTCTAATGGTGCTAGAGATAATTTTATGGTAATCGTCGGACTAGGAAACTTAAGTAAGGAACAAAAAGGCATGGTCTTTTCAGGTCAGGAAATACCTGACACAAGATTTTCCGCTGGTGAGGGAATGTTGCTTGCAGATAGTAAAGAAATCATGGAAGTAAAATATCCCATGATTGCCAATGTCAACGACTGGAAAAGTCATATATTACGAATATTACAAAAACAATCTGGCGGATAATACGTCAAAAATACCTGTAGTACCGACTGCCGAAGGCAGTCAGGTACGAAGGGCGGAGGGCTGTCAGTATTACCAGCCCTCCTCTGTAACTGTGAATCCATTCTATTCTACTAGTAATTTCAATGATTTCAAGCATTATCTTTTTCACAAACACTACTGTGAATTCGAAAGGAGCTGTGAAAATTATGGGTAACTTTTCACCCACTACAAAAGCCAGAGCATGGATTGCTGTTGTTCATATTGGAAATATGGAATCCATTGGTTTAAGTCTGGAGGAATACAGGAATCCAGAATATCTCGCACAAGTGCTGTCTGCCCTCTGGAATGAGAGCGGAAAAGGTCGTTCCTGTGCTGTTGCTGTCTGCGAAAGTGCTGACGGTTGTTACCATGCACACATGGCTTTATATGGTAATTCTACAACATTAAAAAATGTGTCAGACATACTATATCAGAGCCACATAGAACCACAATTAGGCGGTAAAAAGGAACTGACCAGTTATATTCTTAAGCAAGGAAAACATGCAGAAAAAGGGGAAAAAATCCTTTATGTAAAGGACATTGAAGCAATACAGGATGTAAGGGGAAAAAGAAGTGACCTCGAAGTAATTGAAGAAATGCTAATAAAGGGGTTTACTCCCCAGCAGATACTTGAAAGTAATTTCATGTTCTATAAGTACGAAACAAAGATACTTCATGCATACATAGACCAGAAACTCAAGGATGCTCCTGTAAAACGTGATATATACTGCGAATACCATGTCGGTGAAAGCGGAACTGGAAAGACTTACTTTTATGAACAACTTTGTAAGGAACATGGTGTCGACAATATCTATGTTATTACCGATTATGACAATAATGCTTCTGCTGGTCTGGATGACTATATGAAAGTTGGTGCTCCTCCTATTTTATTCATGGATGAATTCAAAGGCTTTGGAATCAGTTATGGAAAATTACTTGTTATGCTGAATGGCTATACAAGGATGCAGACCCATAGCCGATATTCCAATACATATAATCTATGGGAAACAGTATATATTACGTCTGTTTACCCCCCTGAGGTTATATATCAAATCATGGTTCCCGAAAGTCTGCGTGACATAGATTCTTATACGCAGTTGATACGCCGAATCTCAAAGATTGTGTATCACTACAAGGAAAATGATGAATACAAGACCTATACTATCGACAGTAAGGACTATATTGACTATGAGGATTTAAAAACCCGAGCACATAAAGATAGCACTCAAGATAATTTTTACAAATTATCAGAAACAGAACAGTTAGTTCTTCCTTTTAAGCAAGAAAAGAATTAGTTGGCAACATTTACCACTATTGATTAGGAAACAAATAATATCAGAAAGGAGATAGCACAGTACATATGGCGGACAATTTCGTTTTAGCACGATTGACCCTGTTGGCTGACTGTGCTAAAATCCCCTTAGATGAAGTTCTCAATGAAGATAAATCTATGAAAGAAATAACAAAAGACTTAGAAAACATCATCTTAGAGAACCACAAATATGATATTTATTACTCTGACAGTGAGAAAAGTTGGCGAACCTATTTACCAGATGATACAAAACCTCATCACCGCCGCCCTCTCAAACGCAAGAGCAAAGAGAACCTTGAAAAAGAAATTATTCAATTTTATATTGAAAATCAACAAGATAATGACCGTAGAAATATCACCTTGGAAAAAATTTATGAAGAATGGCTGATTTATAGACGTGATTATACTGCCGCCAAACCAAAGACCATTTATGAGAATACAATGGAATGGAAGAAATTTTTCAAAGATACTGATTTAGCAAAAATGCCTTTGAAAGATATTCAACCGATAACCCTTATCAAATTTTTTCGTAAGGTCACAAAAGACAGAACCGTAACTTATAAACGTTTAAGTAATGCCCGTTCTGTACTGAATGGAATCATGTCATATGCTATTGAAGAAGAGATTATCACTCACAATCCTGTATCGGATGTTGATTTTAGACAGTTTGTATACAAGCCTGTTGAAAATCAAACTGATAACGTATTTACACAGGAAGAGACAGAAACACTCTTAAAATACCTTGCAGGAATCCATGAGCCTTATTCATTGGCTATACAGTTATCATTCTACCTGTTTATCCGTGTTGGAGAAACAAAGGCTATCCGTTGGGAAGATATAGACTATACAAACAGAAAAGTTTATCTTCATGAACAGGTATTGACTGAACGTATCCTAAATGATGATTTAACCTTTTCACCCAGAACAGTAACTATTTCTAGCCAGATGAAAGGAAATACTTCACACGGATACCGTGAACAGTATCTTACGGATGAAGCAATCTGCATTTTGGAAAAAGCGAGGAAACTCAATCCAAATGGAAGATATGTATTTGAACCAAACGGTTCACTTATGACAACCGACAGTTTCAATCGCAGATTAAGGAAATACTGTACTGAATGTGGAATACCTTATCATTCCAGTCATAAAATCAGATTTTACAATGCAAGTACAGCATATGACGGTGAAAATCTTGTTACCATATCAAAACTCATGGGACACAGTAGAGTTGAAACCACTTTACACTATCTTAGAAATGTCGATAAATCCGAAGATAATATGCAGGCTTTCCAGAACTTAGGATTGAAAATAATAAAAGTGTTCAAAGGTGTTCAAACCTTTAAGAATAAAAAAATAGCGGAAACACTGATAAACTCAATGTTTCCGTTTAAAAAAGTTAATGCCGCAGACCGGAATCGAACCGGTACGATGTCACCACCACAGGATTTTAAGTCCTGCGCGTCTGCCAGTTCCGCCACTGCGGCACAAATGGGACCTACAGGGCTCGAACCTGTGACCCTCTGCTTGTAAGGCAGATGCTCTCCCAGCTGAGCTAAGATCCCATTCACAATTACACTATGTAATTGAACGACCCAGAAGGGACTCGAACCCTCGACCTCCGCCGTGACAGGGCGGCGCTCTAACCAACTGAGCCACTAGGCCATATCTGATATAGTTAATATAATGGACCTTCGGGGACTCGAACCCAGGACCGACCGGTTATGAGCCGGTTGCTCTAACCAACTGAGCTAAAGGTCCAAGTTGATTGAATCAACATAAGCCGATGATCGGACTCGAACCGATAACCTGCTGATTACAAATCAGCTGCTCTGCCAATTGAGCCACATCGGCACGTATATATTAACTACAAATGACTCCTACGGGAATCGAACCCGTGTTACCGCCGTGAAAGGGCGATGTCTTAACCGCTTGACCAAGGAGCCTTATTATGAGCACTTAGCGACCGTATTCTGGTCGATTACGTGCGATACATGTCGGCGCCCTTAGTGAGGTTCTTTCGAACTTAGTAGCCGACGTTTCCCATTATTAGATAATAAAAAAACTCCCCGAGTAGGACTCGAACCTACGACAGCGCGGTTAACAGCCGCGTGCTCTACCGACTGAGCTATCGAGGAATAATAGTTATATACCTTAAAAAGTTCACACAGAAATCTTCATCCGTTCTTGGTCAAGCCCTCGACCGATTAGTAACAGTCAGCTACATGCATTACTGCACTTCCACCTCTGCCCTATCTACCTTGTACTCTTCAAGGGGTCTTACTTCCTAAGAATGGGATATCTCATCTTGAGGGGGGCTTCACGCTTAGATGCCTTCAGCGTTTATCCCTTCCGGACTTGGCTACTCTGCCATGGCATTGGTATGCCAACAGATACACCAGTGGTCCGTCCATCCCGGTCCTCTCGTACTAAGGACAGCTCCTCTCAAATATCCTACGCCCGCGCCGGATAGGGACCGAACTGTCTCACGACGTTCTGAACCCAGCTCGCGTACCGCTTTAATGGGCGAACAGCCCAACCCTTGGGACCTGCTACAGCCCCAGGATGCGATGAGCCGACATCGAGGTGCCAAACCACTCCGTCGATGTGAACTCTTGGGAGTGATAAGCCTGTTATCCCCAGGGTAGCTTTTATCCGTTGAGCGATGGCAATCCCACTTTATACCACCGGATCACTAAGTCCTAGTTTCCTACCTGCTCCACCCGTCGGTGTCGCAGTCAAGCTCCCTTCTGCCTTTGCACTCTACAAATGGTTTCCGACCATTCTGAGGGAACCTTTGAGCGCCTCCGATACCCTTTCGGAGGCGACCGCCCCAGTCAAACTCCCCGCCTGGCATTGTCCCACCGCCGGATCACGGCGGCTGGTTAGAAATCCAATACTGCAAGGGTGGTATCCCAACAGTGGCTCCATTGAAACTGGCGTTCCAACTTCTAAGCCTCCCACCTATCCTGTACATGCAGTACCGAATCCCAGTACCAAACTGGAGTAAAGCTCCATGGGGTCTTTCCGTCCTGGCGCGGGTAACCAGCATCTTCACTGGTACTTCAATTTCACCGGGTGCATTGTCGAGACAGTGCTCAAATCATTACGCCTTTCGTGCGGGTCGGAACTTACCCGACAAGGAATTTCGCTACCTTAGGACCGTTATAGTTACGGCCGCCGTTTACTGGGGCTTAAATTCAAAGCTTCGCTTGCGCTAACCTCTCCTCTTAACCTTCCAGCACCGGGCAGGCGTCAGCCCATATACCTCACCTTTCGGTTTTGCATAGACCTGTGTTTTTGCTAAACAGTTGCTTGAGCCTATTCTCTGCGGCCCATCAAAGATGGGCACCCCTTCTCCCGAAGTTACGGGGTCATTTTGCCGAGTTCCTTAACAATGCTTCTCCCGTCGGCCTTAGGATTCTCTCCTCATCCACCTGTGTCGGTTTACGGTACGGGTACAGTATAAACAATAGCGGCTTTTCTTGGTACATGGCTCACATGCTTCGCTACTTTAGTTCGCTCCACATCACGTCTTCGGATTGCTAAGCGGATTTGCCAACTTAACTCCTACCTCGCTTGTACCGGTCTTTCCATTCCCGGCTCATGCTTTCCACATACGTCCCCACAGTTCTGTTATACTGCAGTACAGGAATATCAACCTGTTGTCCATCGACTACGTCTTTCGACCTCGCCTTAGGTCCCGACTTCCCCAGAGCAGATCAGCTTTACTCTGGAAACCTTGGATATTC
Organism: Roseburia sp. 499; assembly: GCF_001940225.2. Classification (NCBI taxonomy): domain Bacteria; kingdom Bacillati; phylum Bacillota; class Clostridia; order Lachnospirales; family Lachnospiraceae; genus Roseburia; species Roseburia sp. 499. The sequence goes on from NZ_CP135164.1 coordinate 2,589,078, forward strand.
GGCCGGAAGGATTCTCACCTTCCTCTCGCTACTCATTCCGGCATTCTCTCTTCCTGACACTCCACAGCTCCTTTCGGTACTGCTTCGTCGCGTCAGCAATGCTCCTCTACCGATGTATAAATACATCCCACGGCTTCGGTGTCATGTTTTAGCCCCGGACATTTTCGGCGCAGGACCTCTCGACTAGTGAGCTGTTACGCACTCTTTGAATGAATGGCTGCTTCTGAGCCAACATCCTAGTTGTCTTCGAAATCCCACATCCTTTTCCACTTAACATGCACTTTGGGACCTTAGCCGGTGGTCTGGGCTCTTTCCCTTTTGACTATCCAACTTATCTCGTATAGTCTGACTCCCATGAATCATCTGACTGGCATTCGGAGTTTGATATTCTTCGGTAAGCTTTGACGCCCCCTAGGAAATTCAGTGCTCTACCTCCAGCAGACTCTCATGAGGCTAGCCCTAAAGCTATTTCGAGGAGAACCAGCTATCTCCGGGTTCGATTGGAATTTCTCCCCTACCCACACCTCATCGCCACCCTTTTCAACGGATGTGCGTTCGGTCCTCCATTGCCTTTTACGGCAACTTCAACCTGGACATGGGTAGATCACCCGGTTTCGGGTCTACTCCATCTGACTTAATCGCCCTATTAAGACTTGGTTTCCCTTCGGCTCCAGACCTTCAGTCCTTAACCTTGCCAGATGACGTAACTCGCCGGACCGTTCTACAAAAAGTACGCGGTTCACCACATAAGGATGTTCCACAGCTTGTAAACACAGGGTTTCAGGTTCTCTTTCACTCCCCTCCCGGGGTTCTTTTCACCTTTCCTTCACAGTACTATGCGCTATCGGTCACTAAGGAGTATTTAGCCTTACGGGGTGGTCCCCGCTCATTCCATCAAGGTTTCTCGTGTCTCGATGTACTCTGGATACCGCCATGTCAACTTATTTTTCGCTTACGGGGCTTTCACCCTCTCTGGCTGGCTTTCCCAAAACCATTCTGCTAAACTCGTTGAATCAATTATGCGGTCCGAACCCCGGAATGCACGCATTCCGGTTTGGGCTCTTTCGCGTTCGCTCGCCGCTACTTACGAAATCGATGTTTCTTTCTCTTCCTCCGGCTACTTAGATGTTTCAGTTCACCGGGTTCCCTTCCATACGTTATGGATTGGCGTATGGATGACTGGAGTCTCTCCAGCCGGGTTTCCCCATTCAGATATCTCCGGGTCATAGGATATTTGCTCCTCTCCGAAGCTTTTCGCAGCTTATCACGTCTTTCATCGGCTCTTAGTGCCAAGGCATCCACCCTGCGCTCTTATTTGCTTGACCTCTTTTACGCGCTGACATAGCGTTGTCATCGCGGGTCCGCATCTTTCGATGCTCGTATCTTTGATACTTGTTATTCTCGGATGTTTGATGTCTTGAATCTTATCATCAATCTTTCTATGTGAACTTTTCAAGGTACATTTCTGTTAGAAGTCTTTCCCGGAATCGCCAGGCACCTCTAACGAATGGAGACGGAGAGATTCGAACTCTTGACCCCCTGCTTGCAAGGCAGGTGCTCTCCCAACTGAGCTACGCCCCCATTGGGTTGAAATATTCAATTTCATTCCCATTGAAGAAAATTATCTTCAAGAGAAATGGGCTTAAGTGGACTCGAACCACCGACCTCACGCTTATCAGGCGTGCGCTCTAACCGGCTGAGCTATAAGCCCATTTTCAATCTGGCAGCCACCTACTCTCCCATGCCGTCTCCAGCATAGTACCATCGGCCGCTTAGGTCTTAACCATCGTGTTCGGGATGGGAACGGGTGTGTCCCCTAAGCGCATCACCACCAGAAATTCCTGTCATTAAGTTTTTATAAGGAAGTTCGATTCACTAAATTCGACCTTCGCCTTAGGCTCGTTCTCATTAAGTTCCTTCGAACTAAGTTCGCACTAACTTCATCCTTCGCTTCTGCTCGGATTCACCAAGTGCTCTACTTAATAACTCAACAGTGAAACAACTTCTACTCGATTTTCCTTAGAAAGGAGGTGATCCAGCCGCACCTTCCGATACGGCTACCTTGTTACGACTTCACCCCAGTTATCGAACCTGCCTTCGGCAGCTCCCTCCTTGCGGTTGGGTCACTGACTTCGGGCATTTCCAACTCCCATGGTGTGACGGGCGGTGTGTACAAGACCCGGGAACGTATTCACCGCGACATTCTGATTCGCGATTACTAGCGATTCCAGCTTCATGTAGTCGAGTTGCAGACTACAATCCGAACTGAGACGTTATTTTTGGGATTTGCTCCACCTCACGGCTTCGCTTCCCTTTGTTTACGCCATTGTAGCACGTGTGTAGCCCAAGTCATAAGGGGCATGATGATTTGACGTCATCCCCACCTTCCTCCAGGTTATCCCTGGCAGTCTCTCTAGAGTGCCCGGCCGAACCGCTGGCTACTAAAGATAAGGGTTGCGCTCGTTGCGGGACTTAACCCAACATCTCACGACACGAGCTGACGACAACCATGCACCACCTGTCACCAATGCTCCGAAGAGATAGTACATTACATACTAGGTCATTGGGATGTCAAGACTTGGTAAGGTTCTTCGCGTTGCTTCGAATTAAACCACATGCTCCACCGCTTGTGCGGGTCCCCGTCAATTCCTTTGAGTTTCATTCTTGCGAACGTACTCCCCAGGTGGAATACTTACTGCGTTTGCTGCGGCACCGAAGAGCTTTGCTCCCCGACACCTAGTATTCATCGTTTACGGCGTGGACTACCAGGGTATCTAATCCTGTTTGCTCCCCACGCTTTCGAGCCTCAGCGTCAGTAATCGTCCAGCAAGCCGCCTTCGCCACTGGTGTTCCTCCTAATATCTACGCATTTCACCGCTACACTAGGAATTCCGCTTGCCTCTCCGACACTCCAGCCGAACAGTTTCCAATGCAGTCCCAAGGTTGAGCCCTGGGTTTTCACATCAGACTTGCCCTGCCGCCTACGCTCCCTTTACACCCAGTAAATCCGGATAACGCTTGCTCCATACGTATTACCGCGGCTGCTGGCACGTATTTAGCCGGAGCTTCTTAGTCAGGTACCGTCATTTTCTTCCCTGCTGATAGAGCTTTACATACCGAAATACTTCTTCGCTCACGCGGCGTCGCTGCATCAGGCTTTCGCCCATTGTGCAATATTCCCCACTGCTGCCTCCCGTAGGAGTTTGGGCCGTGTCTCAGTCCCAATGTGGCCGGTCACCCTCTCAGGTCGGCTACTGATCGTCGCCTTGGTGGGCCGTTACCTCACCAACTAGCTAATCAGACGCGGGTCCATCTCACACCACCGGAGTTTTTCACACTGCTTCATGCGAAGCTGTGCGCTTATGCGGTATTAGCAGCCGTTTCCAGCTGTTGTCCCCCTGTGTGAGGCAGGTTACCCACGCGTTACTCACCCGTCCGCCACTCAGTCACAGAACAATCAATTCCGAAGAAAATCAAGTTAAGCGCTTCGTTCGACTTGCATGTGTTAAGCACGCCGCCAGCGTTCATCCTGAGCCAGGATCAAACTCTCTAAAAAAGTTTTTTTCCTAACCAGAATTGTTTCTGGCTTTTACTGTTTTAAGGTCGCATCTTTTGGATGCTGTCCTACAAAAAATTCTGTCAGTCTTTGCTGACTCTTTCGCCTTCTAAAAGGCGAAAACTCTTAGAATCTTTCAAGGTTGTTTCACTGTTCAGTTATCAATGTTGTTTGTTTTGCTGTCTCAAGCGACAACTTCTATATCTTATCACAGTTATTCGCTTTTGTCAATAACTTTTTTATTTTTTGTCGAACTTAGTCGTTTCAAACTTCTTTCGCTCGACCAGCTTGATTATTCTATCATTTTTTCTTTTCTTTGTCAACACTTTTTTTATATCTTTTTTAAATCATTAAGTGCCGATAGAATATCAAAAAAACGGAGAAGGAGGGATTTGAACCCTCGCGCCGCTATTAACGACCTGCACCCTTTCCAGGGGTGTCCCTTCGGCCAGCTTGGGTACTTCTCCATAATTGGCTGAATACTTATTTCACATTCTATTTGCGCTCGGGAAATGATTCCTTTTAAACGGAGAAGGTGGGATTCGAACCCACGGTCCCTTTCGGAATCACTGGTTTTCAAGACCAGCTCCTTAAACCACTCGGACACCTCTCCAGATTGTCCCGCTCTCAACAGCGCAGATATGATTCTATCAAAATAATCTCCAACTGTCAATAGAGTTTTCGAATTTTTTTATACTTTTTCTACACTTTTTTTCATCGGTTCAAAAATAAGATGATTTAGAGCCTTTTTCTCTCGCAAAACACTTGTGCAATCTCCAAATCCTCCGGAGTGGTTATTTTAATATTTTCATAAGAGCCCATCACCATTTTCACTTTACATGTTGTAACAGTTTCTACTACCATTGCGTCATCTGTTACAGGAATTAGGTTCCCTGACTGTTCTCTTGCCATAATCTTTCGATACGCTTGGTATATCAAGTCTCTTTCAAACACTTGCGGAGTCTGCACCATCCACACATCACTACGTTTTGGCGTCTGTGCTGCAAATAAATCTTCGTCCGCAATTTTTATGGTATCTTTTACAGGCATCCCTGCCACGCATGCTTTATATATTTCTACACTTTCTGCACATCGTTCTATCATAGCATTATCTACAAAAGGGCGAGCCCCATCATGAATCATGACATATTCTGCCCCACTTTTTCGCCTCTCCAACTCCTGTAGTCCGCAAAACACAGAATGATACCGTTCTTTTCCACCTGCTACTATTGATTTTACTTTTCTAATATCATATCTTTCGATAATTTCCTTCTGGCAATAGGTGATATCTTCCTCTCCTGTCACCAGAATAATTTCATCTACCATACTGTTCTCAAATGCCAAGAGAGAATAATACAGCACCGGTTTTCCATTCAGCAATAAATACTGCTTTGGAACGGTGCTGTTCATACGTTTTCCTCTTCCGGCAGAAAGAACTATGGCTGCATACTTTCCCTTCGCCATCTTTTTCTCCTAACGTTCTCCCAATTTTAAATTTGGAATTGCATTTAAATCCCATCCATGTCTGGTTCCTGCCATATATTCATAATAAGCTGCTGCACCAATCATGGCTGCATTATCTGTACAAAAAATAGGAGATGGATGATAAAACTCCACACCTTTTTTCTCACAAGCTTCCTTCATTCCATTACGCAGCGTTCCATTGGATGCTACACCACCTGCGATGGCAAATTTCTTTATGCCAAATTCATCCACTGCCATCATTGCATGTTCAATCAGTACATCTGTCACTGCTTTCTGGAAAGATGCTGCAATATCTGCTTCTACTATGGGTATATTTTTCATTTTGCATCCATTGATATAGTTTAATACTGCTGATTTCACACCACTAAAACTAAAGTCATATGGATCGTCTGCTACCTTTGCTCTCGGAAATACAATAGCCTCCGGATTTCCTTCCTTTGATACTTTTTCAATCTTTGGTCCTCCCGGATACCCTAGACCAATAGCACGTGCTACTTTATCAAAAGCTTCTCCTGCTGCATCATCTCTGGTTCTTCCCAAAATCTCATATTTTCCGTAATCAGCTACTTTTACCAAGTGTGTATGACCTCCGGATACTACAAGACAAAGAAATGGCGGCTCCAATTCCTTATTTTCAATATAATTGGCACTGATATGTCCTTCAATATGATGTACACCAATAAGAGGCTTTTTAGCTGCGTATGCAATAGCTTTTGCCTCTGCTACTCCTACTAAAAGTGCCCCTACCAGTCCTGGTCCATAGGTAACTGCAATGGCATCCATTTCTTCTAATGTCATATCAGCTTCCTTTAATGCCTCTTCAATCACCTGATTTATTTTTTCAATATGCTTTCTGGATGCAATTTCCGGCACTACACCACCATATAAAGTATGCAATGCAATCTGAGAAGATATCACATTCGATAATACTTCTCTACCATTACGTACTACGGCTGCCGCTGTCTCATCACAAGAGCTTTCAATTGCCAGTATTACTACATCCTCGTTACTGCTCGTCATATTTGTTTCCTTTCTCTTACTTATTGGTAAAATCCTAGCATCTTCCATTTTCCATCTGCGTCTTTTCTAAGAATATAAGTCTGTTGCGCTCTATTATTACCGTCTTTTTCCATAATAAAATAGGATACGTCTACATAGGCACACTCTTCCCCATTTACATTCTTATACTCTACTTCATTTGTACTATCCATGGTAATACTAGTAATCTTTTTTTCTTTTTCCTTATAAGTCTCAACATCTAACTTTACTGCTGCAAGATACTCTTTTTCAGGATTCTTTTCCTGCAATTCCTTATCCATCAATACCCTTGCCTGTTCTGTTAACTGTTCTAACTGTTCTTCTGTATATTCTTCGTTATAATAGCACTGCAAAATACGGTTATAAAACTTTACAACCTCTCTGGCAGTCTTAGGATAGGACTTATCTAAGTCCTTTGTAATTACCTGCTCCACCTCTGTCAGATTCTCTTCCTTTCCCGTATCACGGTTGGACAAATAATGAAAATACCAAATACACAACCCAGCACAAACCAATACAACTATAATTGTACGCAGATTCTTTTTCATAGAATCCCCCTCCTTTATCTTTTGCTCTCTACTCAAAATCCAGTTCTACGGTTTTTCCGTCCTTGCCCAGTTTTGCATTTGAATATATTTTTCGCACCTCATCCATATATTCCTCTGCCCGCACCAGAGAAGGACTAAAATGTGTCAACCACATCTCCGACACTTTCGCATCTTTTGCAATCTTAGCTGCCTCATAAAAAGTCATATGCTTGTACTGTTTCGCCTTTGCCAGTTTTTCCTTTTCCGCATACATTCCTTCTATGATTAATAAATCGGCATTTTTTGCCTGTTCCGTAATAGTAGGTGTCGGTCTGGTATCGGTACAATAAGTCAATTTGATTCCCTTTCTGGGTTCTCCCAACACCATATCAGGCGTATAAATTGTCCCTTCCAGCTCTATCGTAGCACCTTTTTGCAATTTGCTCCAGAAATTTCTTGGAATTCCGAGTTCCTGTGCCTTTTCTACCTGAAACTGTCCTGCTCTCGGAATCTCAATGGTATACCCATAACAGGTAATGTTATGATTCACTTTAAAGGCTGTAATATGATATCCCTTCACCTCTAGCTTCTGTACCGGTTCTGTCAGTTCTATGAATTCCAATGGAAATGGCAGTTCCGGCGCAATGGTACGGAGTGCATTTACCACTCGCTCTAATCCCTTAGGACCTATCATGGTAAGGGGTTCTGTCCGCTCTGCATTTCCCATGGTAAGCAAAAGTCCCGGCAACCCACTAATATGATCTGCATGGTAATGAGTGAAGCACATAACATCAATAGGCTTTGTACTCCACCCCTTTTCCTTTACGGCAATCTGTGTGCCTTCTCCACAGTCAATCATCAGACTGCTTCCGTTATATCTTGTCATCAGTGACGTAAGCCACCGATAGGGAAGTGGCATCATTCCACCTGTTCCCAGCAAACATACATCTAACATAATATTTCCTTTCAAACAAATTCTGTCATTTCCTGTTTCTGCACCGGAAGTTGAAAAGAAGCCGTCCACTTATCGTAACACGCTTCGCAAATATCGAATTCCTGTTTTTCTCCATCTTTCCCAGAAAAATATCCCCATTCCTTTTCCACATGAAGAAATTCAACTACCGACACTTTTCCTTCTTCCTGTATGAGCTTTTTGCAACAATTACATATAATTGAGCCATTTTCCGTTTTCATCTGCCATCCTCCTAATCTGTTTCTATTATAGGTGGTACGGTGTCTTAATTGGAAGAGGGAATTTGTTCCAATACCATAATTGCAGCATCCTCTCGAGGTCTTTCATAAAATCCCTTTCGAATGCCGACCTTTTGAAACCCAAAATCTTTATATAATTTTATTGCATAATCGTTGGACACACGAACTTCCAGCACAATACGGTTTATATTTTTTTCAGAAGCTATTTCCAGCAGACCGGAAATTATTTTTTTCCCAATTCCCTGATTCTGTACGTCCGGAGAAACTGCAACATTTGTAATCTCTCCTTCTCCAAAGGAACAATACATACCACAGTATCCCACTACATGATGTTCACGTCTTGCCACAACAAATATGGTATCCTGTCTTAACGCATCCTGAAATCCCTGTTCTGACCAAGGCATGGAAAATACACTTGCTTCTATGCACACAACTTCCGGTATGTCCTTATCCTGCATCTTTTCAACAACAATTTCAGGCTTTTCCATTGTTCTGCTCCATACGTTCCCGCTCTGCCTGTGAAAGTCTCAGATAGTCCGGCTTGTGTTCTTCTGCTGTTTGTACTTTTCCATCTCTGTAGTATACCTCACCTAAAGCTGCAACTGCCCCAGCACGTTGCTTATTCATATGTGCCGGTGCAAAAGAAAATGGTACCTTACAATTTTCTTCTATAAAACTTTTGAATACTGAAACTCCATCTCCTAAAAAAACAACAGGTCGCCCCAATTCATTAATTTTTGCAATAATCTCATCAATTCCCACTGCACATTGTTCTTTCACCGTATGCATTCCTTCTGCATCAAATTCATAAAGTCCGGTGTAGGTCTGATTTCTTCTTGCATCCATCAAAGGACATACCATATCCTTACATCCATACAAATTATATGCCAGTCCATCTACCGTCGGAACTTGAATTAATGGTTTTTTTAAAGCAAGTCCTAATCCCTTAGCAGTTGCGGAACCGATACGTAGTCCGGTAAAAGAACCGGGACCTCCCGCAATCGCAATGGCATCTATCGTCTTCAAATCCAACTCTATCATTTTTGCTATTTCATCCAGCATAGGCAATAATGTCTGGGAATGTGTCTTTTTATAATTGACAGTATATTCTGCCAACATATTATCATCTTCAACCAATGCAACACTTGCTACCAGTCCAGAGCTGTCTAATCCTAATATTCTCATTTCTATACCTCATTTATTGTAATCCTGCGATAATCAAATCCTTTTTCCAGGTCTTTTTCAATCTTAATTTCCTTATAATGTTCCGGCAAAATCTCTTCGATAAGATTTGCCCATTCAATCATGGTAAGTCCCTGACCATAAAAATAATCTTCGTAACCTATTTCATCCATCTCTTCAATGTCACCAATACGATACACATCAAAATGATAGAAGGGCATTCTGCCCTCCTCATATACCTGAACGATAGTAAAAGTCGGACTACTGATTGGTTCTTCAATTCCAAGTCCTTTGGCTATTCCTTGGGTAAGTACTGTTTTTCCTACGCCAAGATCTCCTATCAATGTGTAAACCTCACCCGGTTTTGCGTTTTCTCCTAATTCTTTTCCAAATAAGAGTGTTTCTTCTGAGGAATACGTTTCCTTTATCATATATTTCTCCTGTTTCTATCTTAACTTAAGGCGATACTTTTCCAGATGTTTTTCTGCAAGCTTTGCTACCGTCTCATAATCTGCACCAATCGTCGCTCTTGGAATTACATAGGCATTAACTCTGCTACTGTAAATCAAAAGATTACTCTTCGTGGAAACCACCTTATAAATCTGGTTCCACAAAAGATCTGCTGTCTGGTCATTTTGTGATACATGAACGCCTTCTTCATCTACTTTATAATGTAATGCCTGTCTCAATACTTCGGAAGACAATATCTGCTGTTTGGAACGCATGTATAAACTAACCGGCACATAAACCAAAAATACCATTCCAAACACCGCATACAAAACAGTATACATAGTATCTATTTTTCCAAAGGTTGCTCCTGCTACTACCAATACAAGAATACCGATTACCGTTGCAAAAATGCCCTGAAATCCATGATATGCATGATACATATTAAATCGGTACATGTCTTTTGAAGTAATTGATACGTCAAATTCTGCTGTCATTGATACATCTCCATTTCCCTTTTTCTTATGTCCTATAGTATAACCTTTTTACAAAAATAGGTCAACGGGGGAAAATTTCTACCCGTTGACCTACTTATTACATATTTTTCATTAAATTTACCATTTCAATGGCTGTACATGCAGCATCATATCCCTTATTTCCTGCCTTTGTACCGGCACGTTCGATTGCCTGCTCAATATTATCGGTAGTTAATACGCCAAAGGTTACCGGAATCTCAATCTTTAATCCAACTGTTGCGATTCCTTTGCTCACTTCTGCACATACATAGTCATAATGGCTGGTGGAACCTTTGATAACTGCTCCAACACATACAATAGCATCATAATTTCCGCTTTCTGCCATCTTCTGTGCAATGACCGGAATCTCAAATGCACCCGGTACCCATGCCAAAGTAATATCATCATCTGATACACCATGACGGATAAGAGCATCCTGTGCTCCTCCGATTAATTTGGATACGATAAATTCATTAAATCTTGCTGCTACAATTCCTACTTTGATTCCCTGTGCTACTACATTTCCTTCTAATACTTTCATTTTTTCTTCCTCTTTTCTTTTTATTGTTATAATAATCTTTAATAATCCGTCATGTGTTGCATTTTATCCTGCTTGGTCTTTAAATAAAATAAATCTGTTTTTTTTGCCGGCATCTGGATAGGCACCCGCTCTTCTATGGTGATACCATATCCGGACAATCCACTGATTTTCTTAGGGTTATTGGTTAAAAGACGCAGTTTATGTGCTCCTAAGTCATTTAATATCTGAGCTCCAATTCCATAATCACGGAGATCCGGCGCAAATCCTAAACGAATATTTGCTTCTACGGTATCTAATCCCTGCTCCTGCAATTCATACGCTTTTAACTTATTGATTAAACCGATTCCTCTTCCCTCCTGACGCATATAGAGAAGCACTCCTCTTCCTTCCTCTGCGATTGCTTTCATTGCTGCATCCAGTTGTTCTCCACAATCACATCTGCCGGAACCAAAGACGTCTCCAGTCAGACACTCTGAATGCACTCGGCAAAGTACCGGTTTTCCATCAGAAATATCGCCCATCACCAATGCTACATGATGTTCTCCATTTAACTTATTTTCATATCCATAAATTTCAAAATCACCATACTTTGTAGGCATTTTTGCATGCGCTTCCTGTTGAACCAGGCTGTCTCTGTCCATACGATACCGTACTAAATCTGCAATGGTAATTACGGTCAACCCAAACTTTTCTGCTAATTGTAACAACTCTGTAGTACGCATCATGGTTCCGTCTTCCCGCATAATTTCACAACAAAGTCCACAAGGCTTTAAGCCTGCCAATACTGCAAGGTCAACCGTTGCTTCGGTATGTCCTGTACGTTTTAACACACCACCTTCTCTTGCTTCCAACGGAAACATATGGCCAGGTCTTCGGAAGTCCTCCGGCTTTGCCCCATCCTTTACCGTGGCAAGTGCTGTTTCGGAACGCTCAAAAGCAGAAATTCCTGTATCTGTATTAATTCCATCAATGGAAACTGTGAAAGCAGTCTGATGATTGTCTGTATTCTGCTCTACCATCTGCTTTAAACCAAGCTGCTGACACAGTTCTTTGCTCATAGGCATACAGATTAAGCCTTTTCCATACGTTGCCATGAAGTTCACATTTTCCGGTGTGGCAAATTCTGCTGCACAGATAAAATCTCCTTCGTTCTCTCTGTCCGGGTCATCAATGACCATAACGATTTTCCCACTGCGTATATCTTCCAATGCCTGCTCAATGGTATCCGTGGTTTTCTTCATTTCTCTTCCTCCTAACAAAATCCATATTTCTGTAAAAATTCTTCTGTAATTTTACTTTCCTTCTGCGTGGGTGCTCCACATACAAAACGCTCCACATATTTTCCAATAATGTCACATTCCAGATTCACAATGCTTCCAATTCCTTTCACTGATAAAGTGGTTTCCTGTCTGGTATGTGGAATAATGGACACCTGAAAATTTCTTTCGGATACTGCTGCCACTGTAAGACTGATACCGTCGATTGCAATAGAGCCTTTCTCCACAATATAGCGCAACAATTCCTGCTCTGCCTCTATGGTATACCAAACCGCATTTTCCTCTGGTCGAATCTCTGTAATTTTCCCAGTACCATCAATATGACCGGACACAATGTGTCCTCCGAATCTTCCATCTGCCGCCATGGCACGCTCCAAATTTACTTTATCCTTTACCTGTACCTGTGACAGGCTACTTCGATGCATAGTTTCTGTCATAACATCTGCACAAAAACCATCCTTTTCCAGTTTTACCACAGTAAGACATACGCCATTCACCGCGATACTATCTCCAATTTTCGTTCCTTCCAGCACCTTGCTACATCCAATCCGAAGCACTGCTGAAATCCCCTGCTTTTGAATTGTTTCTATTGTTCCGATTTCTTCTACAATTCCGGTAAACATCTTTCCTCACCTACCCTTCCTGTAATACAAATATCTTTTCCATAAAAAGTGGTATCTACATTATGTAAACCTATTGCATCCTGCATTTTCAAGATGCCATGCCCCTCTACGGGGGACTTAGCCTCTGCACCTGCCACAAGCTTCGGTGCAATAAATGCATACACACGCTGCACCAAATGTTCCTCTAACATAGAGGCATTTAAAGTTCCTCCGCCTTCTAACAAAATACTGTCTATTTTTTGCTCTGCTAACTTCTGCATCAGTTCCGAAAGACAAATACTTCCATTGGCATTTTGTGATATCTGCAACAGTTGAATCCCTTTTTGTTTCAACCTCTCTATTTTTTCTAAATCGCCCTGGCAATAAGCAACGATTGTTTCCTGTTCCTTGGCTGTTTTTACAATCTGGCTTTCCTCCGGTATTCTCACATTAGAATCACAAATGATACGAACCGGATTCCGTCCTCCTGCCATACGACAGTTCAGCATTGGATTATCCGCCAATACAGTGCCAATGCCAACCATGATCCCACGATATTGATTTCTCAGATACTGAACCTGGCTTCTGGATGCTTCTCCGGTAACCCACTTAGAATTTCCTGTTTCACAAGCAATTTTGCCATCTAATGTCATGGCGTATTTCATTGCCACAAATGGAAGTCCTGTTTCTATGTAATGAAAAAATACTTCGTTCAACGCCCGACATTCCGGTTCTAAAATACCGGTTTCCACTTCAATTCCGTGTTCTTCCAGAATACGAATTCCTTTTCCCGCTACTAACGGGTTGGAATCCAGACAGCCTACAAAAACACGCTTTATCTTTTTTTCAATAATAATGTCCGTACAAGGTGGGGTTTTCCCCTGGTGACAACAAGGCTCCAGATTCACATAAAGATCTGCACCTTCTGCTTCCTCTCCACACTTTGATAAAGCATTGCGCTCTGCATGAAAACCGCCATACTGTTCATGAAATCCTTCGGATATGATTTCACCATCTTTTACTACCACACAGCCTACCATAGGATTGGGCGAGGTTTTTCCAATTCCCTGTCTGGCAAGCTCCAATACCCGTTTCATGTACTTTTCTTTTTCATTCAATTTTCTCCACCTCCTGCTATTACTCAAATCTTCCTATTACAGTAAAAAACCCCAAGATTGGTTCAAAAACCTAATCTCAGGGTAAGTAAAATGTACATGAATTCTCTCATGCTTCTATCTCTTCTTTTATCCAGACTGTACTGTCGGCTTCGGAGTTGCTTGTAGCTCACCGAATCTGCACCATAGTGCTCGCGGGCTTTACCGCCGGTAGGGACTTTCACCCTGCCCTGAAGATTTTCTATATGATGTTTTTATATTTTCTTTATTTGAATTACTTTCTGTAATTTCCTTTTAAAAACGGAGACAGTGGTTTATAAATTACCAAGGTTATCAAAACACTGCATAATCCCTTAAAAAAGGTGAATGGCGCGTTAAATACAATCAAGCACTGTGGGATACTCTTCACCCATGGAAGAATCAACTGATATGCATTTAAAACAGCTTCCTTTGGCATAAAATTGTAATATACCGGATATACAATAAAATAATTTGATATAACACTGACAATCGCCATCAGTAATGCTCCCAAAAGCGCTCCAATGATTGCACTCTTCTTGCTCTTCCATTTCTTATAAATCAATCCTGCCGGAAGAACAAAAATTGCTCCCAGAATAAAGTTGGAAAGTTCTCCTACTCCACCAGTATTGGTCATAAGAAGATGAAGCAAATTCTTAATCAAACAAATTATCACACCGCTAACCGGTCCCATAGCAAATGTTCCAACTACTGCCGGAAGGTCTGAAAAATCCATCTTGATAAATTCAGGCATCACCGGTATCGAAAATTCTAAAAACATTAAGATAAATGCAATCGCCGATAACATCGCTGTCATTGTCATCTTCCATACATTTACTCTTTTTACCGTTGTTGTGTTTACGTTATCCATACTTACTCGCTCCTTTTCTTACTGTTCTTGCGGAGAATAGCAACATATCGCTTACGTTATACTGAATCCTTACAGATTCAAAAAGCCCTGAGAATTAATATTCTCAGGGCCACTACACGCATTCTATTTTAAAACGTTGTTATCTTCTCTCATCCAGACTATACTGTCGGTTTTGGATTCTCACCAATATCCTGCCATATGGCTCACGGACTTGCCCACATCGTGGTATCACCGTCGGTCGGGAATTCTTTAAAAAAGTCACCCTGCCCTGAAGAACATCTTTATTTTATTTTTTACAAACTGTATTGTACTCGCATATTCTTATTCTGTCAACTATTCGATAATAATTCCATCAAAGAAATTATTTCCTTTGCGTCCTCTATCGTTATTTCTTCGGTTACGCTTTCCCTGATTCTGGCGTTGCGCTTGTTTTTCTTTGCGTTCCTCTTTCTTCTGTGCTTCCGGCTTTCCTCCGCCAATTTTCATGGTAAGCTGAATGCGCTGTTTTTTCTCATCCACAGAAAGCACCTGAACGTCCACAATATCGCCTACGCTAACTGCTTCCAACGGATGCTTGATAAAACGGTCACAAATTTCAGAAAGATGCACTAATCCATCCTGATGAACTCCAATATCTACAAAGGCACCGAAGTCAATTACATTACGAACTGTCCCTTTTAAGACCATACCCGGCTTCAAGTCTTTGATTTCTAAGACGTCACTTCGCAAAATTGGCTTTGGCATATCTTCACGCGGGTCACGTGCCGGCTTTTCCAATTCTTTTACGATATCTTGTAAAGTCATTTCACCAATTTCCAGCTCTTCTGCCAGTTCTTTATAGTCTCCGATTTTCTTAGAAATACCATCCAGCTTTCCACCACGAATATCTTCCGGCGTATAACCCAGTTTTTCCAATAACTTCTTCGTTGCTTCATAGCTTTCCGGATGCACACTGGTTCCATCCAATGGATTCTTTCCATCTGTAATACGCATAAAACCAGCACACTGCTCGTATGCCTTTGGTCCCAGTTTTGCTACCTTTAACAACTGGGCACGTGTCAAAAATCTTCCATTTTCTTCACGATATGCCACAATATTTTTCGCAATCACTTTACTGATTCCTGAAATGTATTCCAACAAAGATGCAGAAGCAGTATTTAAGTCTACACCAACCTTGTTTACACAATCTTCTACGACTCCACCCAAGGCATCACTTAACTTCTTCTGATTCATATCATGCTGATACTGACCTACTCCAATGGACTTCGGATCTATTTTTACCAACTCTGCCAGCGGGTCCTGCAAACGTCTTGCAATAGAAGCAGCACTTCTCTGTCCCACATCAAAATTCGGAAATTCTTCTGTAGCCAGCTTACTTGCAGAATATACCGAAGCTCCTGCTTCATTTACAATGACATACTGCACCGGCTTTGGAATCTCTTTTAATAAATCTACGATAACCATTTCTGACTCTCTGGAAGCCGTTCCGTTTCCTACTGAAATCAAAGAAATGTCATACTTTTGAATCAACTGCTTTAAAATCTTTTTGGATTCTTCTACCTTATTCTGTGGCGCAGTAGGATAAATCACTACAGTATCTAATACTTTTCCAGTAGAATCTACTACCGCAAGCTTGCAACCGGTACGAAATGCCGGGTCCCAGCCAAGTACTACTTTTCCGGCAATTGGTGGTTGCATTAAAAGTTGCTCCAGATTCTTGCCAAATACCTTAATAGCGCCATCCTCTGCTGTTTCGGTCAAGTCATTACGAATTTCACGCTCAATGGCAGGAGCAATTAAACGCTTATAACTATCTTCTACTACTGCTTTCAGTGTAGGAGTCGTATTCGGATTGTCTTTTTCAATGATTTTCTTTTCTAAGTATCTTAAAATATCATCTACCGGAGCTTCTATTTTTACGGTCAGAACCTTTTCTGCTTCTCCTCGATTCAATGCCAGAATTCGATGACCTGCCAGTTTTGCAAGAGCTTCCTCAAATTCATAATACATCTCGTATACAGACTCTGCTTCCGGGTCCTTGGCTACGGAAGTGATTTTTCCCTTTTTCATAGTAATGTCACGAATATATTTACGATAATCCGCTTCATCAGAAATGCTCTCTGCAATAATATCCATGGCGCCTGCAATGGCATCTTCTACACTATTTACATCTTTCTCAGCATCTAAAAAGGCTTCTGCCTCTTCATGCAAGGACTTTCCGGTCTCCTGAAGCAGAATAATATTTGCCAGTGGTTCCAATCCCTTTTCCTTTGCAATCGTTGCTCTTGTCCGACGCTTTGGACGGTATGGACGATATAGGTCTTCTACCACTACCAGCGTTTCCGCTGCAAGAATCTGATTCTTTAACTCTTCAGTTAGTTTGCCCTGTTCCTCTATACTTGATAATACCTGTTCCTTCTTTTCTTCCAGATTACGCAAATAATTCAGTCTCTCATAGAGATTACGAAGCACCTCGTCGTTTAATGCTCCGGTAGCCTCTTTACGATATCTCGAAATAAAGGGAATGGTGTTTCCTTCATCAATTAATTTTACGGCAGCTTCCGCCTGATTCTTACGGATATTCAATTCTTCTGCCAACTTTGCGATTATATCCATTGCAATTCTCCTTGTTCTTCAATTCTATGCATCTATGCAAACGCACTCTTTTCTTATTATAACGGATTTGTATTCCTTTGACAAATAAAAAAAGAACCGTTATACTGCATAAAGAACTAATATTTATAGTAGTAAGGATATTTTTATTATGCGTGAAAGAAAAAAAGAAGAAAATGCTCTGTTCTTCATTGGCTGGGCCTTTATCGGAATTGTATTGTTTATATATATTTTCTGCCGGATATTTTCTATTCCACCTTTAAAAATTAATGGTCCCTGTGTACTGCATATGCTTTTTGGCATATACTGTCCGGGTTGTGGTGGGACCCGTTCCATTTCTGCCCTTTTGCATGGGCACCTATGGGACTCTTTTGTTTGTCATCCACTGGTTCCCTATACAGCAATCGTTGGCGGCTGGTTTCTTATTAGTCAAACCATTGAACGTATTTCAAAGCACAAAATAAAAATTGCTCTGCGCTACCGTGATATTTATCTCTGGATTGCTCTTGGAATCGTAGTTGTAAACTTTATCCTAAAAAATGTATTACTGTTTGTGTGGAATATTGATCTTTTGGCAGATTATACCTTATAAATCCCTATGATATAAAAAATCCTTATGATTACTAAGAGACCTCTCTTAACTCATCATAAGGATTCTATTTTTATTCTTCCATGAACTTATCATGTACTGCCCGCATGGCTTTTTCTACATCTTCTTCGTTAATCAATACAGTGATACGAATTTCAGAAGTCGCAATCATTCGAATGTTAATCCCCACATTATAAAGTGCTTCAAACATCTGTGATGCCACTCCCGGATTGGACTGCATTCCGGCACCTACAATAGATACCTTGGCAACTGTATCGTCAAATTTGATTTCTTTTGCTGTAATACGATTCTTATTTTCTTCTAAAATAGTAACTGCTTCCTGCAAATCATCTCTTGCCACGGTAAAGGAGATATCCTTTGTGCCCTCCCGCCCGATGGACTGGAGGATTACATCTACATTGATGTTATGCTTTGCCAGCAAATCAAAAATCTTAAATGCAATTCCCGGTATATCTTCTACTCCAATCACCGCGATTCTAGCTGCATTTTTATCCACTGCCACGCCACTAATAAGCATACTTTCCACGTCTGTTTCCTCCTTCACAATGGTTCCTTCCGCATTATTAAGACTGGAACGAACCACTAACTGTACCCCGTACTTTTTCGCCATTTCCACGGAACGATTATGCAATACTTTTGCTCCAAGTGTCGCTAGTTCCAACATCTCATCGTATGTAATTTCTTTTAATTTTCTGGCATTTGGTACAATTCTCGGGTCCGCAGTGTATACACCTTCTACATCCGTATATATCTCGCAGGCATCTGCGTGTAACGCCGCTGCAAGAGCAACCGCCGTAGTATCAGAACCGCCACGCCCCAAGGTAGTAACATCATCGTATTTATTTACACCTTGAAAACCTGTGATAATTACAATTTTTCGTGACTCTAGCTCGTGACGAATCCGCTTTGTATCAATTTTCTTAAATCGGGCATTTCCATAAGCGGAAGACGTATGCATCACTACTTGAAATGCATTCAAGGATACAGAAGGAACTCCCATGGCTGACATTGCCATAGACATTAAAGCCACTGATGTCTGCTCTCCTGTCGCCAGAAGCATATCCAATTCACGTTTTGGCGGATTAGGATTGATATCCTTCGCCATCTCGATTAAATGATCTGTGGTTTTGCCCATTGCAGACAAAACCACAACCACATCATTTCCCTTTTGATACTCTTCTATACATCTTTTGGCAACATTAAAAATTCTTTCTTTATCAGCTACTGAACTTCCACCGAATTTTTTTACTATCAGCATATTTCTCTCCTAAATTGCCTGCTTATTTTCCTACAAAATATTCTATCATTTTATGACCTTCAGCAATATGGAAATTACTTTCTGCTGCTTCTTTTTCATTATATTTCCAATCATGATTCTGCTTATTTGTACTATCATAAATCAAATATGGTACATCATCCGAGGTATGGGTACGAAGACAAATTGGTGTAGGATGATCCGGCATAACTAACATTTTAAAAGCTACACCTGCTGCCTCTAATCCAGCCTTAATTGGTGCAATAACTTTTTGATCCAAACTTTCGATTGCCTGAACTTTCTTTTCTACGCTTCCCTGATGTCCCATTTCATCCGGTGCTTCCACATGAACATAAACAAAATCGTAATCTTCCTTAGCCAATGCATCTACTGCGGCCTGTGCTTTTCCTTCGTAGTTTGTATGAAGTCCACCATTAGCACCCTCCACGGTAATATTTTTCATGGATGCCCCTACTGCAATTCCTTTTAACAAGTCTACAGCAGAGATCATGGCACCACGCAAATGCATTTTTTCTTCAAAAGAGGATAATGCAGGTCTTGTACCTGCTCCCCAAAACCAACAGGAATTTGCTGGCTTTAACCCCTTTTTCTTACGTTCTACATTAATTGGATGATTTACCAGAATATCATAACTTTTCTTCATCATTTCTCTTAATGCAGCGTCTTTGGGAAGATACTGTCCGATTTTCTGTCCCAACACGTCATGAGGAGGAGTCATTTCTACCACTTCTCCCTTATCCCAAATGAGCAAATGACGATAGCTGGTACCAACATAAAATTTATAGATATCTGTTTCCAGTTCTTTTCTTACTGCTTCAATTAAAACTGCTGCATCTTCTGTGCTGATTTCATCTGAACTATGATCAATAATTGTCTTATCCTCATAGTTTTCTTCTTCCTCAGACACTGTTACAATATTGCAACGCAATGATACATCAGTTGGTTTCATATCTACACCAATGCTCAACGCCTCCAACGGAGAGCGTCCGGAATAATATTTTCTTGGTGCATATCCTAACACAGAAAGATTCGCCGTATCACTTCCCGGTGACATTCCATCCGGAATTGTGTGTACAGTTCCAATCTCTCCCATAGAAGCCAGCTCATCCATTGCCGGTGTTTTGGCATATTCCAGAGGAGTTTTCCCCTGTAATTCTTCAATTGGGCGGTCTGCCATACCGTCTCCTAATACAACTACATATTTCATTTTCAAACCTCTATTCTACGCGAATTCTCTGAAGCATATTCTTAAGTCCTGCTGACTTATTCTCAAATTCTTCCTCTGACATTGCTCCTGTCAAAAATCCTACTTCACCTGTAATTTCCGGAACCTTAATGATTTCCACATCACCAAATACAGATGTTACATCTGCCTCGCTATCAGTTGCTCTTACAAAGAAGCGACTCTCTGCCTTTTTACAATCAATCAGGTTTAATTTCTTGGAACTCCAGGAAATCATAATATTTCTATGTAAATGTTTTGCAATGTCTACAATATCAGCAACTACTGCACTTGCAGTTGGAAGCTTTCCTGCTCCACTTCCGTAGAACATAGCATCTCCTAATACGTTTCCATGTACAAAAATCGCATTAAATACATCATTAACGCTAAATAATGGATGCTGCTGTGACAACATAAATGGTGCTACCATAGCATAATAACTGTCTCCTACCTTCTTGCTGGTAGCAAGCAACTTAATTACTCTGCCCATTGCTTTTGCATACTTAATATCTGTTGCTGTAATCTTGGTGATTCCTTCTGTATAAATTTCTTCAAAATCTACCTGCTGACCACATACCAAAGAAGTTAAAATTGCAATCTTACGGCATGCATCATAACCTTCAATATCTGCAGTTGGATCTGCCTCTGCATATCCTCTGGACTGTGCATCCTTTAATACGTCATCAAATTCCAGTCCTTCAAAGGTCATCTTGCTTAACATATAGTTAGTAGTACCATTTAAGATACCTGTAATTTCTTCAATTTCATCTGCAGTAAGAGAAGAATTCAACGGACGAATAATTGGAATGCCTCCTCCTACACTTGCTTCAAATAGGAAGTTAATCTCTTTTTCCTTTGCAATAGCAAGAAGCTCTGCTCCGTGCTTTGCCACTAATGCCTTGTTAGATGTTGTTACATTCTTTCCGGCTAATAAAGCTCTTTTTACAAAGGTATATGCCGGTTCTACACCGCCCATAGCCTCTACAACTACCTGAATCTCATCGTCATTGGCAATGATATCGTAGTCATGCACTACTTTATCTTCCATTGGGTCCCCCGGGAAATCCCGTAAATCCAGAATATATTTTACTTCAATTTCATCGCCTGCACGTTTTGCAATGCTTTCCTTGTTAGTTTGTAATACTTCTACTACACCGGAACCGATTGTTCCGTATCCTAAAATTGCTATCTTGATCATGTTGTCACTCCCTAGCTAAAATTTTTAAATAATGTATGCCTTCCTGTTGCTCAATGTTTTCCACCATCTGGGATACATTCTTCGTATCCGGCAGCACATCAACGCTTAAGGTCAGCGAAGCAATTCCATTAACTGGTATACTCTGGTGAATCGTAAGAATATTGGCATGAAAATCTGCCACAATCCGAAGAACTACTGAGAGTAGTCCCGGTTCATCGTCCATCTGAATCACCATGGTAATGGTCTTTCCCTTGGCATTGTCATGAAATGGAAAGATGTCATCCTTATACTTATAAAAAGAGCTTCTGCTGATTCCGACCATATCTGTTGCTTCCTGGACGGATTCAGCCCGCTCTGATTCTAAAAGCCTCTTCGCTTCAACCACTTTTAACAATACCTCAGGAACGGCTTTTTTCTTAAGAACAAAATATTTTGTCTTTTCTTCCATTTTGCCCTCCTGGCGTGTTTGTCTGTGAAATACATTTGTGCTCATAGGAAAGATGTTAGCATATTTAGGATTGCAATGCAACACCTTTTTCTATTTTACTGTTAAAATTTTCTTCCTCCGCCACCAGAAGTTCTTCCTCCGGCGCCGACATGTGTGGTTGTTCCACCACTACCACCATTTCCATCTGATTTTGGAATATGTCTATGTGTTACAAATTGATTTACAAATGTATCCTCTTTTTTTCTTAACTTCACACTTCCATTTTTTTCAATCGGATACTTATATCCGCCAAACTTCAAACGATACGAACCGATAATTCCACCGACGGTAATTCCACCTGCAACAAGAGCTATCACCAATGCAATTATTGCTTCCATCACTGTTATCTGTTTATATGCATACTTTGCTGTTGTTTCCAGCATGACCTCAAAAGTTTCTGCATACTCTCCATCGCTGACTTTTTCAAAGCCTTTATCTAAAATATGATCAATTTTATTATCATTCAAACAATCAATTGCTTCACCAAAAGTTCTTATCTGAATCTCACGATTGTCCATATCAATCAGACAGATAATACCGTCATCACAAGTGGTATAATCATCAAACCACTTTTCTGCATAATACTGGGCACTCATTCCCTCTGCATCATCTGTGGTAACTGCCATGACATCCCAGCCGGTCTTATCCTCAAACTCTTCAATCATCTCTTCCACTTCTTCTGCTTCTGATGCTGTCAGCAAGTCCGCCTGATCTATAAGTTGGATGTTACTTGTGCTTTCTTCCGCATTTACAGAAAATCCGCTTCCTACTACTATCACAGAAGTTAATAAAAATGTAAACAGTACACTTTGGTATTTTCTCTTTCTCATAGCAGATACCCTCCAATCAATCCAAGAATCAGCACTATGGCTGAAATAATTCCGCCCAGTGTCCATACTTTTTTATAATCAATCGGAAGTTCTCCATATACTTTTCCATCCTGACCGTTCATGGAATAATAGTACATTTTCCCATTTCTTCCTTTATAGGTGACAGTCCAGACAGGAAGCATGATATAATCCCAGTTTTCCTGCTTTTGATTTAAATGACAGTTTTTTACAGATACAGAGGAATAACCCTTTACGGTTCCTCGTAAAATCTTTTCTCCGTATTCATGTGCTTCCTGCTGCACCTGGGCACTCAATTCTTCCCGATTTATGTCACGTTTCTCTGCTAAAAATCCGGATAAGAATCCCATATGGAACTTCTGCACCTTGCTGACATCATAAGGCAATACTCCTTCTGCCAACTGTGCATTGGATTTCTTTAAAGCATTTTTGGTGATATCCTCCAGATGAACGTCTCCTTCGCGCTCTACACGATACACTTTTGTCTCAGTATACTCCGTATCTCCACTTCTCCATACTCGAAGGTTCCTTCCTTCTGCCTGCATAGAACCTTCCATATCCATATCTACCATCCAGTATGGAAAATATACGCCTGAAATCTTCTCTATCTGCTGTTTATTAAAAAATGCCTTTGGAACAAACTTTTTACTATGTACATATTCTAAAAACTTTTCCGTTGCCTGCTTCTTATCAATGGAAAACGGAATAATTTTATCCGGCAAAAATTCCCCAGATACTCGCCCGGACAATACTACCGGGTTATGGCAATAATAGCAGAAGGTGGCCGCTGTAGTCTCATCTGTTACTATCTCTGCGCCACAACTTGGGCAGTGGTAAACCACTGCCTCTTCTGCTTCACCATTTTCTTTTTCACTATTCTCTTTGTAGCTTTCAACCTTTTCTTCACTGCCCTCTTCCGGCTTTAATGCTTCCAATTCCTCCTGGGAAAAATCAGAGAAGCAATACTCACACTTATATTTCTGAATCTTTGGGTCGAACATCAGTTCTCCGCCACAGTTTGGGCACTTGTAACTTACAACAGCCATTGGTACTCTCCCTTACCTTTCTCTTAAGCTCTTGGTTTTCCACACTCAGAACAGAACTTTCCGGTGTTTACTGCTCCACACTCACAGGTCCACTCACCATTATCAACCGGCTTTGGTTTTCCACATTCAGAACAGAACTTTCCAGTGTTTACATTTCCACATTCACATGTCCACTCATTGCTGTCTACAGGCTTCGGTTTTCCACATTCGGAACAGAACTTTCCAACATTTGTTGCTCCACACTCACAGGTCCATTCGCCTGCCATATTTTGAGCCGGTGCAGCCGCTGTTGCACCTCCCACATGAAAATCCTGTGTATTCTGTGGCTGCGGTTGATTTGGCATCTGTCCCTGCCCATTTTGATTTATCTGTGAAAATCCATTCATCATACCACCCATAGCCGATGCTCCCATGCCTACTCCCATAAATCCTGTCATGGCACCGGCACTATTAGAACCAGCATCTTTCACTCCTTGTGAAAGATTTTTTACCATATATCCTTGCGCAATCGAAGGGTCACTTAACATAGCACCTTCATTTCTGGTATTAATTAATTCTTGAGACTTCTCGTCATATGAAATGCTTGCAATACCAACAGACTGAATCTCCATACCACGCATCTGGTTCCAATCTTCATCCAATGTCTGGGCCATGTATTTACTCAATTCACGCCCCTTAGATGGCACGAAAGAAATACGCATACCATCTGCCGATAACTGGTTGATAGATGTCTGCAATGCCTCTAAAAATTCAGACATATACTGCTCATTGACATCTGTAATTTCTACACGATCCTCGTTTCTCGGAATTACTTCTGCATAAAAACGAATTGGATCTACAATCTTAATAGAATATGTTCCGTGAGCACGTAAAAATAATTCTGCATTGTAAAAACTATCAAAGTAATTAATAGGATTTCGTGTTCCAAACTTGATTCCCTTTATTTCCTGTAAATTAATGTAAAACACTTTCTGCTTCGTAGGTGTCTCACTTCCAAACTTAATTCGAGAAAAAGAATCTTTCAAAGTATCCATAAACTGACCGTTAAACAATGATGGCAAAGACGAATTGTCTACCTTATAATATCCCGGTTCAGCTGTGTAATCTACAACTTTTCCACCATCTACCAGCATCATAAACTGATTATCATATACATGTATCACCGAACCATTTGTTACGGTATCATCTGTTCCCTTTGTATTCTGACCCTTTCGAATCATTACACCTCGCGTAAATACAGTCTGATCTCCCATATCATCCGGCTCGATAACCTCAAGCCACTGATCTGCCAATGTTCCACCGATTGCCTGTGCTACTGCTTTTATTAATCCCATAAATAACCTCCTATTTCTTTTGTCTTATATTTATTACACCCTTTGGTACGTAACTTCATAAAAATGCTGCAAGGACCAAACCTGCATATTGATTGGTACCACTTCACTGCCACAATATTCACAACGTTTAACACCAAGTGCTTTTATCGGAGCACCACAATTAGGACAATTCAGTCCCACGCCATGATTACTATTTGCTACACTTTCATCCTGAATATACATCAATTCTATATTATACTTTGTCTGTTCTAATAAATCTTTCTTTCCGGATAAAAGTTCACTATCCTTTTGCTGATAATGAATGTGCTCTACCGCACTCTGTAACGTAATGACACATCTTCCATTTTTCTTTTCATACTTTGCAATCTCTGTTTGATGGATACGAATTCTGTCATAAACTTCTCTTATTCCCGATGTTTGATTTCCCAGAATTCTTCCTTTTAACTGTTCTTTCAATGCCTCTGACATCTCTGCCTCTTTTGCCATTCTTTCCATATTTTCTATGGAATTTTGCGAGATTGCAAGCAATGACAATCGCAATATTTCTTCTGCTTTATTTTTGAACTGAACCCAGTTAAATTCCGGAAAGTCTTTCTGTATCTGTGGTTCCAGTACTCTGGTCATTCCAGATACTGAAGCCGGTGTCATGGAGAGTTCTTTTTCTTGTCGTTTCCAACCTTCCATTAAGGAATCTGTTCCGAATATATCTCTGGAAAAATTACGCATTTTTCTCTTAACATACCCTACTAACACTGCTATCGCCAATGCAATGCATAGCACAACAATTAAAAACGTAATCAACCCTTTCATGTTAATCTCCCATCTTATCCGGACAGCCTAAGCTCTTCCATTTCAGATATGCATTAATAAACAGGTCTATTTTTCCATCCATAACGCTGTCCACATTTCCGGTTTCTGCATTGGTTCTATGGTCTTTTACCATAGTATATGGTTGCATAACATAGGAACGAATCTGATTGCCCCAGCCAATTTCAGTTACCTCACCACGAATATCTGCTGCTTTTTTCTCATTCTCTTCCTGTTTTAACAGATACAGCTTTGCCTTTAACATCTGCATTGCCTTATCCTTATTCATATGCTGAGAACGCTCATTCTGGCACTGCACCACAATACCGGTAGGAAGGTGCGTGATACGGATAGCAGAAGATGTCTTGTTAATATGCTGTCCACCGGCTCCACTGGAACGATAAGTATCAATTCTCAACTCATCGTCCTTAATCTCAATATCCAAATCCTTTTCAATATCCGGCATCACATCACAAGATGCGAAAGAAGTTTGCCGCTTGCCTGCCGCATTAAAAGGAGAAATACGCACCAGACGATGGACTCCCTTTTCTGACTTCAGATAACCATAAGCATTCTCACCGCGTACTTCAAAAGTAATGGACTTGATTCCTGCTTCATCTCCATCAAGAGAATCCAACACTTCTACCACAAACCCTTTATCCTCTGCCCAGCGTTTATACATACGATACAGCATTGCATTCCAGTCACAGGACTCTGTACCACCTGCTCCGGCATGCAACGATACAATTGCATTTTCTGTATCGTACTCACCGGATAATAATGTCTTAATCCTGATATTTTCAAACGTTTGCTGAAATTCCTCCAACATCTCTTCTATTTCGGGAATAAGTGAAGCATCCTCTTCCTCATATCCCATTTCCAGCAATGTTTCAATATCTTCATACTGCTCTGCCAGATGTGCATATGTTTCTACATCATCTTTTAAGCTCTTTAGTTCCTTCATTTTTTCTTGAGAGACTTCCGCATTATCCCAAAAATCAGGAGCTTCCATCTCACGTTCTAATTCCTGGATTCTCTTTTCTTTATTCGCCAGGTCAAAGTGAATCCCTCACTTCAACTAACGGTTCTTTGTATGTGTTCAATGTTGTTTTGAACTGGTCTAATTCAACCATTATGTCACCTCTTTCTTACGGGCTTAAATACCCAATATTAGTTTCATTATAAAGTTTTCTCTTCTGCCCGTCAATGAAATTACTTACTTTTCCGTTTAAGTGAACGAATATACTCTTTCTCCTCTTTGGATACTTTTAAAGACTCTACTATTTTTTGCAATGCCTTGTTATGCGTAAAATCATCCAAATGATTCTGTTTCAAAAACGGTTCTGTTTCCTTGGGAAAATCACGGTAACAAATAGATACGGCCCAAGCCTGTGCCATCTGAACATAATAGGCTTTGTTCTGTATCCTATCTATTTGTTGCAATACCTTTCCTATGTATGTTGAATTTACATAATAATCCAGCAACTGCACCAATGCGAACCTCACTTCAAATTCCTGTTCTGATTGAAGATATTCCTGCAAAAAATTCCACATTTCTTCCGGTTCTTCCTTTGCCAGCTTAATAGTTGCACAGCAGCTGTCGCAGACAGACCAGTTATCAATTTTCGGAATAAACTTTCTTAAAAACAACTCTTTTTCCTGCACCTCTCCCCTCGCATATCCAAGGGTCATTCCTTGAAGCATGATTTCTTCCATACTGTCATCACTTGCTTCTTCCAGATACTCTTTCCAATTGTCTTTTGCAAGTTTCTTTGCCAGCTTACGAAGTTCAGGTAACCTTACTCCCAGAATATGTTCCACTCCCGGCAAAAGTTTAGAAGTAAAGGCTTGATATTCCGGTTCCCGTAACTGTTCCAATTGCTGTTTTATCCACTCATTATCGTATTCTCTCATCTATTTTCTCCTGCTGCATGAAACATGGCAGTCTCTGAATAAGACTGCCATAACTTTTTCAACATTATTTAATTCCCAAAATATGCATCAATTCCGTCAGCAATTCCCTGTGCAAGTTTCTGCTGATAACTGTCTGTTGCCATATTCTGATCTTCCGTAGGATTTGTCATAAATCCCATCTCTACAATAGTAACCGGTACAGTACACCAGTTAATGCCGCTCATGGTATCCGTCTCCCAGACATATTTTTTATTAGCACCGGTAGCATTTACTGCACCATTTAACACACAATCTGAAAGAGAACGACTTTGTGTATAAATATTTCCCGCATACGGATTAGATGCCGTAGGGCATATGGTCATAATCCCATTATCACTGCTATTTTCTGACCCATTAGCATGAATTCTTATAAACGCATCTGCTCCTGCATTATTGGCAACCGCAGCACGTTCACTGTTGCTCATATTCACATCATTCGTGGTTCGCACCATAATCACTTCATAGCCCCTGGCTTCCAATTCTGCCTGCAACTTTAATGACACCTGAAGATTCAATTCATATTCCTTCAATCCGGTAGTTGTTCCGGTTGTTCCTCCGGTTACTTTTGCCTTGGTCTCTGCTGCTCCCGGGCCGATAGGTTCCTGCTCACTATTTCCCCGAGACTGATGTCCTGCATCAATAACAATCAAATATCCTCCCGTTGTCATCTCTGATTCCAGCTTCAAATATTCAGACGCAATGTAATATTCCTGACCCTCAATCTGCACTGCACTCCATGTTCCATCATCTGCTGTTCGCAGAAATTTCGTTCTTCTACCAACAGTCTCATATATCTCACTATCTGTAGAAGGATACTTACGAACATTTACTCTATCTGTTGTCAAGACTTCTTCCTCTACATACACCACTGTATCCGAATTCAAAGTAGGCAACGGTGCCACATTCTCCTGCTGCTGATTTTGCACAAATGTACCAGAAGTCTCTTTCTCTTCTTCCGACTCCAGCTGTTCCTCTGCTTTCTGCTGTTCCTGAACTTCCGGTTCTTCCGAATCGTTTTCTACTACTTCCTTTTCTTTTCCACAAGCAGTTGCCAATAACATCATTATCAGCACTATTGCCACAAAACCTCTTTTTTTCATCTGTATTCCCCTTTATTTTCCTAAAAAATATGGTGTTACATTTCCTACTGCAACAACCAATACATAAGCCACTAATGCACACTGTATCTTCCAATTCTTAATTCGAGAAAACAACACTCCGACTAAAAACCACTGCATAACTGCTGTCACAAACATAACTCGTGGTCCAGATGCATACATAGTCGGTGAAAGATACATTACCGCAGCACTCGCTAATGATGCCAGAAAAATAAGAGTCCAAAAACTTTTCTCTCTTAAGTTGCCTCCTGTTTTCCACAACAAATACAGCACCAACACAATTAACAATATCTGCCAGAAGCAAGCAAATATTTCTTGCCCTGTCAGTTCCTGCAAAGTAGCTGTTTTCGTTACCGGAATCATCTCATCCTCAAGACCTATTCCCAATTCTGTGAACACCTTACATCCTACCATACTTATCCAAGCACTAACCGTTCCTGCCGTTGCCGCAACAACTGCGACTATTGGAGCAATCTTATTCTTTTTGCCCTGTTCTTCTCTTTTCTTCTGCACTTGAATTATCATAAGTAGAATCAAAATAATACCAACATAATTTTTATGATAATTTGCAAATCCGCTTAATATCCATTGTACCGTAATAAATATATGATGCGGTATGCTCATATTTTCAAATTCCGGCATCCAACGTAATTCTTCACTCATTCGCATCTCTGTACCCGGAGATAGATACAATAACGCAAAACCTACAATCATAATCACTATTTGAACAACTGCCGGAATACATATTTTCTTTTTTGTTACAACACACCATATCAGAGCAATTACCCCAAAGGTGATTACTACTGCTGTAATCTGTTCTAATCCCATGGATGCAATGAATCCACACGGAATCGAATATAAAAAGCTCTTCCATGATAACTCTTGCGGTGAAAAAACCATTGCTGCCAACGGTATTGCTGACCAAACTCCAGCCACAACAGACCAGAGATAAAAAGTAGAGCCGGTAATCCAAAAGGACGCATATCCCACGACTCCAAGTCCCATCAAAAGTATTCCAGCACAAAAAAATATAGAAACAAAGGTCTTTTGTTCCTGTTTCATATCCGGATATACCCTTTTTACAATTTGTGTCATTCCTAATGGCAAAAGCGTTAACATAACTGCATTCGCCACATTCCAGAACTCTTTTCCTAAATACATGGAAATATATGTCATGGCCTCTGAAGTCATTCTTCCTTCCCACGTAATATAGCGCATCTTCAGGTATTCAAAGAATCCCATACTATGCGCCATCTGGTAAAAATAGACATCATCGCCATCACTATATTCTATTAATCTACATATAAAAAATGCTACTAGAAAGAACATGCAAAAGCATGTCCTTTCCAGCCACTTACATTTTTTTTCCTTATTAACTGGTTGCAACTGACTACTCCTTTTCCGCTATATTAGAGATATTATTAATCTGCCACACGTACTTTAATCATGTTAGTTGTTCCGGATACACCAAGTGGAACACCAGCTGTCAGAACTGTGATATCTCCTTTTTCAATTAAACCTGCCTTCTCAGCAGTCTCTACTGCATGGTCAAATAATTCGTGTGCCTCTTCCATTTCCTCTACCAACATTGGTACAACACCCCATGCAAGATTTAACTGACGGCAAACCTTTTCAGAAGTACTTCCTCCAATAATTGGGCAAGCCGGACGGTATTTAGAAACATCCTGTACAGTTCTACCAGACTTAGTTACTGTAATAATTGCTGCTGCATTTAAGTCATGTGCAGTTGTACAAGTTGCATGAGAGATTGCATTTGTAATATCCGGATTATCTAAGCTTTCTCTCTGCTTAAATCTTGCTCTGTAGTTAATATCCTGTTCTGTACGAACTGCAATACGAACCATTGTCTTAACAGCTTCTACCGGATAATCACCAGCAGCTGTTTCTCCGGAAAGCATGATTGCGCTAGTTCCGTCATAAATTGCGTTTGCAACGTCAGTTGCTTCTGCTCTGGTAGGTCTTGGATTCTTCATCATAGAATCTAACATCTGTGTTGCAGTAATAACCTGCTTTCCTGCCTTTGTTGCTTTCTTAATAATCATTTTCTGAATTACAGGAACATCTTCTAATGGGATTTCAACACCCATGTCTCCACGAGCTACCATGATTCCATCAGATACTTCGATAATTTCATCGATATTCTTTACACCCTGCATATTTTCAATCTTAGAAATAATCTTAATAGTATCATTACCATTTTCTTTTAAAATTTTACGAATCTGAAGTACGTCATCTGCTGTACGAACAAAAGATGCTGCGATAAAGTCATAATCCTGCTCTACTGCAAATACAATATCAGAATGGTCTTTCTCACTAATGAAAGGCATTGTAAGGTCTACGTTTGGTACGTTAACACCCTTCTTATTAGAAACTTTTCCGCCATTTTCAACTTCACAAACAATATCTGTGTTTGTCAGAGATTTTACTTTTAATTCGATTAAACCATCATCGATTAAGATAGTATCTCCTACTTTTACGTCATTTACTAATTCTTTATAGCTAATAGAAACTCTTGTTTCATCACCCTGAATTTCTTCGGATGTTAAGGTAAAGGTCTGTCCCTTTACTAAATCTACTTTTCCTTCTTTGAACTCTCTTAAACGAATTTCTGGTCCTTTTGTATCCAGAAGTGCTGCAACAGGAAGTCCTAATTCCTTACGAAGTCTTCTTAACTCAGTCAAACGTCCCATCTGTTCATCATGGTCACCATGGGAAAAGTTAAATCTTGCAACGTTCATACCAGCAAGCATCAGCTGCTTTAATACGTCACCCTTCTCTGTAGAAGGTCCCATTGTGCAGACAATTTTTGTTTTTCTCAGATTTTCTTTTTTCATTTTTCTACCTCTCTTTGCTTTTGCATAATTGCATCTATCTATCAAAATTTGATATCTGATTTAGAATACCCGTTGAATTTTTGTATATTCAGTGTCAAAAGCGCACATCACAAAAGTGATGTGTGATTATTGCACAATAATTGCACTTGAAAAACATGTTTTTCCGATGCAATTATGTGCAATATGGCAATACTGCTTTGCAGTATGCCCTTTTGACACTTTCATTCTAATCTGCCAAAAAGCCCGAAAATTCAAGGAATATCCATATATTCGAAGTGTCCACAGACACTCCAATCTATATTATAACAAATAAATCCAAAAAAAGAAACCGTATTTTTATTTTTCTACGGTTTCTTTACTTTTTATTTATGGATTATAGTTCCATGGCACTCTCCTGATGTTGCATCCAACTTAGTAATCAACACCTTTCTAACCGCAGAATTACCAATAAATTCTATTGCAGTCTCAATCTTCGGAAGCATAGTTCCTTCCTCAAACTGTCCTTCCGCCATGTATTTCTTTGCCTCATCCACTGTCATTTCATCCAACCGCTGTTCTTCACTTGTACCAAAATTCAGACACACCTTATCTACTCCGGTTAAAATAACTAGCATCTCGGCATCTATCAACTCGGCTAACTTTCCTGCTGCAGAATCTTTTTCAATAACAGCACTAGCTCCCTTCAGGTTATTATCCTGAGCAAGTACCGGAATTCCACCGCCACCACAAGCAATGACAATCTGATCTGCATCTAACAATGCCTTAATGGCATCTATCTCTACGATATCCATTGGCTTCGGTGCTGCAACAATTCTACGATAGCCATCCTCTGTCTTAACTACATGATTTCCCTTCTTCTCTTCTGCCTCAGCTTCAGCCTCATTCATAACACGACCTATTACCTTGGTTGGATGATAAAAAGCTTCATCATATGGATCTACACATACCTGTGTTAAAATTGTAGAAACAGGCTTGTAAACTCCTCTATTCAAAAGTTCGGTACGAATTGCATTCTGCAAGTCATAACCAATATATCCCTGACTCATAGCAGAACACACGGACATTGGAGTTGCCGTATATTCCGGATAGATTCTACAAAATTCTGCCATTGCTGTATGAATCATTCCGACCTGCGGTCCATTACTATGAGAAATTACTACTTGATAATCATCTTTTATGAAATCCACTACCGCTTTTGCCGTTTTCTTCGTAGCGCTCTTCTGTTCCGGCAAGGTAGTTCCTAACGCATCATGTCCCAATGCAATTACAATTTTTTTCTTTCTCATGAAAATCCCTCCTGCATATATTCCTATCCTACCACACTTTCAGGGATTTTAAAAGAAAAATTTGTCTATTCAGTCGTAACTTTTATACAAAGGCATAAAAATGCTTATGGAAAGTTTGGAACTTTTTGAATTCTGATTTTCTTTCAAATTTGATAAGGGCAAACCTAAAACACTTTTGTGCATGTCTTATATTGCATTTGGAGGAAATGTATTTTCCTAAGTTCGTTGTCTGAGGTTTTTCCCTTCATGCAACAGAAACTGATACAAAAAATCCAATTTTAATATGAATCCACACTTTTAGTTCTTCTAGACAGCAGCAACAAGAATGTTCGATAAGGGTATGCCAAAAGAACTCGGACAGATACACATTCAAGACAATGTTCCTCTGTCCTCAAACATCTTTCTGGCATACCCATTCATTCTTTTATGCTGCTGTAAGAAGAACACAAAGTGTTCCACATATTAAAATCGGATTTTTGTATTCAGCTTCTGTTGCATGAAGGGAAAAACCGAGTTTCGAATTAGGGAAATTAATATCATTCCGCCCAATGCAATATTTAGCCATGCTAAAAAGTGTGTCCGGCTTTGCCTTTATTAAATTTGAATAAAATCAGAAAACAAAAGTCTTGAACTTCCCATAAGCATTTTTATTGACATATATAAAAGTTACGACTGAATAACAACATATTCCTAGTCATTTTTTTGCCCTAATGTTACAGATATAGTCTGTTCCTGCCATTCTCCGTTCTGATTCTTTTGAACCACTACGTCTACTGTGGTTCCTGCAGCATAATACTGCATATTATCTCTAAGACCTTCCATAGAGCTTACTTTTTTTCCATCAAATTCTATAATAATATCGCCCTTTTGGATACCAGCTTTCTCGGCTGCTGTTCCTTCCTTAACCTGTGTTACATAAACACCTTCCGGCATTCCATATGCTTCCGAAATCTGAGAAGTAACATCTTGACCTGCAATTCCTAGATATGCACTATCTGCTTCATCCACTACCTCACGGTTAATCAAATCATTGATAATTGGCTCTGCCTGAGAAATCGGAATTGCAAATCCCATTCCTTCCACATCCTCGTCAGAATATTTTACAGAATTAATTCCAATTACCTCACCGTTCATATTCAGTAAAGCTCCGCCACTGTTTCCTGGATTGATTGCAGCACTGGTCTGAATCAGATCATTGGTAACAGAAGTTCCGGTACTTTCATCCTGTACTGTCACTTCACGATTTAAAGCACTGACAACACCTGTCGTTACTGACTGTCCATAACCTAATGCATTTCCAATTGCCACAGTACCTTCACCTACTCGAATATCATCAGATTCTCCAAGTGTTGCTACTTTTATCTGTTTTAAGGTGTCCTTTGGAATATCACTGACTTTAACTGCAATAACAGCTAAGTCTGTGCTGGCATCTGTTCCCTTAATCTCCGCTGCAACGCTCTGATCATCAATAAAAGTTACGGTCAACTGAGTGGAATTTGCTACCACATGATTATTTGTAGCAATATATATAGTATCTTCTGTTTGGGCAATAATAATACCACTTCCGGCACCTTCCGTATCCTGTGTTACCCTCTGTCCGAAAAAGTTCACGGTCTGTTGTCCGACATTCGTAATAGAAACAATGGATGGCATTACATTTTCTACAATATCAGAAACATCATTTATGGTTGTAGCTGTGCTGACATTCGTCGCCGAGAGACTTCCTCCATTATTTGAACCACTGGTTACCTGCGTCACTGTATTATTCTCTTTATCCTCAATCTTTCCGTTCGCATAATCAAGCGTATAACCTGTTCCATAAAATACTGAACCCGATACTAGTCCAAATACTAAAGCCACAGCTGCTGTCTTCCCTAATGTTGCACCAAAGCCATGTTTCTTTTTCACTTTTTCTTTCTTTGACTTCTTTTCCTGCTGTGGTTCTGTATAAGAACTTGCGTTGGTATAATAATTTTCAGACTCCTTTCTTTCATAATAGTTCGGATTCCTTTCCTGATTGTCCTCATTTATATAGCTATATGAATATAAAGAATCTGAAGTATTGTTATTGTTGCTATTGTTATTCTCTTCCATAAAGCAACTCTCCTTTCCTCTTTTGCTCTTTGTTTATACTAAAGAGTTTACGGTAGATTTGTGATAAAATTGTGATGACTATTTAAAAAATATATGTATTTATATAAAATGACTGGGAAGATATATGTTTTTTATTTCTCATTTTATTCGGATTTGACCATGCAAAGCCGGGCACACTTTCTAGTATGTCTAGATATTGCATTTGCAGGAATGAAATTAATTTTCCTAATTCGAAACTCGGTTTTTCCTGCGATGCACGAAAAAACTGAATATCAAAATTCCGCTTTTTATGTGTTTGAACACTTTGTGTTCTTCTTACAGCAGCACAAAAGAATGAATGGGTATGCCAGAAAGCTGTTTGAGGACAGAGGAACATGGGTTTAAATGTGTATCTGTCCGAGTTCTTTTGGCATACCCTTATCGAACATTCTTGTTGCTGCTGTTTAGAAGAACTAGAAGTGTGGTTTCACATAAAAAGCGGAGTTTTGGATATCAGTTTCTCTGCAGAGGCGGGAAAAACCTCAAACAACGAACTTAGAAAAATACATTTCCTGCAAATGCAATATAAGACATACACAAAAGTGCTTTAGGTTTGCACTTGTCAAATCCGAATAAAATCAGAACTCAAAATCTCTAATCTTCCCCAGTCATTTTATATAAAAACTCCGGGACTAACGATCCCGGAGCAATTCCTGTCTTCTGGTAAAAAGTTTTTCCATAACTCTTTCTTCCAAAAATATTTTTCTTGAAGCAAAATTCCAAATAGATACGACTACTGCTGAAAATAACTTTGCAAACATATAATGTAACTCCATATTTTCTACCAGTGTCTTCATTAATATGGAATTTAATAACAACCCACATGCACTTAACAGCAAAAAAACAGTAAACTGTCCTGCCTTGTTCTGCTCTTCTTTGCATTCAAATACATACTTGGTACTATATACATAGTTAAATACGGTTGCCACAGAAAACGACAACATAGAAGATAACAGGTAATGCATATGTAATGTGTCTGTAAACGTAAACAGCAAACCATAATCAATCAGGAATGCCACAACGCCTACTACGCTGAATCTGCAAAACTGCTTTAAAATCTTTTTCATAATATCCTCTCTCATTCATCCTCACTGTAACTTAGGAAAGCCGGTGTTTCCCCACACCGACTTTCCGATTTTACCACAAGTATTTCTATTTTGCAAATATTTTTATTCTACAGTTACGGATTTCGCCAAATTTCTCGGCTTATCTACATCACATCCCTTGCCTACCGCTACATAATAACCAAACAATTGTAATGGGATAATTGCCAACGAATTGGTAAAATATTTATTCGTCTGTGGGATGTAGATTACATAATCCGCAGACTTCTCTATCTCGGTATGACCTGTGTTGGTAACTGCCAGCACAAAGGCTCCTCTAGACTTTAATTCCACAATATTGCTAATGGTCTTCTTATACAAATCTTCCTGTGTCACCACCGCTGCGACCAGAGTTCCATCCTCAATCAAAGAAATAGTACCATGCTTCAATTCACCTGCTGCATAAGCCTCAGAATGAATATAAGAAATCTCTTTCAATTTCAGAGAACCTTCCATAGAAATTGCATAATCAATTCCTCTTCCTACAAAGAATACGTCCTTTGCAGCAATATATCTATTGGCAAAACGTTGAATTTTCTCTTTGTTGTTAAGCAACATCTCTATCTGCTCCGGAAGTCTCTGAAGATCACGCAACATACCTTCTATTTCTTCCTCCGTTACCATACCACGCACCTGCGCAAACTTCATCGCCAACAGATACTCTGCTACCAACTGCGCGCTGTATGCCTTAGTAGTTGCCACAGCAATCTCCGGCCCTGCCCAAGTATACATAACACTGTCAGCTTCTCTTGCAATGGAACTACCTACTACATTAACAATACCAAGTGTCTTAACACCTCGTTCCTTTGCTTCACGCAACGCTGCCAACGAATCTGCGGTTTCTCCCGACTGACTAATAATAATTACCAGTGCCCCTTCTTCCAGAATCGGGTTACGATACCGAAATTCTGAAGCAACATCTACTTCTACCGGGATTCTTGCCATATCTTCCATGACATATTTTGCTGTAACGCCGGTATGATATGCCGAACCACATGCCACAATGTGAATCCGCTTGATAGCGCGAATTTCCTCATCACTCATTCCCAACTCTTCAATGACAATCTTTCCATCCTTAATTCTCGGAGCAATGGTATCACGAACGGTTTTCGGCTGTTCATACATTTCCTTTAACATGAAATGCTCATATCCACCTTTTTCTGCCGCATTGATATCCCATTCAATCATAGAAGATTCCTTCTGAATCTCTTCTCCGTCAATATTAAAAAATGTTATTGTCTCTTCTGTAAGAGCCGCAATTTCCTCATTCTGAATAAAGAACACTTCTCGGGTATATTTCAGCACCGCCGGTACATCAGAAGCAATAAAATTGCCATCCTTTCCCTTCCCAACAATCAACGGACTATCTTTACGAACTGCATACACAGTCCCCGGATGTTCTTTAAAAATAATTCCTAAAGCATAAGAACCTTCTACCCTGTGCATTACTTTTGTAATTGTTTCAATCGGATCGCCCGTATAATAGTAATCCAAAAGATGCGCCAAAACTTCTGTATCCGTTTCAGACACAAATGTATAACCCTTTTCCTGAAGACGCGTTCTCAATTTTACATAATTTTCAATAATACCATTGTGTACAACTGCAATGGTTCTCTCTTTATTATAATGAGGATGTGCATTTACATCAGAAGGTGCTCCATGCGTAGCCCATCTAGTGTGACCAATTCCAATTGTTCCCGGCATAGTCGTTCCATCATGGGTCAACTCACTTAGTACTTTAAGTCTTCCGGTTGCTTTTTTTACTTGAATATCCTCTCCATCAAACACAGCAATTCCTGCTGAATCATAACCTCTGTACTCTAGCTTCGCTAGACCATCCAGCAAAATCGGAGCTGCCTGAGACTTACCAATATATCCTACAATTCCACACATATCAATTCCTCCTGCTATTTGACGTTATGTCTCTGTTCTTAGTCATCTCCATCCGTATCCTTCTTAGGAGCCGTAACTCCTGTTCGGTTTACAATTTCATCACTAATGTTCTGTACACTTTCTGTTACTTCATAATCGGTTGTTCCATATAAAAATTCATGCAACTGCTTTACATTACTTGCAAGATCTGCTGGTATGACACAGCTTGCCTTTTTGCTCTGATAACTTACTTTATAGCTTCCAGTCTCCTGGTCAAACGGGAATCCTGTATTTTCTCCCATAGAATAGCCAAAAGCATCTTTTGCAAGGCTCAATATTTCTGTTTTTGTAAGACTGGTCTTAACCTCCGGGAATATCGTATCAATCAACTCATTTATTGTTCCCAAATCAGATGCCAATGCCTTTTCTACCATTTTATTTACAATCAACCGTTGACGTTCTGTTCTCTGGAAATCACCATTTCCTACATAACGCAGTCTTGCATAAGATACTGCCTGTACTCCGTCTAAATTATAAGTTCCTCCTACATTCAGTTCCTTAGACTTCTTACCGGTCATTTCCGCTACTTCTTCTTGATATCCCTGCATAGCAACTGCTTCTTCCGTGCTGATTTCCACTTCAACACCGCCTAACAAGTCAACAGCCTCTGCTACGGCGTTAAAATCAAAGGACACATATTCCTTAATATCCAAATCCAGATTTACATTCAGCATTCTAACTGCCTGATCCGGCCCACCCATATTATAGGCTGCATTCGCCTTACTGTATGCATCTTCATCATCTTTATCCATCATATTCAACATAGTGTCACGATATACGGACACCAATTTTACTTCCTTGGTTTCATTATCAATTCGTGCAATCATGATAACATCACTATTACCAGACTTATAATTACCATTTGCACGATTATCTAATCCAAACAACGCAATCGTAGTGTATTCTCCTAATATTGCCTTGGTATCTGCTGTCAAATCTTCATTCGCAACATCTTTACCAAAATCTTCGTCTGTGTCAATCTTATCCAGTTTCTGCCAAACCCACAAACCAGCCAATACAACAGCTAGCAGAATCAGTTC
Source organism: Roseburia sp. 499 (assembly GCF_001940225.2). Taxonomy (NCBI): domain Bacteria; kingdom Bacillati; phylum Bacillota; class Clostridia; order Lachnospirales; family Lachnospiraceae; genus Roseburia; species Roseburia sp. 499. The sequence continues at coordinate 2,628,325 of NZ_CP135164.1, forward strand.
TACTACCAGAAGAATAATTTTTCTCTTTCTTCTTTTTTTTCTCATTGCCTTTTTACTCATTTTCGGTTGTTGTCGTCTTGGATCTACGTTTCCACTTCGTGTATTTCTTCTATTATCTGACATATCTTCACCTTTCTTATCCTATACTCATCCTTAAAATTCCCTTTTTTTTACCATATACATGACCTATCTTATAATATTTTTTCTCTTTTCACAACTGTAATTTTTCTTAAAATTTTATTAAATGTTCCCTCTTTTCTAGCAAATATGGAGAATTCTTCCTAGAAAACGCAGTATAAAAACAACTCTATTTCGAATCATTTTCCCAACCCCATAATGCTTCATGGCAGAACTATTTTCTCCATGCCGCCGATAACTCAGCAGTGGTTCTTTCAAAAATACAGACTTTCCAAAATAAAAATCACTTAATATTCCAATCCATTGATCATGCATCTCGATGTTAGCAGGAATTGGAATCACCCGTTCCAATACTTCTCTTCGAAATGCCATGCAACATCCAATGTAACTATTTTTTATGATATTTTTCCAGACACCGGCTCCTGCATTTCGAAATGCAAAAAAAGACTCCATATCCGCCTTATCCGGATTCTCATAAAATACTTCTGCATCATGAATTACTAATGCACATTTTTCCTGATCCATAACCTCCAGAACCCGATTTACTTTATTTGTTTTCCAAATATCATCCTGGTCCGACAGAAAAATAATTTCCCCTCTACATTGTTTTAATGCATGTTCCACATTTTTCTTAATTCCCGCCTTAGGACCTTCTAATATTCTTATGGAATATCCTTTCCTCTGGTACTCCTTTAAAATCTCCATTGTTCCATCCGTGGAACCGTCATCAGACACCACTACTTCGTCCTGTTCTGTCAGCTGCTGAAAAATGGAATCCAACTGGGCTTTTATGTACTTTTCTCCATTATAAGTAACCATTGCAACAGACAACCGTACTTTATCTACCACAGTTTCCACCCCCATTTGCAAAAATATCGAAACATAGATGCTATATGAATGCGGCGTAGCTTTCCATTTTTCTTGGACGCTCTCTCCCACTTATGAATCACTGTAGTATCCGGGCAATAATACAGGCTACTGCACTGATTTACCTGCTTACACAAATCGGCATCCTCCATGTACATAAAATATCTGGTATCAAACCCTCCCAGCTTTTGAAACAATTCCGTCTGAATTACCAGAAAGCTTCCCTGCGCAAAAGGCACTTGAAATGTTTTGGAATAATCCATATCTTGCATCGTATGATACGCCTGACGTTTCTTAAAGTGAGATGACAAAAACATTCTTATTCCCATATCCAGAACCGTAAGTTCTCTGCGGTATACTGCTTGAAATTCTCCCTTTTCATCCGTCATTCTCGGAACCGCCATCCCGACCTGATTCTGCTCCATAAATTTCATAAGCGTCTGCAAACTGTCTTCCTTCAAAATAATATCCGGATTCACAATCGCATGATATTTAGAATCTAATTCAGACAGCACATAGTTGTGTCCTGCACCAAAACCCAGATTCTGCTCTGGCTTTCGATAACCCACTTCTTCCCACTGTGTTGCAAAAGAATCCAACGCATTTTTTTCTGTACTATTATCTACAATATATATTTTTTTCTTAATAGTTGCAGCGGTATGTTCCATTATGGAACATACCGCATTTCTCACATCTTCTTCATCATTATAAGCAACAATTGTAATTGAAATATCTATCATGATGATCCTTTCCCGGTCACTACTACCCAAAGGGTACGGAATAAAATACGAATATCTACTCCCAAAGACCAGTTCGATATATATTGAGTATCCAATGCCACAATTTCTTCGAAGTTCTTAATATCACTTCTACCACTCACCTGCCACATTCCTGTTAACCCAGGCTTGATACCAAGTCGCGCCTTGTGATGCAATTCATACTGCTCAAATTCTTCCTCTGTAGGGGGTCTTGTCCCAACCAGACTCATCTCTCCCTTTAATACATTCCAGAACTGCGGCAATTCATCAATAGAAAACTTCCGCATAAACTTTCCAATTCCAAAAATCCTTGGATCATTTTCCATTTTAAACATAAGACCTTCCATTTCATTTTGCTCCATCAGGTCTTTCTTCATAGCATCTGCCCCTACTATCATCGTTCGAAACTTATAAAACTTAAACCTACGCCCATTTTTCCCGATTCTAATCTGCGAATAAAAAATAGGACCTGGGGACTGAATTTTAATAATTGGAGCGAAAATAATAAAAGCAACTCCAGTCAATAGCAAGCCTACTAAACTTCCTACAATATCAATGGTACGCTTTACAAATAACTGTCTATTAGAAGCAATCTTCATACTGGAAGTCAATACCAGATACTTTCCACATCGCTCTACCATTTTATTTGGCATGAGCTGTGATTCATGCACCAGACTGAAATGTACGGTACAACCTAATTCCAGCAATTCATTTGCCAATGCTTCACTACTCTCTCTGGTATTTCCATTAATGAACACTTCGTCCACTACATTGGTTCTGACATATTCAAGACACGTATCTGCATCAGCCACAACCGGAACCCCGTAAATTTCTTCGCCTTTGCGATTCTTGTCCACCACAATGACACCAGTTACCTCAAATTCCTTATAACGGTCTCGCTGGAATTCCCGTACACACTCCTCGGCATACCGGTCCTCAGTAATTACAACCAATTTTGAAAAACGTTTTCCACGTATCATCTTCTGGCGAATATAAATTTTCCATGCACACCTTGTGAAATATTCTATGAAAATAGCAATTCCCCAGAATACCATGATAACCTGTCTGGAATAAATCTCCGACTGCTTGGTTCCCCATAAATACACAGTCACTGCTGCAAAAACTGCACTACAATGAATGATAACCGCACGTAACTCTTGAACTTTGTTTCTTCTCAAGATTCCGGTATAGGCTTCAAATAAGAATGCAACACAAAGATCCATCATCAACAGTACAATTGCCAATCTGATATAATATTCATTTATAATAGATGATACAAGCGCTCTTTCTCCAAACTTTATCCAGAAGGAAGCAAAAAATGCTATTTCCAAACAAATAATATCTATCAGGAGAAAATCTAAATGCTTTACCCATCCTGTCTTCTGTTTTTTATACATAGTATAGCCCTCAACAATATTTAATCCTATTTTATACCAAGAAGCTTTTTAAAATATTTAAAACATCTTAATTTTTTCTTAACTCCCCATCTTCCTGTCGATATATGTCACGAATAATATACTGTGGTGTATTATTCACACTCAGATTCATTCGTCCTACATATTCTCCCAACAATCCCAACATCATCAATATGATTCCTCCTATTAGTAACACTGCCACCATAAGAGAACTCCATCCTATCACCGGCTCTGAAAAGCAAATTGCCTTAACCACTACATAAATTCCATACAAAAATCCCAATAAGGCAACCAACATTCCTATCAAAGCTGAGAAACGAAGTGGCTTTACAGAAAATGCCACAAAACCATTAAACCAGACTTTCAAACACTTCATCAATGTAAAGTTTGACTTTCCTTCTTCTCTCACTCTATGTTCAATATAAACATTGGTCATCTTATTTGTGGAACGCAAGATTAATCCCCAAATATAAGGGAAGGAATTGCGGTCCACAAGCATCTGTTCTACCACAAAACGATCCATGGCAAAATAACTACACAATCTCAAATCCTTTGGCTTATCCAAGAGCGCTGCTGCCATAATATCGTTCACTTTACTTCCAAAGTTCTTAAACTTACTATGTTTCTTCACCTTATACTTTCCAAAAACGACATCCCATCCCTCTTCTAACTTATCCAGAAGTTTCCATGCTTCCTTTGCCGGGTTCTGTCCGTCATCATCCAATGATACAATATAATCTCCCTTTGCAATAGAATATCCTGCCATAAGTGCACTGTCCTGTCCAAAATTTTTAGACAGATTTACTGCTACTACCCTTGGATTTTCTTTTGCAATTTTACGGATAGCTCCTATGGTATCATCCTTTGGAGATGCATCATTTACCAAAATAATTTCATACTCGTATCTATCGTTTCCATAAAATTCTTCTTCTATCTCGTTTACTACATGTCCTACTGTGTGTTCCGAGTTATAACACGGAATCACAAATGAAAGTTTCTTCATGACTATCCTCTTTTATAAAACTCCTTTATCTTTTCACATACATAATGTACATCTGATTCACTTACGTTGTAATGAAGCGGTAACCTTAATAACCGCTCACTTTCACGAGTAGTATGTCGATCCTCACCATGGAACACGCCATACTTCTTACCTGCTGCCACCGTATGAAGTGGAATATAGTGAAATACTGCTCCTACTCCCTGTTCCTTTAAATATGCAATCAACTCACTGCGCTGTTCTATATCATCTGTCTTAATATAAAACATATGAGCATTATGTGTACATCCTTCCGGAATTGTTGGAAGTTCTATCTTTCCTTCTTCCGCTAATTCTGTCAACTCTTTATAGTAAGTATCCCACAAATGCAATCTTTTATCGTTAATTTCATCTGCAAGTTCTAGCTGTGCCCACAAATAAGCGGCATTCATATCACTTGGAAGATAGGAAGAACCAAAATCTACCCAAGTATACTTGTCCACTTCTCCACGCCAAAACTTACTACGATCCGTTCCCTTTTCACGAATAATTTCCGCCTTGTCGCGATTCGCAATATCACGAATTAGAATCGCACCGCCTTCTCCCATAGAATAGTTCTTGGTCTCATGAAAAGAATAACATCCATAATCTCCGATACTACCCAACGGTCTTCCCTTATAGCTACTCATAACCGCCTGCGCCGCATCCTCCACTACTGCAAGATGATGCCTGTTGGCAATATCCATAATAGTATCCATCTCACATGCAACTCCGGCATAATGCATAACACAAATTGCTTTGGTTTTATCTGTAATCGCATCCTCAATCAATGTTTCATCTACATTCATAGTATCCGGTCTAATATCTACAAATACAATCTTAGCCCCGCGCATAACAAAAGCATCCGCTGTAGATGCAAAGGTATAAGAAGGCATAATGACCTCATCTCCCGGCTGAATTCCAACCAAGAGTGCTGCCATCTCCAACGCGTGAGTACAAGAAGTTGTCAACAATGCCTTCGGACTTTGCATCCGTTCTTCTAACCACGCATGGCACTTCTTGGTAAACACGCCATCTCCACAGATGTGTGCATTTTCCACCGTCTGCCTCATATATTCAAATTCCTTCCCTGTAAAGGGAGGCTCATTAAAGTGTATCATTTTTTTACTCCTTCGCTCATTTCTTATTACGATTCCGTATATATAGCCAGCTTTCTGCATAATCTTTCCGCTGTTGTTCATCCATCTCGCTATATTTGGAAAAACTTAATTTAGAAGGAACCATTTGTATTCCCTCACATTTATAACACATTACTTCTTTTCTTCTGGATACTGTTGTCATACTGCCGCATCCTGGGCAGATAAATACTTTCATCATCCGTCCTTCTCACATCCTGATTCACATATTATAATCCGCCTCCCTATTGTAGCATTGAATCTCAAAAAGGGCAAGTTTTGGAAAAAATCCCGTTTATTCATTTATCCCTAAACTTTTTATTATTACAAAATTCTCTAAAAAAAGCCATGACATCTGGTTACAAATTTCACCCAAAATCCTTGCACCGGATGTCATGGGGTTTCGACATTTTTTTTCACATAATGGCTTTACAACAAACCAAGGAGGTAAATCTTATGAAAAAAAATGTTTTAAAATCTACAAAATCTATTATTTTTGCTATTGCAGTATGTGCAGTTGCAGCACTGGGTGTCTTTAGTGCAGTTTCTGCTTCTGATACTCAAGAGGTAACGATTGTAGCTACGCATCCCGATTTTATCGGTGGTACATATTAACTCTAATATAGAATTTTATCGTTCCATTCCTCTTCGTAATAATTATATATTTTATTGCAAAGATTAGGTAATCTCAACATATCAGCAAGAAAAAAAGCCTGTTCTAAGATATAGCGGGCTTCTTTTTCATTTTCTAACTTCCCCTCTTCTCGTATTACCCACCCAAGGCAATACAAAAAACTTGGTAACATCTCATCTCTTCCTGCCATCATACAACTTCTAATTCCATAATTTAAAATTTCCTTTGCCTTGCAATAATTATGTTCCATTCCCTCCATCAATCCAATATTATAAGACAACAAACGGTACTCGGTAATACAATATATTTTATCTATATTGCTTTCTTCCACATAATTCCATAACGCATAATAAATTTCCCTTGCCTTCCTCTTTTCTCCTATCGTATAATATCCGCTTGCAATATTAACTAACAAAAAAATCTCGTTACGTGATAATGGCCAATTTTTAATATCTACATTTTCAAATTCCGGCATAGTAATCCGCACTGCTTCTTCCAATTGTTGTATATGTTCTTCAAAACCTATTGTTTTGTTATGACCATTCAAAAAGGCATCATATCTTGCAATATATTGCTGATTATTTAAAGTATCATTCGATATTTCTTTTCTTATCTTTTTCCACTCAACTAATGCTTTTTTCAGTTCTTGTCCACTAATTAATTTCTCTACGGTACGTATCTTCTCATGCATACTGTATTCTTGGGCATTAATAAAAAAGCGATTTCGTTCCTGCGCCTGATTCATCTTCTCCATCAACGCACGATAACTTTTCTCCTTAGGAGAACATTTCCCGGTTTCTATTCTGGAGTACTGTTCCACCGTACAGACATCCTCGCTCACTTTTTCCTGTGACAATTTGCAAAGTTTTCGACATTTCGCTATGATTTCATTACTAACACTTACATCCTTTTGCACATTTGTGCAATACAACATAGCTTCTTCCGATAAGTCGCCATATTCTTCCCACAATTCCTTCAAAACCATTACTTGCTTTTTATATTGTGCATAATCCATCTCTTCCCGAATGGTAAAACGTCTTCCTTCTACACGTCTTCGTTCTTCCATCCCCCACATAATCTGCTCTAACAGTTCCTTTAGCAAAAATATGATTCCATTCTCAACTAACATATCTGCTGCTTTCTGCGAAAGAGTAATGACATCCTCATATCGGTCTTCCTTTTTCAAAAAATCATCGTAAATCCTCACCACTTTAGGGTAAATCTTTACCAGCTCCTCCTCATCCCATTCTTTTTTCCGTATATTCTTCAAAAGATTTTCCGTCATCTCTATGGCAATCTCTTCTTCTCCTAAATGACTATAAGACTCTACTATCAGTAAAACAATCTGCATCTCATCTCTGCCCATCAGAGAATCCTTCACTTTTTCTATACAAAATTTTGGCACTGTAGCTTTCAATGCGTCGTTAAAAAGCTGCAGTGCCCCTTCCCAATCATTATCTCTCTTCCCTTTTATCATACCCTGACATTTTTTCACAAACTGCTCATGCAGTTTCTCTATTCCTACATTGGCCTCATACCTCTGTATCTCCTCTTCTGCCTTATCGTAATCGCCATACAAAATACAATTCCAGATTTTTCTACGCAATTCCATTATTTCATAATCGCCAATATGAACAATGGTCCAGAACTTATCCTGTGATTTTCCTAACCGTTGTAGAAATACATCTATATTCCACTTTCCTATATTCTGCTCTGTCCATTCCAATCTTGATAATGTAGCTACTGAGCATATTCCTTCACATAACTCATTCTGTGAAATTCCTGCTTTTTCTCGTTCTTCAAAGATAATTTTTCCGATTCCGTCCACACTTTCACCTTCGCTTTTCTTATTCTTTCCATATTCTACCATTCTTTTAAGGCATTTTCTCTTTTATTCGAAAATTGCGAATTTTATTTGTATTTTATCGACGAAATCCGTCAAGATAATCCAAAAATCGCCCATACTGCAAGAGTACGGGCAATCTTTTCCTTAATACCCTGTATTACTATGAACCGTTTCACTTAACTTCTTCACTGTCTGAGACGGAGTATATGACTCATTGGTATATAAAAACTCATGAAGCTGAATAACATTGTTTTCCAAATCTACTGGCACTACTACGCTTCCAAGTTTTCCAAGACTTGTTGATTCCTTATCAAATGGGAAACCGGTGTTTTCTCCCATATGATACTTTGTCATATCAGTTGCAAGACCTAAAATCTCTGTAGCACTTAAACTAGTAGAAACCTCCGGAAGTATTTCATCTAACATACTGTTCAAGGTAAGTAAATCTGTTTCTTTTGCCTTTTCGAACATCTTCGTAATAACTGTTCTTTGACGTTCTGTTCGTTTATAATCCCAACCTGTAGTATACCGGATTCTTGCATATGCAGTAGCCTGAACACCATCACACATTTGTTTTCCGGCACTTACATGCTTACTTTTCTTTCCTGTTACCTCACTTACACCATCGATATAATCATTCATATATCCTACTTCTTCAGATGTAATCTCCAATTCGATTCCACCTAAAAGATTTACCGCATCTACTACCGCGTTAAAATCTACCGCAACATAATCACTGATTGTCAAATCTAAGTTCTTATTAAGCATATTAACCGCCTGCTCCGGTCCACCACTACTGTATGCCGCATTGGCTTTTCTGAACTTATCCTCATCTATATCCAGATAAGTATCACGATATACGGATGCCATCTTTATTTCACCAGTATCGCCATTAATGCTTACTACAATAATTGTATCACTATTTCCGCTTTCAAAATTTCCATTGGAACGATTATCCAGTCCAAACAATGCAATTGTAGTATATCCCTGCATTGCCTCCTCTGTCTCTTGCGGCAATTCATTTACCTTGATGTTCTTCATCTCAATTTTATCCATCTTACTGAACTTGCTCCAGATGAATGCTACAACTGCAAGAATCAATGCAAAAATTACCGCTAATACCACTAATACTATCTTCCGTTTTTGTCTTTGCTTTTTGCTACGCCTTTTCTTTTCCATTTATCCATCCTCACTGTCCTTACTTTTAAATCAACTTTATACAATGTAGGATTATAGCACATCCCTTTTCACAATAACATATCTTTTGTCCAGATTAAGAGATTCTTAAAATTTACTTTACCTCTTCATAAAAAATATCAATAATCATCTGATAAAGTTCTTCTTCCTTTACATAATATTCTTCATACTTCTCCCCCATCTGCACATCAACATCCACAATATGAAGACAATCTTCCGAAATATTACACTGTATTGCCTCTGATGCCAAATAGGTCACTTCATCTACGCTAATATCCGTAACCATATATTCACTCAGCGTTCGATATAGTTCCACAGGCAATGTGATGTCACTTCCAATGGCGGACTTCGCTGCCTGTGCAAAAGACATCAAATATTCCTTCTGCCTTCCGATACGTGCTAAACTACTTTGTGCCACCGTAATATCTCTTCCCCCAACAAAGTCTAGTGCTGCATCACCCTGTAAAAGGACATCGTTCCCCGCAATAAATTCCTTGTTCAGTAATGTTAAATCTTCATCAATATGTACCTGAACTCCACCTACCGCATCATTGATAATAGGTAATGCCAACATATTAATAGAGCAATAACCATTGATTGGCAATTGATAAAACAGATTGGATACTGCTTCTTCCATTAATTCGCAGCTCCATTCTTTTCCATCACCATACGCATGTTGAAGGGTTATCTGCAAGTTTTCTGTACCTGCATATTCCCCGGCTATAGAATACTTCTTTACCGGAACCATAATATCTCTTGGAACTGCTATTACATCCAACGTATGGTTCTTGGTATCCAACGACAGAATAAATATTGCATCTGCCTGACCAGCCCGTCTGCTCTTTTCTATTTCTTCTCCCTCAGAAATTCTTTCGTCTTCGTCCGCCCACTCATCTAAGTTATCCTGACGAATATCGATTCCGAGACAGAGAATATTTATCATATCCTCTTTGTATTGATATTTCTTCCCCTTATAGGTAATATAGTCATTTTCTTTATCCGCTTGCACATTCTGCGTTTTTTCCTTCAGACTTTTTTCTCCACTGTAGCGCAGAATCATAAAAGTTGCCACAATTCCAACAAGTAATACAGCAACAATGCTACAAACCGTGATAAGAATTATTTTTCTTTTCTTTCTTTTTGCCTTACGTCTTTTGACTTCTGCAAGAGTCAATCCCTCTCTATTCTGCTCCATCTTCTATTAATACCGCCTCTACCAGCCATCTATTATCCGGCTGTCCTCCAATACAAGTTGCAAGTGTAATAATATTACTATCCGTTCCAACTTCTACGTTTTCGTCAAAACCAGATTCCATAGTACGCACGCCCTTGATTTCATCAAGAAATCTTTGACAACCTTCCGGTGTACTATAATCAAAACTATGCATAATATGACGGTCATCAAATACTACTGCCGCAAATATCTGATATTTTAAAGTCCTGTCTGGCAAATAAATATAAACATACGGATTTTCTTCCAAAAATTCTTTATCTTCATACTTATGAAGCCCGGCAAACATAGTGCCATTTTTCATATTATGCCCATAGATTACTGTATTAAAATCTGTAAAGTCTTTGCTATTCACTGCTTCTGTATAAATAGATCCCGGAAGTCCCTCTGTTCCCTCGATAGTATGATTTAAATAATAAGCATCATCATCTGCCCGTTGCGCGATTGGATAATCAATCTCCGTTCCCGGTATCTGAATCCATGCATATATCTCTTCATTTGTTTTCCATAATTCTTCAAAATCAATAGGACTTACATAAGGTTCATCTGACTCTTCTTCTGAATCTTTTACTTCCTTCTCTACAGAGACCTTTGCCTTTTCCTTTATCTCTTCATATTCATCTTTCGCATTATTTTGTTTTACAAAATATGCTATGATAAATCCTACGCTTAGCACAAATACTAATATTAATACACTTAAAATAATGATATTCCTTTTTTTCTTCTTATCCATAATCTCCTCCTATAAAAAGCTGTATACTTATATAAGTATACAGCTTTCTTATTTACCACACAACTACTTTTTATTTGTACCTTATTAACTAGCGAACTGTTTTCCGTCTTTTTGTATATACCAAAATACCTGCTGCACTAATCAATGCAAACATTCCTGCTACATAGATACCAGCGAACTCACCGGTCTTTGGTGCAGTAGTAGTTGTTGCTGTCTTTGTTGCTGTTGTTGCTGCTGTTCCTGTTGTTCCTGCAGCTGCTGGTGCCTTAGCATCCTGTGCGCAGATTACATATACAGGAGAAAGAGAAGTAAATCTTCCTGTAAGTGTTCCGTTTCCTGCTGTAGTCTTAATGAATTCCCATGTTCCGTCATCTTTTAAATGTAATAAAAACCATACACTATCTCCAGCACTTGCATAAGGAGCCTCGATTGTAATGTCAATTCCCTCTGCCGGCATTGTAGTACCTGCTGGTAATTCTAAGCTAAAAAAGTCCTTTACAAAAGGTGCCTTATTAGCATCTGTACTAGATGTGTAACCTGTTACAGTTTCAAACAATGTCTTTACATATGCATCCTGTGCTGCTTTACTTTCCGCATCAAAAAATTTCAATAACTCAGCCTGCTGTGCTGCTGTAGATTGCGCTATTATATTTATCTCATTATATGTGAAATCTAACGCTACAGCTACTCCTCCTACAGTTGTTGTTGCTGAAGTTGCATATCCTTCCTGATATGGCGTATCATCTACAACTGGACTCTCTGCTGCAAAAGCTGTCATTCCCATGGATAATGTCAATACCATAGCTGCTACTAATGTAACTAATCTTTTCTTCATAAATTTTTTCCTCCATCCTCTTGTGTGGTATTTTATATTCTATAAATCCAGTTCAAAAACCCTTCTGGCATTTATATACACATCTATAAAGAGATTATACGTCTCTTACTTTTTTGTTTCAATAGTTTTTCCACATTTTCGTCACATTTTACTATTTTTCGCACATTATAGTTTACATAACTAATATTGCACCCAATATAATCATGCCTACTCCCATAATCTTCTTCTTCGATATTTTTTCCTTCAATACAAAGTATGCTAACAACAATGTCCATATATAGGTGATTGCTGTAAATGGAAGCGCCGCAGAATAATCCAGATATCTTAACACATAAATATCTACTAGCGCAGATGCTAAATATAGAAAACCACCAATGTATAATCTCGGGTCAAATAATACCTTTATTATTTCTTCCTTTTCTGATGCCTGTTTAAAAAACATTGAAGCAACAGCGCCAAGTATCGTTCCACCGATTAAAATTGCATAATAAATCATTCCTCATCCCCTCCCCCTATCAAAATAACTCCTGCCATAATGACTAAAACGCCAATAACTTTCTTTATCGTCACTACTTCCTGTAAAACCAATGCTCCTAAAACAATGCTTAAAACATAATTCATACTCAGCATAGGCTGTAAAACGGAAAGGCTACCAAATCGATACGCTATCAACATAATCAGTGCTCCCGCACCATAAAAGACAAATCCCGCTAACGCCATAAAGATTCCCTGTTCTGCAGACAGCTTCCAAAACAACTGTCCCAGACAGGCACAAATCGATGAAAACAACATCAGTAAAATTCCGGTTCTATTTTTCACAAATGACTCTTTCATAAAGTCTGACTCCTTACTTATATGGTTTCAAAGCATAATTACACTTCTTTAAAGAAAAATTAGAATTGTAATAGGGATCGCCTTCTTTTAAGAGTGTAATCCAACGAGTGCGAATAAATTCTATTTCGTCACCAAATCTCCGTACTTTTTCCTTTGTATCTTCCTTTCCACGACTTTTCGATTCATAGTGATATGCCTCTACCCATGGATTGTAAACGACCAGATAGCCAGCCTTTCCCACACGCAAACACAAGTCCAAATCGTTAAATGCTACGGTAAGCACCTCATCTAATCCACCTACTTCATCAAAAATACGCTTTTCTATCATCATACACGCTGCAGTCACCGCACTATAATTTAACTGTGTTGCTGCCCGATGCATATAACCCTCTCTTTCACGTTTCATTCCCGGAAACATATTTGCAGCAATTCCATCTATTCCAACCACAATACCTGCATGTTGAATCGTATTATCCGGATAATAGAGACGCGCTCCCACAATTCCCACTTCCGGACGCTGGCAGTTACCAAGCATTTCCTCTATCCAATCCTTTGTAATCAGTTCAATATCATTATTAAGTAAGATGAAATATTCACCAGCCGCAAAAGAAGCCCCAAAGTTATTGATTGCAGAATAATTAAATCCTTTTTTCCATGTCACAACTTGGATTTTCTGACCACCTGGCAATTTTCCTTCACAAGACACTCCGTCTGTTTTTTCCTCATACTTCGTACCACAAAGGGATTCATAATACCGGAAAGTTTCTTCCTCCACACTATTATTTTCTATAATAATTACTTCATAATTCTGATAACTTGACTTCTCTATGGAATCTATGCATCTCTTTAAAGTCTTCGCCTGATCTTTATTGGGAATCAGAATCGATACAAGTGGATTACCTTGAACCTGATACCTTACCTGATAAAATCCGAAAAACTTTCTCTGAGTTACCGTTCCCTGCTGCCCCATTCGTTTCAAATGTTCCTCAATTGCTCTCTGTCCTGCATCATAAGCATACTTTTTGCTCATCGGATTGTCTGAGGTGGAGCTACTGTGCACTCTCCAATGATATAACACCTTGGATACATGTCCCACTTTTTTTGCTACTTCTGTACAGCGCAGAATAAAATCATAATCCTGTGCCCCATCGAACTCTCGCCGGAACCCATCTATCTGCTCTAATACATTTCGTTTCACACACAAAAAATGAGTAATATAATTATTAGAACGCAACAAATCAATACTAAAATCCGGTTTAAAGTGAGGCTGAGAATGGACCCATTCTCCCTTTTTCTCTTCCGTAATCTTATCTTCATCCGAATAAATCACTTCAAACTCTGAATCCTGATTCATCTTAGACACCATTTCAAACAGTGCTTCCGGTGCCAACAAATCATCATGGTCTAACAGTCCAATCCATTCTCCGGTTGCCATTTCAAGACCCGCATTCGTATTCTCTGCAATACCAAGATTTTCTTCCAGATGCTTATAGATAATTCGTGACTCCTGTTTTTCCTGAATAAACTTTTCTACAAAACTCTTTACTTCCTCTGAAAGACTAGCATCTGCAATACATAATTGCCAGTTTGAATATGACTGATGATATACTGATTCTAACATTTCCGTCAGGTATTGTTCCGGTGTCTGAAAGGTCGGCACGACAATACTAATAAGGGGTCTGTAGGAAAATTTCTTTTCTTGCTTTTTTTGCTTTTGTAATTCTTCTTCACTTGCTTTAAAATGTTCAAACCATGGGTCATAAGGTACTTCCTCCGGTTCCATGCGGTCAAGCAGACGTGCCCAAAAAGCCTTCGGTCCATAATGCTTTAAATATTTGAATCCCTTTTTAATTCGATATGGTGTAATCTTCATATATCTTCCTTCTTACTACTAAATTTTGTAATTCTTACCTATTCTAGCACACCTAAGTATGCACAGCAATAACCTTTTTATTATGACAAAAAATCGAAAAAAGTCCAGAGGTTTAACAGAAAAATTTTTGATAAAAGTTTTTCTGTTAATGCTCTGGGCTTTTCTGTTCCTCTTTTTCATAATGGATACATTCATTTTACAAAGGAGGAAAATTTTTATGTGCGTTTTTAACTTTACGGACCCGGAATGGGATTTGGATAATTTTTAGTTGAGGATGCTATCCTTCCAATTTTTCTGCCAATAGTTATATATATCGTTATTCATATTTGGCAGATTTGTAATATCACTCAGATGAAAAGCCTGCTTTATTCGTTTACGGGCTTTTTCATCCTCTCTCTTTTCTTGCATCACCCAACCAAGACTATACAAGAGTTTTGCCACCTTGGTAAGCCTTCCTGCCTGAAGTTGCAGGCGCACCCCTTCTTCAAATAATTCTTTCGCCTTTTGCATATTTCCTTCCATTTTTTCTACCATTGCCAGGTTATATAGCAACACCACATACTCTGTTATCCGACATGAAACAGATACCGCACTGCTGTCAAAGGCTTGCTTAAGGCTATCCAAAATTTGCTTTGCTTCCTGCCTTTTTCCCATGCTATAGTAGCCACTTGCAATATTGTTCAAAAGAAATATCTCTGTCCTCGTTAATGGCCACTCCGCAATATCTATCTGTTTAAATCTTGGCATAGTTTCTCTTAGGGCTGACTCATATCGTCTTGTTGCTTCCTTCCAGCCAATTTCCTTTTTTCCATAACTTATCAGCGTATCGTATCTTAAAATGCACTGACGGTTTTCCTTAGAATTTCTGGGAATTTTTCCGCTTAATTTTCTCCATATCTTCTGTGCCTTATCATATTCCATTTGACTGGCATATTTGGAAACCATTCTTAATTCTTCACGCAATCTATAGTCAGGTACATTGATGATTCCACGATTACGTTCTACTGCTTGATGCATTTTTTCCATAAGACTACGATAATTCTTTTCCTCCGGAGATATCCCCCCATTTTCGATTCGAGATAAATTTTCCGTGGTACAAATGGCATCACTCAATGCCTCCTGGGAAAATCCACAGTTCTTTCTAGCCTTTCGAATCAACTCATTACTAGCACTGATATCTTTCTGGATATTTGTACAATAAATCACATTTTCTCTAGGAATTGTACCATATTCTTCCCATACTTCTTCTAAGACCTCTACCTGCCTCTTTAGCCTTTCATATTCATACCTTTCCTTTCGAGTAAGCTCTCGCTCCTCTTTCTCTCCTCTTCGCTTAATCCCCCACATGATACTGGACATCAAATCTGACATCAAAAAAACAACTTCATTTTCCTTCAACAATTCTACAGCTCTTCCAGCTACGAAAATGACCATCTCATGTTTGTCTTCTTCCTTTAGAAATCTCACCCAATACCATACTACTTTTGGATAAATTTTAACTAGTTCTTCGCTATCCCAGTTCTTGTTCTCAATATTCTTAAGTAACCCATATACCAGTTGCCTTGCTTCCCTTTTCTTCCCCACTTGCTCATAGCCTTCTACCAATAATAAAATTAGCAACATCTCATCTCTTCCAAGGAAAAGATGTTCCACATTTCCAACTTCAAATTCACAGACTGTTGTCTGTATCGCCTGCGTTATTACTGCTATACTTCGCCTCCAGTTTCCTGCCTTTCCAAGCAGTATTCCCTGACACTTTAAAACAAACTGATGCTGTAACGGTTCCTGCATATTTACACGTTTGCGGTAACTCTCAAGTCCACGTTCAGCTTCTGCATACTTTTTGTTTAAAATATCTTCCCAGATTCTATTACGTTCTTCCAACATGTAATAATCTTTTACATTTATAATGGTCCAGAACTTATCTGATGATTTTCCCAGACGCTGTAAAATTGCTTCTATTATCCACTGCTCTACATATCGTTCCTCCCATTCTAACTTAGATAACGTGGAACGAGAGCATAATCCTCTTGTCAGTTTTTCCTGTGATACTCCCTCCTCCTCGCGTATACGCTTGATTTCTTTTCCTATTCCGCTCATAAAATCTATTCCTCTGTTAAAAATCTGGAAATTTTTTCCTATTGCCCCCCAATCAGCACTTTCTTTCCCTGAAAAGCAAATCCATACGCACGAATGTGTTCCTCCTCAACTCCTTTTTCAATCAAAGAGGACGCATATTTCTTTTCCTCAATCTGCCGCAACGCTTTTTGTACAGTATCTTTAAGAGAACTTTCTTCCTCTGGATCCTGTACCTTAAATTCTAATATGATAGCATCATCTTCCTTAGGATTCTTAGGTTCTAACATTACATCATATCTTCCAAAACCGCTTTCCCGGTTGGAGGATATAACATATCTAGGTTGAAGTTCCACCATAAGTCCCAATACAAATCCATGATAAAACCGTTCCGGCTCTTGCCCAAATGGTCTCTTTCCAGTATCAAAGTAACTAAAGGTACTCAGCGCAACACGGTTCATATAGACATTCATTGCCTTTGTATCTCCCAATAACAATGCCTTTACAAAATCATTATAATCTGTTTCAGCATCTGCAAACCAGGTTCTTATCATATTCTGAAACATCAGTTTCACTTCCAGATTGGTAAGTGCAAGTTCATATTTCGGCTGCATTCCTTCTGGAATCTTATCATATTCTTCATAAGAAAGTACCTTAAGATAGCCGCTAGCAAGAAGCAAGCTCCAAACTGCCTGCTCGTTACCGTTCAACTGATTATACACAATTTGCTCATCAATAGGAGTCCTTATAACCTCATCCCGTAGTAGTCCCTCAAATTTTTCTTTTATGTTGCGATTTCCTTCCCGAATTAATTTGCCTATCAAGCTGTTAGAGCTTGTATTCGCCCAATAAGTGGTGTATTTTCCTTTGTCTATAAAATTCAAAATAGACCATGGATTATAAATATCCTTATTGCTTCCAAAAATAAAACCATCATACCATCTCTTGACCTTTTCCTTTTCTCCACCGAGTCCCCTTTCCTCCATGGCAGAAAATACTTCTTCCTCTGTAAATCCGAAAGAAACGGCATATTTATCAGATGTCGTTGTTACCACTTCCAGATTATTCAGGTCTGAAAATATGGATTCCTTACTGACACGTGTGATACCGGTCATAATGGCGCGTTCCAGCCATGGATTCGTCTTAAATGCAGCATTGAATATACTCCTAGTAAAAACTACCAATTCATTCCAATATCCATCCAAATAGGCTTCTTGCATAGGAGTATCGTACTCATCTAGGAGGATGATGACCTTTTTCCCATAATAACGATATAAGAAATCCGAAAGTTGATAAAGCGCAAGAGTTGCATCACTGTCACGCATATCTACAGATATACGGTCAAAATATTCTTTGTCCTTATCTGTCAAAACATCACTATCTCTTAAAAAAGAAAACTTTACATACAAATTTGTGATAAGCTGGCAGATTTTTTCTCTGGTAGAAATGTAGCTATCCTCCTTGATATTCGCAAAAGAAAGATTTATAACCGGATAGGTTCCCTGAATACTCCGGTATTCTTCTTCCTGCCAGATGGACAGTCCTTCAAATAAATCGCTTCTTCCTGCATAATCTACAGAGAAGAACTGTTCCACCATACTCATGGTAAGCGTTTTCCCAAAACGACGTGGGCGGGTAATCAGTGTCACACTGTCCCCGCCTTCCCACCATTCCTTAATGAAGTTTGTTTTATCCACATAAAAGTAATTTTTTTCTCTTATTTCGTTAAACTGTTGTATTCCAATTGCTACTGTTCTTGCCATGACAACCTCCATACAGTTACGTTGTTTCCTTTACTATAGCAAACTTATATTTGAAATGCAATTATTGGCTTTCTATACTCTCAATGAAAAATCTGCTTTATCCAAAGTAAGATTTGGATTATAGTAAGGATCCCCTTCCCTCAGTATATCCTCCCAACGTTCACAAAACTTTGCAACTTCACTATTAAACCGTTCTACCTTTTCCGGGGTATCTTCCATTCCTCTGGACTTTGACTCATAATGATATAACTCAGCATACGGATTGTATACTACGAGTTTTCCAAGTTCACGCACTTTCAGACAGTAATCAATATCATTAAATGCCACTTCTAATTCCTCTGTCAATCCGCCTACTGCCTCAAATACACTCTTTTTCGTCATCATACATGCTGCCGTTACTGCGGAATAATCTTGAGCACACATGATACGTCCCATATATCCTGTATCAAATCTTGAGGATTCAATAAAGGCATGTCCTGCCATTCCGCCAAATCCAATGACTACTCCTGCATGTTGGATGGTATCATCTTCATAACAAAGCTTTGCTCCCACAATTCCAACATCCTCACGCATACAATAACCTAACAATTCTTCCAGACATTCCGGATTGATAATCTCCGTATCATTATTTAACAATAACAGATACTCACCCTTTGCATATGTCGCACCGAAGTTATTGATTTTAGAAAAATTGAAACCGCCCTTATAATATACGACTTGGACATTGTTCCGCTGTTCCAATTCTTTGTAATATTGAAAAGTCTCTTCTTCTGTACTATTATTCTCCACAACAATAAACTCAAAATTCCGGTAGTTAGATTTCTGTTCAATGGAATCCATGCATTTTTTCAAATCTTCTATGTGGTCTTTATTCGGAATAATAATGGAAATCAATGGTTGCTCTTTCCAACAATACTTTGTACGAAACATCCCATAGAAGCTGCTATGCTCTACTTTTGCAGGAATGCCTATTCTCTTATAATGCTCTTCTACAGACTTTCTTCCTGCTTCAAAAGCATAAAGCTTACTTTCCGGATTGGCTGCCGTAGAATCAATATGACATCTCCAGTGATATAATACCTTTGGAATATGATACACCTTCCAGGCAGCCTCTACACAACGCAAAATAAAGTCATGGTCCTGTGCACCGTCAAACTCGCTGCGCAGCATCCCAACTTTATCAATTACCGTCTTCTTCACTACAAACAAATGACAAATATAATTCATACTACAAAGCAAGTCTATATTCAAATCAGGTTTAAAATTAGGATCAAAATATTTCTTGCCCGCCATATCAATCTTATCTTCGTCGGAATACAATACATCAATATCCTTATCTGAATTCACTGCCTTTACACATTCATACAATGCATTTTCCGTCAGAATATCATCATGGTCTGCTAATACGATATACTCTCCTGTTGCCATCTGAATCGCTGCATTGGTATTCTCAGAAATCCCTTTATTCTCTTGCAATATCTCATACCGGATATTACATCCCTTTTTCTGATACTCTGCCACTATTTTCTCCAACGGGCTGTTTGCTCCGGTTCCATCTGCCAAACATAATTCCCAATTTCCATATGTCTGATTCTCGATAGACTCAATTAAGGCCCTCAAATATATCTCTTTCGTATTAAATAATGGAACTACAATGCTAAACATCGGCGTATAAGAAAACGCTTCTTTTCTCTGTTCTTCCAATTCTTCTCTGGTAATCTGATTATCCTTCAACCATCGTTCATAAGTAAACGTATCTTTCTTGTGAAATAACTTTACCCGAATTCTATTGATTGTTGCTGAAAAACCTTCTTTCTTCAAATAAATAAAAAACTTTTGAAACGCATTTATTGCAGTAGCACTTCCCTTTCCTCTTGCAGCAGCTGCTACTGATGTTTTATAAACACTCTTTTTATCATCTGATTCTAATACAACCTCTATTTTTTTTGCCTTTTTTACCGGAACGGATATTTGAAATCCAGCTTCAAACTTATCCGGAGCTTCTTCAAATACCTCCATTACATCTCGGCGATAGTTCTTCTTTAACATCGCATCTTTCACCGGTTTTCCATCTATTTGCATACTAATTGACACTTCTTTTGCTCCAATTGCCCAACCACTAAGGGTAAGAACACCTTCAGAGACACTTGCTGTTTCAATAAAGTATTCCAGACCTAAATGTTTCTTTTTTAACTGTCGAACACTTACTTTCTCAATTAGCCATTTTGCTGCCTTTCTGGTATCCAAAATAGACAACTGTTTCTTCGTCTGCCAATTTTCCGGTAATATAACCTCTATCGTCAACTCTTCGCTGATATTTTCCTGATAACGCAAATAACGCTGGCGCACTTTGACACCGGAATTTATTTTTACATCACAAGGCAATTCCTGTTCATCCAGATATACTTTTACCTCGCGTTCCTGTGGATTGTTCTGAGGATACCAGCCTCTTATTACTAATGTGTTTTCTTTTGTAAGATGAAATCTTATTTTCTCTATATAAAATCTATTTCTATCCATTTTGGTTCTCCATTTCAGCCTATAAGTCATTGCCATTTTAGCATAAAATCATATTATTATCTACCCAAAATATTTAATAAAATGAGCGGAGTCCACCATATATCATTGTTTTGGTAAATAAATGGATTTGCAACATCACAATATTTTCTCCCTAATCATAAACATCAATGTATCATATGTGCGATAATACCTTTAACAATCATAAGACAAAGGAGATTTCATCATGAGTAACTTACAGCTACCAATAAACAACTATTTAGACTATTGTCAATACCAAAAAAGACTGGACAATAAAACACTCAAAGCATACCGTATTGATTTAAAACAATTTTATACTCAAATTCCATCTACTAACATTACAGAAATCACCTCTGATTTATTAGAAAACTACATTGCAAAGCTTCATCAGAGATATAAGCCCAAAACAGTAAAAAGAAAGATTGCCTCTCTAAAAGCATTCTTCCACTATCTTGAATATAAGGAACTGATTGACTCAAATCCTTTTCACAAAATACAAGTAAAATTTCGTGAACCTGTCATTTTACCCAAAACAATCCCACTTCACACAATTGAAATTTTTTTATCTACCATATACAGACAACGTACAAATGCTAAAACAGTTTTTCAACAAAGAAATGCTCTCAGGGATGCTGCAGTAATTGAACTACTCTTTTCCACAGGAATGAGAATTTCAGAACTCTGCTCCTTGAAAATGAACGATGTGAACTTATATGATAGAACTATTTTAATTTATGGAAAGGGCTCCAAAGAACGACGAATCCAAATTGGAAATGATGATGTTGCCAATATTTTAGAAGAATATCGAAAAAATTTTCAGACTGAAATCCAAAGTTGTCAACATTTCTTCGCAAACCAGGATGGCAGAGCATTATCAGACCAGTCCGTCCGCAGAATGATTAACAAATACACTTCCCTTGCTGCAATAGATTTACATATCACTCCACACATGTTCCGCCATACTTTTGCAACAAGTCTTTTAGAGGCAGATGTTGATATTCGTTACATTCAGGAAATGTTGGGGCATAGTTCAATCAACATTACGGAAATATATACCCATGTAGCTATGTCTAAACAAAGGGATATTCTTACAACGAAACATCCGAGGAAGGATTTTCATATATAATTTTCAGCCCCCTTTAAATAGATTTGTCTTTCGTTTAGAGAGGGCTGAATTTTCTTTATATTTATTGTTTGATGGATAATTCTGTATTATCCATCTAAAAGAGCAACAAACAAGCAAATGTTATTCATCTGTAAGGACTCATATTGAGAAATTGAATCTGAACAACAATTATTTTGCGGAAACAGTACAATATTTTTACGGAGGGATTCAAGTGGAAAAGACAAATTACTTCTCAAACACATTTCAGGAAGATACACTAAGCTACAAATGCATTAACGAGGAATATATAGACAAATCAGTTTTGAAGAGCACCAATCACCAAATTTATTTTTGCTTATAATACCATTTAGTAATCCATAAACTCTATTATAAGCAATACTCTTTCTTCGTTCCTTTAAAGGCCTCTACCAAAAGTTCTTTCACTTCCTGATCCTCTTTAAATACATTCATCCATGTTGAGAAAAAACCAGTCTCCCTTGCCAGCATTACTATTAAATTCAGATACGTTTCTCTTTCCGATAATCTGCTTACCTTCTCCCACCCTATCTTACTTTCGATTGCACAATTTCTTGCTTCGTTTCTTTTCATATAACGCCTGTCTTTATTTTTAGGAGAGGTTGGAACATTATCTAGCTTTATAAGTTGAAACAAATTATCTGCTCTTTCTCTAACATTTTCTCCCTGCCTTTTTAAGTATCCTTCACTTAACATCGGAATATCGGTATCATAGGAAAAAGCATGAAAAGTATCATCCTCATCTGGCCATAAATATTTTCCTTTTTCTCCGCGTCCCACAATTGTTCCCTTTCGTGTATTACAATATTTGCACGACAATAATAAATTTTCCCATTCTAATTCAGCTCCTCCTCTTTTTTTCGCTTCTATATGTTCTACTTCAGGTACATGCTTAATCGGAAATTCACAAAAAGAACAATATTCTCCTATTCGATTTTCTAAGTAAGCCTCCGCATCCTGATATTTCTTAAATTCTTTTTCTGGTGCTTCACCTTTATTAATTGGTCGCATCCTTTCCCTCTACCTCCACCTTTTTTTCTAAATACTTTTGCTTTAGAAGGGCACAATACGCCGGATTACTACTATATTCTGAAGCAAGCAAATCCATTCTATCCTTCAGTTCTTGTAATTCTTCTTTTGAAATCTTTTGCTTAAGAGCGTTCAAGTATTCCTCAGCCGCCTCATACATTTTCTGTTTCATCTCGCTATATCTAGGCACCGGAACATCCATAATTTCTTCTGCAATATCTTCAATACTCTGTCCTGAATACTCCTCCTCAATCTCTGTGTCTAAAGCTATAAGTTCGCCTGGCTCCAATGATTGAATAATAAAAGGGGAATGTGTCGCACAAATAAATTGGATTTTCGGAAATAGTTCTTTTAAAATTCTAACAATTCTTTTTTGCCACGTAGGATGTAAGCTTAAATCCAATTCATCAATTACTACTACTCCCGGTGTTCTTTTTAACGTTTCCTCACCTAAATAAGGATTTAAAATACACATTTTCGTAGCTATATCCGTTACAATTTTAATCACATTTCTATATCCATCACTAAGCGCAGAAAAATCAATAACTGTACCATCCGGATTCTTCACAGCAACTTCCCCATACCTTGATGAATATAGTACTTGCTGACCAGGTTGCAATTCATCCCGAACACTATACTTTACTGCATTCATAATAACTTCATATGCCGGCAATGGAATCCCATCATTTTCCTCAGTTGCAATATTTCCTAATAATTTAATATACTCAAAGGCAGACTGGCTACTTCTCTTTTTATCCAAAGATCTTTGATACGCATCTGTCCTACTAGGAATTTTTTCTATCTCCCCCGTTCTATTTTCATTCCATAACCGCGCAGAACTTAAATACAATACCAATGGATATATCTGTTGTTCATCCGAACCATCAGCCATTTTTATTGTCTTTTCCCATTCTAAAACCTTTTCTCTCATGGGATTCCTTCCGATGAATTTAGTTCTTCCCCCCTCTTTTTCCAAACCTCGCTTACATTTCATCTCTTCTTTATCCCATACTATTTTACCACTTACAATGCAAGGAAATTGTTTTACCGTTGCTGTCATGGCTATACTTTTAATCGGTTTAAGCGATTTTCTCAAAACATCATTATCAGAAATATTATGAACAAACCTACTCGGCACATACTCTTTATATGCTGCCAAATACGCCCCAAGTATTACAGTAACAGCTTCCAAAACTGAAGTCTTTCCAGATGCATTTTTCCCAATAAATACATTCATTTGTGGATTAAACTCAAATTTAGAATCATCAAATTTTCTGTAATTTAATAATTCTATATCCTTTAAGTAAAATTTCTCCATTCTGCGCCTCCATTTATTCATGCTGTTATTTTTTCTCATTCTTTCATTTATATTATAATAAAATAATTATTTCTTCAACCATTTCATTATAGCATAGCAGGATACTAATCCGCAATGTTCTTCTCCCCTTGAGTTTCCGTACTTTTATCCACCAAGCCCCGTTTTCACAGTCATCGTCATAAACAACTTTCAAAAAATGTCCAAAATATAAGGAATCCTATTCCTTTTTGATGTAAAATTAAGTCACCACAACAAAACTGTACTAAACAAAAAAAGAGGAGGATTCCCTCAATGTCATTAAGTTAGCATTGGTAATAGGCCGACTCTTTAGAAAAGAGGCTGGAGAATTTTTTCTTCGGTCTTTTTTCACATATTGGAGCCAACACAAATAGACAGATTTTCATCTGTCTCAAAAAACTATATTCACTTGCTCAAAACTATGCTACTCTATATTGGAAACCACGAAAAATCTTAACGGTTAATTTCGTTTCTGATGTCGTTCGGGACGTATAGGAACAAGATTCTTCGCAATAATGGTTTCTAAATCAGGTGATGTTGTTTTTTCACGATAGAATAATCTGCACATATGTGTTGCAACTGAGAAGTTGACCTTATATGTATATTTCCTTTGCTTTTTTTCAATGACTACGTGCGAGGTAATCATTTCTGCAAAGTTATATATTATCAGATGTGCATAGATTTCTTATTGGATACACATCACCTTTTTTGAATGTAAATTTAGCATTCCAATAGTGTATTTTAAAT
Source organism: Roseburia sp. 499 (assembly GCF_001940225.2). Lineage (NCBI taxonomy): Bacteria > Bacillati > Bacillota > Clostridia > Lachnospirales > Lachnospiraceae > Roseburia > Roseburia sp. 499. Next base: position 2,653,470 of record NZ_CP135164.1, read on the forward strand.
CTCTAAAAGATGTTTCAATTCCCCATCTTGAGGCATAAAGTTGTTTTAACTTTTCGGCTGAGTATTGTTCTTTATCAAGGTTCGTGAGAACGGTCTCATAGGTATCCTCTGATATTTGGAATCTTACAATTCTAAAAAGTAACTCATAAAATGAAGCTGGATTTTTATGATTACTTTTAGCTGATAAATAATCAAAGTTTGCGTTTGTAGGAAGAAATCTGTAATGATTTTTATCTTTTATGAGTTCCTTCCCTAAAATTCTAAACTATCTGCATTAAGAAGAAAATATTTCATCCCCATGATTACGAATCCTTCCTCATTTCTCCACGGCCTTATTGTTCCATTTACTATAACAATCTTCTTGAACGAATCCGGAATATTTCTTAATGAATTAAACTCTTGTGTTTGCTTTTCTTCTGAAGTCATATCATATGCCACTTGAATGTAATATCTTTGGCTACCTTGATTTACTACAAAATCGACCTCCAACTGCTTATGAACTCTTTTTCCTTCGTTGTTTTTTGCATACACATCTACAACGCCAACATCTACATTGTACCCCCGCACAAGTAATTCATTATATACGATGTTTTCCATGATATGGGTGGGCTCCTGCTGTCTGAAATTCAATCTTGCATTTCTCAGTCCTACATCCATGAAATAATACTTTAGGTTTGCGCCCACATATTTTCTGCCTTTAATATCATACCGGTTCGCTTTGGATATCAAAAATGCTTCTGCCAAATAATCAATATGATTCGATATGGTTTTGTTGCTGTAACTACTTCCCCTTTCACTGGCAAATGTGTTGGCAATTTTAGTGGGATTTGTTGGTGCACCTATGACAGATGCAAGAATATCTACTAAAATTCCAATCTCATCCACGTTTTGAATCTTGTTTCTTTCTACTACATCCTTGATATAAACATTCGCAAAAATATTTTTTAAGTATTCTGCTTTCTGACGTTCACTGGAAAATTGTGCAACCTGCGGAAGTCCACCATATATCATATATTCATTCCAAGCATCATCATAATCTCCGTCATAGGCAGAATAAAATTCCGCAAAAGATAACGGATATATTCTGACTTCATCTCCTCTACCTCTAAATTCCGTTACAATATCACTTGATAAAAATTTAGAGTTACTACCCGTTACATATACGTCAATATTACTTATGCGGAGTAGACTGTTAAGCACTTCTTCAAAGCGTGGCATAAACTGTACTTCATCCAAAAGCAGATAATATTTCTGTTCATCTTTCAACGCAGTTTTGATATGCTGATAACACTTTTGAGGATCTCTCAACTCCTCATTTTCAATACCATCCAACGCAATCTCAATGATGTGTTCACTATCTACTCCATTTTCCAATAAATACTTTTTAAACAACACAAATAGCAGAAATCCAATCATTACGCAATCAAACTGTATCATAACGAGAAACCGTGAAGCTGTAAACTACATATTTCAAAAAGAGTCTCCACTCTATAATTGATTTTCAAAACAACTATGAAGCGAGACTCTTCTTTATGTACTCTATAATTAGTATGTAAGTAACTTTGCTATATAATCCTTCTTAATACTATATCCATAATTCTTTGCTGTCGCCCAGCCCTTTCCATAAGGATTTTCATTAACTCCAAGCCACTCTACATAAGGTGCGGTTCCTCTTGTCACAAGCCCAAACCTTGGATCTACACATGCATTATTTAATGATGCTGTAGATGCATATGCCTTTAAATGCTGTACCTGAGCTCGAATTCCTTCCCGCACACTAGAAAATGTAGCATATGCCGTTTCATCACTATCTATCGCACCCATTCCTCCGAAATTATATGCTGTAATCGGTACTCTTCCTGTGAATCGAAGAAATCCGGTTTCCTTCATTGCCTGGCAAAAAGCAACTTCTGCCCGCACTCCTTCTGCATTACATTCCTCCATATAAATCTGACAGAACGCTTCTATCGTAGGTGCATCTGAAGACTGATAAAAAGATGGATATGCCTGGTTTGCATTATAATACCTCACCATCTGTTCTACTGTAGTATTACTTGTGCCCATGATTCCATATCTGGAATCTATGGAATAACCAATACATTTATCAGCAACAACTCCTTCATTGGTTACTGCCTGCACATATATCCAATAGGAACCTGTTTCCGGATACCAGGTAACCCAATTTGCTCCTGTCCATCCGGAAATATCATTCCATCCTCCGTTCTTCAAATCATATATGCTATATTTGAAATTCACACCAGATGCCTTTGTCTCATAAGCAACGCCAATATTGATACCTATCGGTTCTTCCACTACACAAATACCGGTAATATCCAGACTCTTCTTAGAATAATCTTTTCCTACTGCGAAGCAAACGGTATAATCCTTCACAATACCACTTGGAGTTCTTCCTTCTACATGCAACCAATAATTTCCCGGTTCCGGATACCAGTTTGTCCAATTTGCTCCACTCCAACTACTAACTTCCGCCCAATATCCTGCATCCAGATTATATGCCATCCAACGGAACTCTGCTCCTGCCTCAGTGCCCGTGTATGCTACTCCGATATCAATCTGATCCTTTTGCAAAACATAAGCAATTCCATCAATACTTAACGGCTCTGTAATATAATTCCTGTCGTTTCTGAAACATATTGTATAAGTTTCTATCTGATTAAGCGAATTTTTCACCTGAACCTGCAACCAATAGTTTCCGGTTTTCGCCTTCCATGTTGCCCAATTTCCACCATTCCAGTTCGCAATCTGTTCCCATTGCTGTGTATCCAGATTATATGCAAGCCATTGAAATTGCAAATTCTTGTCATTACTATCATATCCAACACCAATATCAACTCCTTTGTCCTGATATTGATAACAAATTCCAGATATCATTACTGCATATGGATCATAATTTTTATCCGAATGAAAACAGATTGTCTGACTCGCAGAATAACCTTCATCCGTTAATGCCTGAACTTGCAACCAGTAATTTCCCTTTTTCGGTTGCCATGTCGCCCAGTTTCCATTATACCAATCTGAAATTCCTTCCCATTGCTGAGTATCCAGATTATATGCCATCCACTTGAATCGAATATTACTTCCTCTCGTACTATAATCTACGCCAATATCGATTCCGTTATCTTTATATATGTAACAAATTCCCTTTAAATCTAAATTACTCTTACTTAATCCAAAATATTCTGCAATGGCAGTTGCATCTGCCACACCTAACTTTTTCAGTTTATCGTCGCTGTTTAAGAAATTATTTACATCATTGCTATTATTGATAAAAGCATGTTCCACAATAATAGCAGGAATTCCAGCTTCTTTGCTTCTTCGGATAACACCATAATAATCTGCCAAAGAACCATCCGGATATGTAGTACCATCTCCCGAATTTCTTATCGTAATTCCTCGCCGGTTTAAGCCCAATTCCACCAGCTTATTCTCAATTTTCTCTGCAAGTTGCCGTCCTTGTTCCCCCAAATCCGGTCTATAATTACTATTCGGATAATAAACCTGTGCACCATTAGCACTGGTCGAAGAACTAGACGTCGAGTTAATATGAATACTTACATAAACATTAGCCCCTACACTTTGCGCAAATGCCACTCGGTTTGCATTGCAGTTTGTACTAGTAGTTCCAGGATGTGGACAAGCTCCACTATCATCTCTTGTCATATACACGGTAACACCTTGGTACTGCTGTAACTCTTCTCTACAATACTGCGCAATCTTCAAATTCAATGTTTCCTCGCGAAGCCCATTTCCACCAGCTCCACCATGTGTATTATCATGTCCCGGGTCAAGAACAACAACTATATTGCCATTTGCGCCTTTCGTATCTTTCTTTAATTGTGTATCCGCATCTGACGCTGCTTCTGCCAATGCATCTTCAATGGAATCCTGTGATGTGGTATTTCCATTTTCATCGATAGTTACAATATCAAAATCAGCTGAACTATCTGTTTCCGCTTCCTCATCCACAATAACACCGTCTGGATTCGTCTCTACTTCCTTATTTACCCCATATCGAACATCGAATCCAGCTTCAGCCAAACTCTTTGTTACCTCTACACCATTACTAATATATGTAATACTTTCCAAACGATAAGTTCCGGTTTCCTCTTCCGACATGTACTGTTTGGTAAATAAAAGTGCTTCACTATCCTGACTGCTTACCGGAATCTGAAATACTGCTCCATCTTCCTCTCGTACTACATTCAGCACCGGACTCTGAATATCCATACCTTCCTGGCCAAGTCCGACCAAAATATTCTGTGTTCCATTTAATTCTATGTATGATTCTGTTACTACAACGTAACTGATTACAGCATCTTCTGTTAAAATATCTTCTGCGTCAGAACTCTCTTGTTCCACTTCCGGCTCCACAGTTGTCTCCTGTTGAATTTCCTCTGGCTCCGCAATTGACTCTTGCTGCGTCTCCTCTGATTCTGCCAGCAACTCTTGTTGCATTTCCCCTAACTCCGCAGTTGACTCTTGCTGCATTTCCTCTGATTCTACAGTCACTTCTTGCTGTGATTCCTCTGGTTCTACGCCTACTTCTTGCTGCATTTTCTCCGGTTCTGCTGCCATAACCGACTGTACCGGAATCGTCGTTGTAACAACCAACGCAGCCAACATTATTGATAGTAACTTCTTTGCTCTTCTCTTCATGCTTACTTACTTCCTTCTCTACCCTTCTCTCGCTTATTAGGTTCATATCATTATTAAAAAATTACTACATTAGTATACCATTCCTTTTTTTTACATTCAACCAACTTCCATAAATTTACAATTTTCTTACAAAAAAATAAGATTTCCAACGATTTTTAACCGTCAGAAACCTTATTGTCAAATGTTTTTTGTTTAATTTACCGGAAAACTTCCCAAATAATGTCCATCTGTCGTATCCATGCTATAATACCACACACCATCTGTGATAAGTCCGCGGGCTACCATTCCATTCCAGTGATAGAATACTACTCTTCCCCATGGATCATAAGAGAAACCACCTGTATTCAGGCTTCCATCCCAATTTGCAAATCCGAAGTCCATGCCGTTTGCAAACTGGAACCATCCGCTATTCTGCATCCTACCAGTTGCATCTAAGTAATATACCTTGTCATTGTAGAATGTAATCACATCCTTATAGATATATCCCTGAGAATCAAAGTAGCAAGTATATCCTACGCTTGGGCAATATTGGAATGCATTAAATACTTCGTGTCCATTACTATCTAAGTAGATAATATGTACTCCATCCGGATGATAAGTTAATCTATCTGTCATCGGAGTTCCATCTGCCTGCATAAAATAAGTGTAGGAACCATCAAATACAAACTGATTCACCACTAAGTTTCCATTTTGATCATAACATCTTACCTGCTCATCCTCTTCACGCTTAAATGTATTACCATTGTATTGTGCAATTGTACCAAGATAGTCAGAATAACATCCTGGTCTGTAGGCTGTCAGATAAGCTTCTACCTCATGATATCCTTCGTTTATTGCTGACTCAGACTTACAAAAATAATTATAATCCCAAGAATTTGGTGTATCTGAATCATCCCAAGTACAGTCAACTACATACCAACTGCCACTTAAATATACCTGATTCCACTCATGATCTTCACTTGTTACACAAATTGTCTGAACTCCTGAAGCATTACACAACAAAGCGTACAACTGAGCATATCCTGCACATACTGTGCTACCATTAAATACAGCTGTGGCACTACTTTGATGTGGAGTCCGATCGCCATAATCATATGCAACATTGGCACATACAATATCATGTGCAGCCTTCGCCTTCTTATATGCAGTAGGTTGTGTATTTATCGTACTTATCCATCCATTTACTTTATTTGCAAACTGTGATGTACAGTTTGCACGTGTTGCACCGGAAATATAATCATTATACACCACCAAGGCAACGTGTGTGATATTATCATATGAATCTTTTACCGTCAATGCTGTCGTTCCACGCAAAAAATAGAACTGTGGATTTGATATCGTGAATAAATTTGCCACCTTCATCACGTCTTCCTCGGACATTCCTGCACAATCCAAACGATTTGTACGAGCATATGTATTCCCTTGCACAACAGATGTTTTTAGATCCAGCTGTGTAGTCAAAATTGTCATACACTCACTATACATACTATCATATAATAATCTTTCCTGTGTTGACAACATATTATAGTAATATCTGGATTCATAATCAGACCATAATACACCATAATCTTTGGTCTCGACTGACTGTTGATCCTCTAAATCCTGTTCATCCTCTAAATCCTGCTCGGTAATTTCCTCTTCCACAAGTTCAAGCGGCATATATCCTGTCTTCTCTGCCAAATTTTCTACTGGCTCAGTTGCAAATACTTTCATTGGAAATACCTGAATAAACATAGACATTACCAACATGATTAAAAAACTGTTTCTAATTCTTTTTTTCATTCCCTTTATTCTCCTCTTTTATTTATAGTAGCTTTTGTACCATGCTACAAATTTTTCAAGCCCTTCTTCAATCGAAGTACTAGGCTTAAAATCAAAATCCTCTATCAGATCTGTTACATCCGCATAGGTCTGATATACATCTCCCGGCTGCATCGGATAAAATTCCTTTTTTGCTTCTTTTCCCAAACACTTTTCCAATGTTTCTACAAAATGCATTAATTTCTCCGGTTGATTGTTTCCAATATTATATATTTTGTATCTAACCCCATTCTCATTCTCTCTTGGTGGATTATTGAGCATATTTTCAATTCCCTTCACAATGTCATCCACATAGGTGAAGTCACGATACATATCACCATTGTTAAAAATCTTAATGGGTTCTCCTGCCATAATCTTCTGTGTAAAAGAGAAATATGCCATATCCGGTCTTCCATAAGGACCATACACGGTAAAGAAACGCAATCCCGTGGTTGGTATTCCATAAAGCTTGCTATAACAATGTGCCATAAGCTCATTTGACTTCTTGGTTGCAGCATAAAGACTTACCGGATTATCCACCTTATCTTCCGTAGAAAAAGGTACTTTCTTATTCGCACCATATACCGAACTGGATGAAGCATATACTAGATGTTTTACGGGATAATGGCGGCAACATTCCAGAATATTAAAAAATCCTATCATATTAGACTGCATATACGCGTCCGGATTCTCAATACTATAACGAACTCCCGCCTGTGCACCAAGATTTACTACTACATCCGGTCTTTCCTGCTCAAACAAAGCACATAAAGCTTCCTTATCTGCTAAATCACCTTTCACAAAATGAAACTTCTCAAACTCTTTTAAAATCTCAAGGCGATCGTACTTCAACTGAACGTCATAATATTCATTCAAATTATCGAAGCCGATAATACTGCATCCTTCTTCCAACAATTTTCTACTCAGATGAAATCCAATAAATCCAGCCCCACCGGTAATTAAAATCTTCTGCTCTGTATCTAACGGCTTATAATTTTCTAACATATCTTTTCTCCACTACACAAACATTATTGATACTATTTTACCAATTGTTGTATTAACTTTCAACATCTTTTTATTTTTGATTTTCTCTATGGTCCTAAATATGTAATATATGCATTCCATGTAGTCAATAGCTGTCCTTCAGACACTCTTACAGTTACACATTCACCGGTATAATCAAAATAATAACTGTCTGCCACATCGCTCAAAAAGGAAGCATCAGTCCATAATTCGTAATATGCATTTCCACTGTAATAAGAACCGGCTGACATTATCTGATATACCCCCGGCTGTAAATGCACTCCTATTTTGGCATTCAACCACCGCTGCGTCGTATCCACCTGTTGTGACGCTAAATCAGCCGTTGCAATCCCATCATTAATATATAATATTTGACCTTCTGATACTGTGAAAATCAGATTCTGTCCCCCTCTATCTTCTCTTATCTTCTTTCCATTCTCCGCGAAAATTGCAAACTCTACACCTTCACCATTGTTGAAAAGAAAATACTCGCCCACCGGAATATTCACACCCACAATATATGTATTGGGTCCATATAGCGGATTCGGATTTCCCGTTGGAAACTTTCCCAGATAATGACCATCATTAATATCAAAACTATAATAGTCATTACCATCCGTAATTAATCCACGCGCCACCATTCCATTCCAATGATAATATACTATTCTCCCCCATGTATCCCAACTAAATCCATTACTCTCTAATACTCCATTCCAATTTGCAAAACCGTAATCTCTACCATTCGCAAATTGGAACCAACCTGACTGCTCCATTGCACCATTCGCATTCAAATAATACACTTTATCATCAACAAATGTAATCTGATCCTTATAGATATATCCCTGACAATCAAAATAACAAGTATATTCTACCTCAGAACAATACTGAAAATATGAAAATACTTCATGTCCATACTCATCAAAATAAATAATGTGTTCCCCATCCGGATGATAAGTCAATCTATCCTTCATTGGCGTTCCATCTGCCTGTGCATAATAGGTATAAGTTCCATCAAACACAAAATCATTGATAACCTTCTGTCCATCTGAATACAAATACTGCTTACCATCTTCCTCCACTAGTTGTCCTGTTGTATGCGCTTCTGCTGACAACTTTGTGGCAAAACACAAGGCAAGAACCACCCCGAAGAACGTAATTGTCTGCATTACTTGTTTTTTCATAATTCCCTCTCCTTATTCATACCACTTAATATACCGGAAAAGATCCCAGATAATGTCCATCTGTTTGGTCCATACTATAATAATACTTACCATCTGAAATCAGACCACGTGCCACCATTCCATTCCAATGATAAAAGACCACTCTGCCATATGGATCATATCCCCATCCATCATCCATCAAAGTACCATCGGCATTGGCATAACCAAAATCCCTGCCATTCATATACTGAAACCAGCCATTCTGCTCCATCGCTCCATTGCCATTCAAATAGTAAGTTTTATCTCCTACAAAAGTAATCATATCTTTATACAAATATCCCTGTGAATCAAAATAACAGATATATCCTACACTTGGACAATACTGGAATGCATTAAACACCTCATGTCCATTGCTATCCAGATAAATAATATGTTCCCCATCCGGATGATAAGTCAATCTATCCTTCATTGGTGTTCCATCTGCCTGCAAATAGTAAGTATAAGCACCATCAAAGGCAAACTGATTCTTCACCGTATTTCCATTACTATCTAAAAGCCGCAGTTCCCCGTCTGTTCCTTTCACCCAACCATTGCCAACATAATCATAATTTGAAACAGGAATTACCCCCACAAGACTTTTATATGCGGTATGATTCTGATACAATGTGTTGTCCGAAATGCAGAAATAATCATACCGTACCGGTGGATATCCCCCATCCGGATCATCCCATGTAACATCTACGTTATACCAGACGTTGTCAATTAATACCTTGTTCCATGCATGCGACATACCACTTGGGCTTACAGTGCCTTCTATTCTGATACACTCTAGTCCGGCAGCATTACATAACAGTGTAAAAGTATGTGCATATCCTGAACATACCGTTCTTCGGTCCCCAGTCATAGCACTCACACACTGCTGATCCCATCCGTTATCCAAACTTGTACTGTACTCAATCTTATTGCACATCAGGTCATGCATTACTTTTACTTTATCATAATCTCGGCTCACACCTGCTACTGCATTTAAATACTCATCCAATTCATTCGATAATTGAGCTGTATATCCTGCTCTTTGTGTTCCACTTGCAAACTCATCATATACTTGTATAGAAACAATATAGGTAGTCCCCGTAATAGAATCCACAATTTGACTCCGATCTACGGACTTCAAAAAATAATATTGCGGATTTTCCCATTTAAAATATGTTGCTACCTTGCTTACTTCATCCGATGTCAGTCCATTCCCATCCAGTTCATCAGCAATATAACTACAATTAAGATAATTCTCAATAACAGCATCTTCTGTTGAGGTCAAAAAACGATTACACACACCATCCAGTTCATCATATAATTCCTTTTCTCTTTCTGATAACTGATTATAGTAATACCGTGTTTCTCCACACTCTGACCAGTCTCTGGTCTGCCATTTTTCTGCTGCCCGGACATGCATTTTCCCACAAAAGCATAACATTAACAGAAATACCCCAAACAATAATATCCCTTTTCTAACGCCTATGCTTTTCCTCATATGTTTTCTCCTATATTCTCTATCTACTAATGAACATCTGCACCCAGTGTTTTTTATACATACTATCCGCCTTATAGTAATATCCTATTCCCATCTCAGTATAGCTTTTCTTTAAAATATTCGCTTTATGTCCCGGTGAATTCATCCATGCATTCATTACCTCTTGCGGGGATGCCTGTCCTGCTGCAATATTCTCTCCGGCACCCCAATATCCATCTGTTACATATTCATCCAATGCACTAAAACAACTTCTTCCATCCGGACGTGTATGGCTAAAATAACTGCATATTTCCACCGCTCTCACCTGTGCCGCCTGCTGTACTTGTGTGTTTAACTTAAGAGGCGCAATATTTCTGCTAAGCCGTTCCTCATTCACTAAATCCAAAACCTGCAATTCATAAGTATCAGAACTTGCTACTCCTGCTGCCTTAAAACGTCCCAGATAATGTCCGTCTCCCGTATCAAGACTGTAATACCACAAACCATCCGATATTAAACCTCTCGCCACCATACCATTCCAGTGGTAATATACCACTCTTCCTGAGGCATCATAATCAAACCGACTATTCTTCAAGGTCCCATCCTCATTCGCATAACCATAGTCTACACCATTGGCAAACTGAAACCAACCGGAATCCTCCACTTTACCATTCGCATTCAGATATACTACATCTCCATCAACAAATGTAATCTGATCCTTGTAGATATATCCCTGTGAATCAAAGTAACAGGTATATCCTACGCTTTCACAATACTGAAATGCACTAAATACCTCATGTCCATACTCATCAAAATAAATAATGTGTTCCCCATCCGGATGATAAGTCAAACGGTCCTTCATTGGCGTTCCATCTGCTTGCGCATAATACGTATATTCACCATCAAATACAAAATCATTGATAACTAAGTTTCCATTTGCATCATACAAATGATACGCTCCATCTCTCCATTGCAAACTTCCCGTAGTATGCGCCTCTGCCGGCATTTTCACTCCTAAGGAAAGTGCAACTATCATTCCCAGAATCCCAATTGCATGTAAAAAACCCTTCTTCATAACCTACCTCCTATATCTCTTCTCAAATAATAAATTATTTATCTTCCAACAGAATAATATTCCACTCCTGCTTCTATCATTTCCTCCGGACGATATATATTTCTTCCGTCATATACAAGTGGTGTACGCATCAGTTCTGCATATTTTCGAGGTTCTACCATCTTTATCTCATTCCACTCTGTAAAAATAAAGCACACATTTGCCTCTTTCAATGCTTTCTCCGGAGTACTTACATATGTAATTCCATCCGGAAAACGCTTTTTAAAATTATCTACTCCCACCGGATCATATGCATAAATATCTGCTCCTGCCTGCAATAAAAGAGGAATATTTTCTAATGACGGTGCTTCTCGCAAATCATCGGTTCCAGGCTTAAATGTCAGTCCAAGCACTGCTACCTTTAATCCCTGAAAGGTAATCAAACGCTTCATTGCCTTATGCAAAAGCAATGTCTTTTGCGCCTTATTGACTTCAATTGCCGCCTTTACCGTACGCAATTCATATCCGTTCTGTCTTGCAAGATATTCCAACGCCTTGGTATCCTTCGGGAAACAACTTCCGCCATAGCCTATTCCTGCGTTTAAGAATTTCTCTCCAATTCTCTCATCATAGGACATTCCCTTTGCCACATCTTCAATATCTGCACCTACCAACTCACACAAATTCGCAATGTCATTCATATAAGAAATTTTTAATGCCAAAAAGTCATTACTTGCATACTTAATCATTTCTGCACTTCTACGATTTACAGATACGATTGGAATATCAAATGGCTCATAAATCTCCATCAACTTCTTCTCTGCCTCTTTCGATTCTGTTCCAATAATAATTCTGGCTGCATGCAGCGTATCTCTTACCGCTGTTCCCTGAGCTAAAAACTCCGGATTACTTGCCACTTCAATCTTAATCTCCTTATTTTTCTGGAAATCATGAATAAACTGCTCTACCTTATCATTCGTTCCTACCGGAACCGTAGACTTAACTACTACTAAGCAGTCCCGTTCCACATTCTCAGCAATCTGTCTTGCTACGGTTGCTATATAAGAAAGGTTAGCTGAACCATCCGGCTGCTCCGGAGTACCTACTCCGATAAAAATTGCTTCTGCATCCCGATAAGCTGCCTGATAATCTGTGGTATAGTCCAATCGTCCTTCTTTATAATTCTTCTGCATTAGTTCTTCCAAATCCTGTTCATAAATTGGACTAATGCCAGACTTCATTATTTCTACCTTTTTTTCATCTACATCGACACACATTACATCATGTCCCTTTTCGGCAAAGCACACCCCTGCTACTAAGCCTACATATCCCGTTCCTGCTACTGCTATTCTCATTTGTTATCTCCTTTGTAAATTTTATCCTACTTAATACTATAACATTAATACTTTTAAATGAAAAGCAACAAATGATAGTAAAATCAAGGGAAACCACGAATGGTCTCCCTTGATTTCATCTACCTACTCTGCATTTGTAAACCCATAACACTGCTGATCTATCAGATTTCCGGATGCGTCATATAAATTAAATAATGTCCAATAATATCCCGGTACCGGCTTCCATGTTGTCCACAAGGTCGTATCCTGTGCTCCACACTTTCCGGTTGTGTAAATCCATGCATCTAATCCCTGTACATACAAGTTACAATCTAAAATCTGCATCTCGTAATAATATCCCGGATTATTAAAACTCTGAATACCAATCAAATATCCGTTTCCATTTGGATCCGGCATCTGGCAGATTGCCTTGATTGCATGACGGTAGTTCACTCCTACCGTTGTATTGACTGTTCTGCCTGCATTATCCCTTACCTCACAGTAAACTAAATAGTCACCACTGGTACTCGGTCTATAATGAATTCCATAATCTCCTGACCAGTCACTTGCCTGAATCCACTGTCCATTTTTCACATCATACACTAGCCAGCGATAAGATAATCCTGAAGTATCTACACCATCATTTACAACAGCTCCTCCTTCAATCAAACCATTCTCATACTGCCAGAGATAAATTCCTACGGAAGACAGTGTTGATACTGTTCCATACTGATATCCCGTTGCTGCAGTAAGTATAGAGCTTGGGTTTCCTGCCACACGAACTTCACCTTGTACAAGATAATTCCCCTGTTTTGCCGGATACCAGTTTAAAATATTCTGGTTTAACTGCCAACCGCTCACAACTTCCCATACACAGGTACTCTGGTCATATACCAACCATCTGTATTCCAAATCTGTACTGCTGGACGTTGTAGCACTCATGGCCATCTGAACACACGGTCCGGTCTGTCCATCCGGAATATAAAGCTGTGCTGATGTCAACGTAGCACTTGTCGGTGTTGCCTTCCAGATAATATCATCCGTCCAACTTGTAATCGGTGTCCCACTATCATTTGGCGTAATATAACGCATATATGGGTCTACCACGGAAGCTGCCTGTGGCGTATCCATGTATTTGAATACATTATATGCCTGTCGTCCGGTACCATCTGCATTCACCAATCCCTGATAAAGTCCCGCACCGGTAGCTCCCAGGTTATCCTTGTACTGAACATACATCATGGCATCTACCATATCATTTCTTGCTGCTGCATAATACAGATATGCCAGGCTGGCTGCCTGTGCTTCCTCTCCAAGAGTTGCTGAATCAAATCCCTGTTCAGAAAGAATGATACGATGTGAGCTTCCATATGTATTCTTGATATAATCTGTCAGAACCTCTAAATTAGCAGCACACACAAAGTTGGAAGTTATATCATGTGACATATCTGCTGCTGCGTCTTTACTCCACATGGTCTTATCCATCTTTCTAGGATACGCATGATATGCAATATTCCAGTTCTTTCCCTGCTCTCTTGCTGCAAATCCATCAATAAATGTTTTCGTTGGAATACCTGTTCCTACTAAATTATCATACCAGTTATGTGTCGGACAAACATATGCCTTTGAATAAGGACTGTTGTCCTGGATTGCATTATACAAAAGATCAAAAGATTTTACCGCTATATCAATATTCGTATTAACATCATATGTTCCACAATAATTATAATGCTGTGGTGCTGTAATCTCATTTCCTAAAATCCAATTCTGAATAAAACAGTCAGACTGTCCAAAAACATCTGTTAAATAATGAAATGTTGCATTTAATGTTTCAACCGCTTCCGCATCCTGAACATTTAACGCATAATAGAAATGTCCAGCTTCTCGTCCGCCAGGATAAATCAATTTCTGTAACTGTGGGTCTTCCGTCCACCCCATCAATATTTCAGCCGTAATGACTTTTCCTGCCGCACGTAATTCTCTAATTCTCCACTCAAAAATTTTTACATAATTTTCATAATTGAAATAGTATGTTTTTCCGTTGTATACATATGGAGTTCCGGTTCCATCTGTATTGATGATACTGGTAAGTTCTAAATTCATGTAAACATGCGTTACAGAATTTTTGAATTCCGTATCACTGCTATCCGTCCAAAACTCAGTGCCTTGAATGCCTTTCTTATTTGTAGATGTAGCCGCTACCACATCAGCTGCTGTTGCTCTTGTTCCCATTAATCCTGTTGCTGCCTTTGCCTGCATTGGAACCAATAATGGAAAAATCAGAAGAAATGAAAGTAAAAAAGCTCCAAAGCATCTCAACATACGACTAGAAACTAAATTTTTTTTCATAGAATTCCTCCTTCGCATTTTGTGAAACATTTCTTATATGTTTTATATTATAGCATATCGCTTTGGTTGGATTCAACAAAAACATTGTATAGAATTCTTTTCTCCTAATTCTTCAAACTACGCTTCTTTCTTATTCTCTGCATGCTTGTAAGTATTACCCATACAAGCATCACCACTACCGAAACAACAAACTTATCCTTCCAAAAATTCTTCTGATAAATGGCCTCCATCTGATGTGTTCCCGCTGGCAGATATAGGCCTGTAAAAGCCATGTTCACTCTTTCCTTCCGTACCTCCTCTCCGTCCAGATAATATTTAAAATTAGCACTGTACGGAATGGAAAGAAATAACAGTTGGTCCTTTTCACTCTCAATTGTACCGCAAATATATTCATCCGAATATTCCTGAATATCTAAAACATTTCTCTTTCTTGCACTAACATCATTTTCAAACTCTTCATAATATTCTGCCGATGAAAAAATACTAATCTTAACCTTATCTATATTTTCCACTGTGTTATCCATATTATCATATATAGTAATATACTTTATTCCATCCTGCCCACTGAATTCTGTCTTAGTCTTACCATTTTTTTCATAACAGCTGGCATATTGATAACCATTCCTTCCATCATTTGTCGCCCAGCAGACATGAACACTTGCCTCCTCCTCATTTTGTAATTCCACTACTATTGTCTCATCTGATGTAATTTCTACTGGCAACTCAATCACTGAACCCACTGCATAGTCTGCCACTTCATCTTTATATATCGACTTCATTTCCTTTTGTTCTTCCTTCAAGCCAGTATTCCATTTCTTAAACTCCTCATTTTTATCCTCTACTACGGCATATTTCAGAAGACTCTCTGCTCTCTCCAATGGATCCATTTCTTCAAACATACTACTTGAAATCACCTTATCATAACAGAATCCAAGCGGCAATGAATTGTTATTCTGATACAAATACTTATTGTCAAGCGTATTCTCCAAATAAAATCCATAGTTTGAACAATTATCACTGCCTGAAATCAACTTATCCACCGAGAACATTGACTCAAGATAGATATTTCCAGTTATCCCCAAACACCATCCCGGCATTTTTCTTAACGTTGGAATAGAAGTTGCCGTCACCAAATCCGTGAATTCACTATTTCCAACCCCACCAATATAATACGAGGTTCCATTATATCCCTGCACAGGTGCATCATTCATCTGAACACTCAAATATGTTTTATCCACTCGTTCAAATATTTCTTTCTCATTCGTCTGTTCCAATATTTCCGTTGTTCCGTCATTGTAATATCCGGTAATCCAATCATCTTTCTTAACAGCATCATCATTATTTATGAACTTATAATTAAATGAAACGGCTTCTATCATTGTCAAAATTATAAATCCACATTGCAGAACTTTCTCATTTATAATTTTTTTTCTATTGTATAAACATAATCCCAAAACTTCCAACATGGAAATAAGCAGATACATAAAAATGTCATAGTAATAAATACGTTCTCGTAACTTGAAACATACAATTCCTATCGCTATTACTGTTATCCCCCAGGTTATCAGAAGGCGTTTTTCCTTAATTCTCCTTTTCTTCGTTATTATCTCATTGAACGCAGTGGCGCTTGTCATCAGCATAATTATAATTACCCACACCCTGGATAACTTATAGATGTCATTAGCAAATCCATTAATAAGTAAACGAAAAACCGGACAAGTGGCAATCATACCACAAATTGTCAATTCTGTTGCAACCACAATATTTCTTTTTTGGGTATCACGATGAAAAACTTGCGGAATTAGCAAAAGAGCTAAAATTCCACAATAATATGAACCATCTCCTATATACCAACCTGTATCTCTTCCATAATATTCATTTGCTCCCGGAATCCCCATTACATTTGGTGCAAGAGTCCTCATCATCATAGTGGCAATTATCTTTATATTTTCATAGGAAAAAGTCTTCTTCCATTCTGTTCCAAAGCTTTGCACTCCTGTTTGAAAACGATAACTATGAAAAATGTCAGTTAACTCTTGATATAATATTCCTGCAACCACAACAAGGAATACAATGCTACAGATAACAATTACTTTTTTCTGAATGGTCGAAAAATGTTTTTTCGATTTATATCCACTCTGATAAACTTCTGCTATAACATATAATAGTAAAAATACCGCTAACATTAACTGAAAGTATAAACTAAGGCATAATATAGATAAAACAACTCCAATTGCAAAAAGTAGCAAACTCCTCTTCTTTTTCCACCTTTCAATTGCCCATAAAAATATTGCTGCAATCATTGCCACTTCGGCCTGTGTTTTCCAACATCCTCCCCCAATTACCTGAATAGAGAATGCATAACAGCAACCAAATACAATGCAGGTTACTCTTTCCATTCCCTTTTCTCTTAAAAAAGCATAAAAAACATAGCCGGAAAGCGCACATTTTATCATCATAACTATGCCCATCATATATGCCACATGTCTACTTCCAAATATACCTATTAGTATGACAAAAGGATCATAATTCGAACTGGCACTTCCCCAAGAAGATGAAAAAGAAAACGAATTTCCTATACCATTCTGAGCCTTTTGGTAATATTCCGGGTAAAACTGCACCACACCATCCTCAACTACATTGGAAAACAAAAAATACTTTTCTCCCCAAATATAGTTATGAAATAATATAATAAGCACAATTCCAATAATTCCACAAAACAGTGTTGTATCAATAATCCTTTTCCGCATTTAAACTCCTTTTACTTTTTTCGATAATAAAATTCTACTGCCTTTCACCATTTTTAACTTAGTTCAAATCAAATATATCAGTTTACTTACTCTGTATACAACAGATTCCTCATATAATGATTTATCCATTGCAAACACCTCAGTATACTACCGTAATGTGAATCAAAATAATTATTCTTACCCCTCTTTTTTCGGCATTATTTCATCTACCTTTTCCTCGCTATTGCACTACGTTTCTTTTTTCTGTATCTATACATTTCTACTACAATTTCCGCAAATACATATCCCAAAAAAGCGCCACATGAATAAAGGATATACGGGTCGTCTTTTTCAAAACGTATTTCTACATCATGTTCTCCCTTCGGGATACGGCATCCTATAAATGCTATGTTCAACTTTTCGACCATTACCTCTCGCCCATCTACATAAATATGCCAATCTTCGTCGTAAGGAATAGAAAGAAATAAAACATCTGAACTTGTATTAGTAATTTTCCCCTTAATCCTGTCCCCTTCCATTTCTACTATTTCTAACACATCTTTTCTTCTATCCTGACAATTTTGTTCATAAGAAGCATAAACACTATCATCCATATAGGTAGTGGATAAATTATCTACTTCAAACTCAACAGCCCTTTCTGTTCGAATCACAATTTGACTCAAATTTTCCATATCTATATCAAGTCGAACATGATTTTTACCTATCTGCAAATAAAGAATTCTTGTAATATCTTCATAAGAACCATCTTCCATTTTATACCGATAAGTAACATATGTGTTACTTCTTGTAGAGCAATTAACATCTGTAAAAATAATCAAATTTCCACTTTCTGTATCCTCTACGTCAAAAACTGCTTTCCCTTGATGTGGAATCTGAAGTATCTTATTCTCAAATAAATTTGCATATGATTCTGTATCATTAAATTTTAATACATTGGAACTCCTATCTGCAATTGTTTCATATTCATTATAGCTCGATATTTTTTCTATTCCACTAGTTTCCAACCAATCACTATCATTTTTCACTACTACACTATTCAGCAAAACCTCTCTGCGGTCATAAACATTCAGTTCATAATAATTTTCTTCTGATATTACAGAATCATACCCGAACCCCAATGGCAAGCTGTTCTTATTCTCTGAAAGCCACAAATGACCTTCATTCTTAACCATTTCATATCCATATGGTTGTTTTTCATCCCGCGCTAAATTATATTTAACTCCGAGCATGGTATTAACAGAATTCAATCCATCAAACCCTAGCAAATATGAAGTTGAGGAATACATATTTTTTACGCCAATTGATTCAGTAAAATCCAGCAAATCATTTGAATGCGTAGTCCCGCCCAAATAAGACCTAGTTCCTGAATAGTTCTGATACAAAGCATCATTTAATCCTACCGACTGGTATGTTTTATTCACTCTGTAAAAACTATTATCATTTATTTCACTTAGCAGCTCTGTTGTTCCATCTTCATAGGCATTGTTCAACTCATCTTTTGTAACAACATATCTGTCATTTACAGCAGGATACGAAATTAAAACAATCTCAAAAGCACTCAAACAAATAATTAATCCATTTGCCGTTTTCTGATTTATCCATTTATGTAAAAAACAAAGTAATACACTTGTTAATAACAAAAGGAATATAACTGCTTTTATACATTCTTTTTGGGCATCAACACTACCTAATTTCCATGCACTCAAAATAAGAAATACACTTTCCATTACCATTGTTAGTATAAGAAGCCACTCTACACATTTTTTCTCCCTTATGATGTGATTCAATGTATGGACTCCAATATAAATTAATACAACATTTATCCAAAAGGAACTCATTCTTGAATTATACCTATCAGAAAATGCATTTACAATACTTCTAATAGTAGGAAAGCAAATATAATATACACATATTAAGTACAGAACAAGATTCCATTTTTTCTCCTTTTTTGTTCCTATTACCAATGCTTGTGGTGCCAACAATATTGTAAACAAACCACTATATAATGGTATATCTGCCAGATAATTTTGAACTCCCCTATAATTGTTCACCCCCAAAATATTATTGGAAAATGCACGCAATACAGATTTTGCAATTTCACGCCACGTATAGGGAATAAAATATTGAATCATATTGCTTTCTGTTCCACCTATACTACTTACCATAGAATGTACCCTGTTACTATTTACCATTTCCAAAATTGCAGGAATTAATTTATATCCTGCAATCAGGCCTCCTACTCCAATAAATATAGCCCAAATCCCAATACTTTTCCCAATTTCAGAAACGCAAGTTCCATTCTGTAATGACCTTCTCATAATATAGTATCCGCAACCCACCACTATCCAAATTATCGTTACAAAAATACCACTATAGCAAAACAGCAGCGCATATGCGAGTGGTATCCATTGCCACTTGCTATCCTTTGCCCACTTTTCAATTGCAAAAATAAGAAAAGCAACAAATATTACCTCCTTTGAGTATCCAAACCACCCACTTCTTACAATCATGTGTCCACAAAATGCATATGACATAGCCGCAACATATTTCAGACTATTTGAAATATCCAACAAACGTGTATATTGAAAGAAAATCATTCCCGCTAAAATACACTTTAAAACAGTTGCTGCTCCTAACATATATAATACATTTTTGCTTCCAAAAACAGTTATCATATAATTAAATATATCACATTGTGCCTCTCCACCTAATCCATATTCAAATGACCAGGGACACACTTCTCCTATATTTTCCAGTTCTCTTGCCTGTTGCATTGTTATTGGCACAATCTGATTAATTGAATCACTTGCTATATCCGACATTGTAAACGCAAAATACTTCTCTCCTGTCAAATATGAGAAAAAAATCAGACCACTTACTACAACTAACAGTCCTAACATAACTATGTTCGGATTTAGACATTTTTTTTGAGTCGTCCACATACCTGCTCTCTTATTTATCTCAATTATCAGTACACTAATAAAACATACAATAACCAGAAGTTGAAACGCTTTCATTCCTTGTATTATATGTATCATTTTTAACTCTTGTCCGTAATTTCTCCATAGCAAAATTGGAGCACTCTCTCCGGCATTCTCCAAAGTAATGTTTTTCTCTGATAATTCTGCTACTTTCGCATTTTCCAGTCCAAATTCTCTTGTAACCTCTTCTCCTGCAATTTCACTTATCTTAATCTGGTTATAATAAAGAGAAATATTATTAATTTTAACTTTTTCAGTTATAGGGTTTAAATAAATATTTACATTTAAATCCTCATCAAATCCTAATGGAAACTTTTCTCTTACACTCTTCTCATATATTCCCCCACTCTTTTCTTCCCTATAATTCGTAACCCCATCATACGCTATAATACTATAGCTATCACTTTTTTCGCTTCTCTCACAGCTTTCAAAATTTATAGCCAGATACATATTCTGTCCGTACAAAATATATAAAAAAAAGGTAAACCAAAGACAAGTTATTATTATCCCACATTTTATCATCTGGCTCTTCTTCAGCTGCATATTCTCATTCTCCCGTTCTTCCTATTTATATTAAAATCCACTTTTCATCATTTAACTCCGAATCATATCTGTCATTAATCCATTTCTTCGGTGAAATTACTACCTTCTCCACATTATCACTAAGGTACTGGGCCCACCAAGAAAAGGTACTGTTAGATAAAACAAAGTGTTTGCATGAGTACATCAATCTTAATTTCTCCCATACCGGATCATTCCCCGTTTCAAAATAAACCGGATACTTAAATTCAATGTTATTCCTTACCCATTCGATATCATCCGAAAAAATAATAAAGATAGGATTTTCAACTTTCTGTGCCATAATATCCATCGCCGTTAAAAAGTATGAATCTTCATACACATGAAAATACTTTCTGGTCTCAGCTACTTTTACATGATCCCCTTTTCGGATTGAAATACAAACTGAATTATTTTCGTTAATTATCTTATATAATTCCTCATTCTCCACTCTCGGTGGCTCAATTGGTGTAAATTCTTTCTTTAATAAGTTTCTAATATCATCAAAAAACTTCGGATTCTCAAAATTTCCTTTTACAATTGCACCTTTCTTGAAATAGTTATAATCATACTGGTAAAAACCCTTATTCATCCAACAGATTCCTGCTTTATTCAATAACGGCTGTTTTTTTATCTGATACCGTCTTACGTCCTCATAATCTTTACACATTTTTTTATAATAAAAAAAATAACTATAACCAACTACTTTCTGCCAAAGACTTGTATCTTTTAATAATACATTATGCTTATTTCCTAAATCAACAAATGGAACTATCTGAAAAAATCTCAGATCGTTTTCCCCCCAATTATCTTTTGCTACTGTATATGAACTAATAGCAATTTCATCGCCTGTCTCAACCTGTATCCGTCTTGCCATGGCATATTGAAACATCTGATTTCCTAACCTACCACACATATCAACATATATCATTCTCTTTTCTCCTATTTTTGTACTTTTTGAATATAACAAGATTACTTCTAAACGTTAAAACTGCATACGGAATTACCGATACGATTGTTGCAATTGTCGCTCCTACGGAGTTCCACCTAGGAATTAATGTAAAATTCAAAACAAAATTAATAACTATAGTAATCCAAAAATAATAGCTTCTTTCCTTTGCCATACTCTGAAAATCCATAATACTTGCAAAAAAATGTGATAATGCTGTAATAATATAATATGGCATCAACATCAGTAATAACACAGATGCATATTGATACTCTAATCCATACATATAAGTAATTAAAACAGGTCCCAACACTATCATTCCAATTGTTATTATTAACGTCAACAACGTATTTTCTTTAATCAGTTTTTTATATTCTCTTTCTTTTTCCAAAACATTTTCTGGCGTAATAACTGCAAAAGTTACTATAACTCCTGCACAAAACGCGTCATTTACACTAACCGCTTTACTTACAATCTTCTTCGCTATCGAATAAAGTGCAATATCCTCCTTGTCTCCAAGCATACCTATCATGAGCGTATCCATTTCCAGCAAAATCAATGCACCAAAGCTGATGATTAAAATAGGAAGTGCATACTTAATTACTTCTTTTGCCTTTTTCCTTGCTTCCAATTTATCAATGGCAACTTCCCTATCATACTCATCTCTTAACATGAAATTTCCAATTACGCTCGACATAATAAGTGCTACCAGATATCCCAACGCAACTCCTAATGAATTTCTAAAAATTAAAATTCCAATATAACTAAATAGAACATACCCACCATATTCAGCTACTGCCAAAACCGTAATTTTCTTGAATTTATTTAATCCCAAAAACTGCTCTTTATAATACTCATTCATTGAATTTGCAAACGTTAAAAAGCATCCAATAAATAGCAATGACTTTAAATTTATGTATTTTTGTGGATACCCAAGTTGCAATGCCAACGGTGAAGTTATTAGCAAAAATATTAGAAAAAAAATACTTGATACAAATACTCTCACTTTTAGCGTCACTTTAATATACTTCGAACGCAACTTTTCATTTTCTCCACATTTTGCTACATAAATTTTAGATGAAATATTTAATCCAAACCACGCAATCCAAAATAAAATACTTATAATAGAGTAGAAGAAAGCCCACTCTCCATACTCACTTAAACTCAACATTCTTGCAATAAGAATGTCTCCTATAAAATACAGTATCGTAATAATAGCTTTAGAAAGCATACTCCAGAAAATATTACGATATTTGTTTTGTGACATTAAATCTAACACTTTCTTTTTCATTTTCCTTTTCAATTCCATAAATCCTCAACATACTCCTGATACCACTTTTGAAACACATAAAAAACAAAGTACCGAATTGTAGACCGATTTATTTGATTTTTCTTTTAACAAATCTTCTCCCCCCTTGATTTCCACTTTATACTTCTTGCTAATACAGATTAATTCCACAAATCCTCAACATACTCCTGATACCATTTCTGAAATACATAAAATGACCAAAGAACTGAATTATAAACAGACTTATTCGACTTTGAAACCATATTAATAAATTTCCATATTTCTTCACTCCTAAAAATTCCTTGTTTTTCTAATTTTTCTGGTTCAGCATATCTGCATAAGTCTTCATATAAAATTGTTCTCATCCATAAAGCAAGCGGAACACCAAATCCTTGTTTTGGTCTATCTAATAATTCCTTTGGCACATAATCATATGTAATATCCTTTAATATATATTTCTTACACCCACTCTTGTATTTAAACTCATGTGGTATACGAAAAGAATATTCTACTAAACGATAGTCTACAAGTGGTACACGCGCTTCCAGTGAATATTTCATAGATGCTCTATCCGTCTTACATAAAATTTCATCTGGCAAATAAGTTTTCATATCTATCAACATACGTCGAATTTGCCAATCAGATTCCGTCATTTTCTCCTCAAAATTGTATTTAGCAGATTCGCTTATTCCTTCCACTATATTTCTTGTATATCTCTGTCGTACATCAGTAAATAATTGTGCTTTATATTTTGCATCTCTATTTTTCACCAAAGCATATAGTTTGTCTGGCATCATATTAATCATCTTTTCGCCACACATATGATATGCAATATTGCCAAACACATCTAATTTTTGTGCCCAATGTGCCCAATCATACATTTTGTAACCACAAAACAACTCATCACCACCATCACCTGCCAATGTAACAGTAACATCTTGACGTGCAAGCTTAGAAACCAACATTGTCGGAATCTGTGACGAATCAGCAAATGGTTCATCAAAATATTTAGGCATCTCTTCTAACATATCTATTAAATCTTTTTGAGTGATATATAGTTCTGTATGGTCTGTCCCTATATGTTTTGCAATTTCCTTTGCATATATAGCCTCATTCTCCTCTTTTGTTTCAAAACCAATAGTATATGTCCTTAT
Source organism: Roseburia sp. 499 (assembly GCF_001940225.2). Lineage (NCBI taxonomy): Bacteria > Bacillati > Bacillota > Clostridia > Lachnospirales > Lachnospiraceae > Roseburia > Roseburia sp. 499. The sequence continues at coordinate 2,678,057 of NZ_CP135164.1, forward strand.
TTTACTCCCTTTGATTTCCTGCGCCATTGCAGTAATTAAAGTGGAGTCAATTCCGCCACTCAAAAAAGTTCCAACAGGAACATCAGCATTCATTCTCAATTTTACAGAATCATATATAAGTTCTTTCACACCTTTTCTGACTTCAAAATAGTCTTCAATTAAATTAGTGGAATTCTCCTCATACTTTTCTATAATGTCCCAGTATTTTCTCTTTTCAATTTTCCCATCATGATAAATAATATACTGTCCTGGTTCTAGTTTATATGTATCTTCAAATATAGTATCAGGAGAACAAATAAATTTGTGGCACAAATATTTTGAAATAATATCTCTTCGGACTTCTTTATGAAAGTCTGGGTGAGTCATAATAGGTTTCAATTCTGATCCCCATATCATTGTTTTACCATTCCAATAATAATATAATGGTTTCTCTCCAATTCTATCTCTTGCCAAAATCACAAGATTATTTTTCTTATCATAAAGAGAAAACGCAAACATTCCATTAAGCTTATCCAGCATAGATATTCCATATTCTTCATATGCTTGTAATAATACCTCTGTGTCACATTTAGAAATAAATTTTCTGCCATTTTTTTCTAATTCTTCTCGAATATCCATAAAATTATATATTTCACCATTATATGCAATAACAACATCTTTATTAGTGCCATACATAGGCTGGTGTCCATTTTCACTTAAGTCGATAATTGACAATCTTCTTTGACCTAATCCAATATATGCACCATCACTCATTCTTTCAATAATTTCACCACTATCATTAGGTCCTCTATGTACCATAGTGTCATTCATCTTTTTTAATATTTTAATTGGATACTCATGTTTTGATATATATCCACAAATACCACACATTTTTCAGCACCACCTTCCTAATCTATACATGTACTATCCGTTCTATTGCTACAATTAACTACATTATACAACCAAAAGATTATCTACATCTATACCAAGACTTTCTTCCAGTCTTCAATACACTTTTCTATTGAAAAACGCTCTACACACTCTTTCAATTTATCTTTTTCATACTTATTATCATTACTATTTTTCAAAAAATTTATCATTGCACTAGCCATTAACTCTTCTTCTTTTTCTAATGGTTCTTGCCATGTATAATGTTTTCCAGAACAAACTGGAATCAAAATGCCATATTCAGCCTCTATAATAGAATCCTTATTCTCTTCAGTGATATCCAACGATGGCGCTAAAATTTCCCTGGCGCCATATCTAAAATCACTCGCAATAACAGGCAAACCTGCAATCAAGGCTTCAATTAATGAATTCCCAAATCCCTCAAATAATGATGGAAATACAAAGCAATCTGCTTTTTCAAGTTCACTTTGTGGATTCTTTATAAATCCTTCTAACAAAACTATATCTTCCAACTGATAGCCCTTTATAAGTTCTTTCAAATAATCTTCAAGATTTCCCTGCCCAAGAATTTTCAATCTTGCATTCGGGTATTCCTTTACCACCTGACTAAAAGCCCTTATCAGATGCCACTGTCCTTTCTGTTCTACATTTCTTCCCATAGTAATAAATGTGAACTCTGCTTTGTCACTTTCTTTACTTTTGTGTCCCATCTTAGAAATATCATAACCATTATAGATAGTAATATTTTTCTTTGGATTCAACTTTAAGTTTTCTGTCAAATCCTTTTCTACTCCTTTTGATAGCGAAACCACCTTATCTGCACGATTATACAATAGCCTTACAATTAAATTTATAATATGTCGGTAGCTTGTATTATTTTCTTGCGAAATAACATTTCGAACAGATACGATGGTCTTACACTTCTTGTTCTTTGTCAAAATATTTACTATATTAGCACTTTCCAAAAAGCTAATCACTGCACAATACTGACCACTTTTCTTCAATTTTTTTAACTTCCAAAATCTCAACCACATTGCCTTCAATTGATAACTAAAGCTTTTTGTTACTTGCGGTTTCATTCCTAATTCTATGATTTTCCCATCAAATCTATAATCTTTCTCAGAACACGAATTCAATAACACATCCGTTGATATCTCCTCCGGAAAATACTGAGAAAGGGTAGAAACTACCCTTTCTGCTCCCCCTCCAGTTAGTGTTGGAATTACAAATAAAACTTTCTGCATTACGCTCTCCTATCATATACCAGCCGCATTGTTATAACTTTCTTTTGCTTTTTTCAAAATTTCTTCATATTGAGGAATAATATTGTTCCAACTATATTTATCCAAATTATGCTGAAATTCCACTATTCCCATGTTCATTCTTTTCATTAATTTCGTTGCTAAATCATTTGCATCATTCGTATCAAAAAAGAATCTATCTTCTTCTATCAACTGTCTATGTGCCGGAATATCAGATAAAATTGGATAACATCCAGACAATGTTGCCTCTATAACCGACATTGGGCAATTTTCAAATTGACTGGCAGATACATAGATTGAAGCTTCTTTTAAAAACTCAAATTGTTCTTGACTATTATTTCGAATCCATCCATGAAATGCTACAACATCTGCAATTCCTAATGTTTCAGTCAATTCTTCCAATTGCTGACGATATGGTCCATCACCAATAACTTCCACCCGCCAATCTCCCATATCTATTTTTGAAATTGCTTCTAATATAGTTTGGACATTTTTGAATCTCTGCAAACGTCCCATAACCAGAATCTTTTTCTTTTTGCTTTCTATATCATTTAATTCCGTGTATTTTTGTATTTCAATTCCATTTGGAATCATCACATAATTTCCCTCACTATTATTTCTTTCCATAAGCTTTTTCAAATAAATAGATGGTGAGACCACACGATATGAGTTGTTAACGATTCTTTTCCATGAATTTCTTAATATTCTATGCATAATAATCATTGATTTTTTCTTATTATGCCCTTCTACATCACTTCCATGTGCAGTAATGATATATGGAATATTATATTTTCTAGAAATATAATAAGCCACTTCTCCTGTAGGGATTACAAAATGAGTATGACATACATCATACTCTTGCAATTCTGGATGTCTTTTCATAAATTTACGAACCGCTAACAAATATGATAATTGCTCCCATGGTTGACATGCATCCGACCTTTTTCTTATACACTTTAATCGATATATCTCAACACCGTTTTCTACTTCATACTCTGGTAAATCCTTAAATCCCATTGTAAGTAATGTTACCCTATGTCCATGTGCTTTTAACTGTGCTGCAATATCTCTAGACACTGGCGCCGCCCCTCCACCTAATGGTGGATACTCATAATTAAGTACAAGTATTTTCATAACCCTCTACTCTTCTTCCTTATTCTCAACCACTTCTTTTATACTATAAGAACTATCAATCCCACAACCATAATATGTCTTACTCATCATATCACTCATTAGACCAAAAATAAACATCAGTAATCCTGTAATGATAAAGAATACAGTTAACAATGGCGGCATAAGATTATCAGACATTTTTCTTCCCATCGCAAAAAGAACGATAGACCAGACACCGCAAGCACCACCTAAAAAGATACTGAACATTCCTCCAGTTCCTAAAATATGTAATGGTCTGACTGCATATTTACTCCAGAACCACAAAGATATCATATCGACGAATCCTTTGAAAGTACGTTTCCAGTTATATTTTGTTACACCAGCAGTACGCGGTCTATGATTTACTACCACTTCACCTACTCGAAATCCTTTGATTTTTAATAATGCCGGAATAAAACGATGCATTTCGCCATATAAATTAATATGATTAAAGCATTCCTTCCGATATATTTTTAAAGAACATCCACTATCATGAATATTATCTTTTACAATAATTCCACGAAGAAAATTCGCTACTCTTGAAGTAAACTTTTTCATCACAGTGTCTTTTCGATTCTTTCTCCAACCGGAAACAATATCCAAATCATTTTCTTCCAGATAATTTACCAGTTTTGGAATATCTGCCGGATCATTCTGTCTGTCTCCATCCATTGTCACAATATAATCATACTTTGCAGCTTTAATTCCCGCATCCATAGCAGCTGTCTGTCCGAAATTCTTGCGCATACGGATATACTTTAGCGGATACAACTCCTTACACAATTCTGGCGTTTTATCCCTAGAGCCATCATCCACAAATATAATTTCAAAATTATATTTTTCTCTTGTGCACACTTCATAAATCTCTCTGTGAAGTTCTTTTACACTTCCCTCTTCATTAAAAACCGGTACTACTACTGAAATTCCCTCCATACGCTCTTCCTTCCTTTGTACTTAATACAAACTATACTTCTTCTTTCATTATTTTCTCAACACTCTCGCTTTTATGCTTCTATACTTAGATAATAGTTTCCAACTTCTGCTTCCTTTAATTTCCTGTAGTTCATTCTCTAAATTTATTATCTTGTTTTGCACCTCTTCTTTCGTGCTCTGCAACTCCTCTTTTATATTCTTTAACTCTTCTTCTGTGTTCTCTAACTCTTCTTTTTTGCTTCTCAGCTCTTCTCTCACATTCTGAACATCCTGCTCTTTTTGTTTTTTCTCTTCCTCTTGTTCTTGATATGCATAAGTTAGATGATGTACAGCATTTGCCAATTCTCCCTTCTCCTGAAAAATCTTATCCATTTCATCTTTCAGTCCATTTTCACTCCAAAAGATAGACATATAATCAATAGTAATTGTCAATTTCTCAATATTAGAAAAATCGCCTTCCAAAATATATTGTGGGTCTTTTGTCAAGAATAAATCTTCTTTTCCAAAATGAATACCATTTATGTTATGAATTTTCACGCCATCCAAATCTGTCTTTATTTCAGAGCAAACACACATGAACTTTTCGCAAGGATCAAATCTGATATACTTACATCCCTTTGGAATTTCTATCTCAAACTCTATCTTTTCTTTCTTACCAATTTTCAATATATACTCTATTGTATATACCTTTGACACATCAAATCCTTTGCCAATATCATAGTACACTTCACATTTCAACTTCATAATGGGTTGAAAATATTGTACTTTATTAGGCATTACTGCCCCATATCCCAAAATATTATTTGCCACCATTTCATGTTCCATACAGTAGCCCGGCAAATAACCCTGACTTTGTATATACAAAGATAATAAATAGCAAATAAACTGTGAATCAAATTCTTCACATTTAAGTTCTTCAAATCCTCTTATAGCACTAGTTCGAATAATTGCACATCCGCCTTCTGATATTATTGGTGCTTTTCTTTCATCAGTACTTACATTAAGCTGATTTTCCCCTACTGCCTTTACCACCTTAGTATAGTAGTCTTCCCATCCTAAATAATCTTCCCCATTGCATACTTTTACATAATCTATAACAGGCACTAACATTCCTTCGTACCGAGACTGTTCCAGAATATCAATTTCACGTTCTAAATAAGAAATATTCTTTAATACACTCTTCAAATAATAGGTCTGGCGTTGTAATCGAACACTTTGAGCTTCTCTGGTACTTTCTTTAAACGGATTAATCATAACTACATAATCATAATCATAAAAATTTGCTGAAATATCAATTCCCAGATTATGCAATGATTCACTGCTCTGATTTCCAACAAATATTTCTGCTACTGTCTCAAATTTCCGACACTCTGCTAATACTTTTTCCGGTTCCATTATGTTCTGGGTATTTATGAATATTGCTATTCTTCTATCACGAATCAACATGCTTCATCTCCTATACAATGTGAAACAACAAAAAATTCTCTACTAAATCCCTCTGGTTGCAAGTACGAATCAAATTGCAGTATATCATAGAAGTGTCATAGGAAGTTTCCTGTTCCAAAAAATCTAAAAACTCTTTTGCCATCGGTACTGATTGTTCATAATCCAGTTTCGTGGTAAAAAATGTTCTTCTTTTAAAGAAGGGAGATCGTCTCTTTTTTACCACTTCCAGCGGTGCCACAATTAACGGACAAGATGTAAAACTTTTCTCATCCATATCATCATAGTTTGTGTAACAATCCCATTGAAAACCATTTTCTTCAAAATATTTCGTAATAAACTGTTCATGTTTTCCACCTGATTCATGGTATGTTTTTATCATTGGCATCTCATCCCAGTATTTTTGAAACACCGTGGATGATACAATACTTCTTCGAAATGACATAAAGCTAGACTGGATATGCTGTGGAATATGTCCATAGGGACACTGCCATAATTCTTGTGCAATAGCTGAATCTAAACTAAAACTTTTTGTAATTCCCCAAAAATCTAATTCTGTTCTCTGATCCATGGTATCGAACATTTCCTGCAATGGATAGACCGGTCCCATTATAGTATAATTCATTAGAATCACTTCATCATAGGTGACCAATTTGTCCCATCCCTCACTATCCAGTGCCGTTTTATATGCCCATACATCAAATCCTTTATTTTCTCTTACAATAATATCTGATGTATATTTTTCGAATAACTTTCTTCCTTCTTCATTCAATTCACCATTACATACAACAATCAGCTTTTCTACATGCTGGTGAAAATCCTGCAATACATAATCTACATATCTATCTACAATTCCTTGTTTATCAAAGAAAAAATAAATTCCTAATCTCTTCATTATCTGCTCAATCCCCATTTCTCATTCGGACACTATTACGCTTCCCTTTTCCGAAACCTATTCACCAACATAGATGTACCTTTTCTAATTCTGTTATCAATAAAATATATCAGCATAGATACCGGAATAATTACAGCTACACAAATCCCAAACACACCATAACTTCCTGCGGTAGAAATCGACTGAAAATCTACTCTTTCCGCAACCCTATAAATAATAAAATGGTGTGTCAGAAAAATTGCATAAGAATATTTGCTTAGGAAACTACATATTGCCTTAACCCAGCCGAACTCTATAAACTTTGCTATATAGGTCAATACTAAAAATGCCATAATACCTACATAAGTGGTCTGAATATTGCTATTAAATGCTGGTGCAAATACCGTATTCAAAACCAACACTGCCAATGCCAATAATGCTGCTTTCCAATTTGTTTTCTTAAAATACTTTATATAAAGCATTCCAAAAAAGAATTCCGGAATTCTCGTCGCAACAAGAACCGACTTATCTAATGGCGTAGAATAACAAAAAATTGCCAATAAATACACTAACGCAATTACTGCTGTAAAATACCCCGGATGCTTATTCACTCCCCAGCGCAACAGCGGGAATATAATGTAAATTAAAATAATACATCCCAAGAACCATTCCCCAATCAAATAAAAAGTCGGCATAATTCCGGAATAATAACTGTCAAATCCTAAGACTGTCAGAACAAAATTTTCTTTAGGAATTCCGGAAAAATCTACATGATAGACCATTTTTTGAATCAAAAAAGCTATTATGTAAGTAAGCCAGAACATAGGATAAATAGAAATTAAACGTTTTTTATAAAATTTGAAAAGTTCACACTTCTGCTCATACACATACATAAGAGCTGCACCTGAAATAATAAAGAACAATGACACTCCAAAATCTCCAATATATATATTGCAGACTCTAAGCGTAATCACCACTTTATCCAACAACTTCGGCTCCATAAACCAAAACAATGCATTATAGTGAGTCAGCAGAATTGCGACGACTGCAAATGCCCTTATAAAATCCAGGTAAAAGATTCTTTCTTTTTTCATAACTATTTTCTTATTTTTCCTTCCGCTTTTTATGATTTCCGTTCTGTTCCTTTAAGTCAAGGTACGCAACCCGCATTTTGTTCAATTCCTCTAAGTTCTCTTTGTACAAATTAATGTATTTCTGGTTTTCTTCCTGTAACTGTTCCAGTCTTTCCGAATTTTCGTCATAAAATGCTTTATAATGCTGTAACTCTTCGTCAAGTTCTGTAGCATGTTTCTGCAATTCTTTCAAATAATTCTCCGTTGAGGCTATATATTCCTGCAATCCTGTCACATTTTCTTGCAGACTTTTTTCTTTTTCCTCAGAAGCTTTCATCTGACTCTGCATGGAAGAAAGTAACTGTTGTATACTATTCTGCGCTTCACCGTTCTTTGTACTATATTCGCAGTATGCCTCAACTCCTATTTCTTGAGCCACTTTTCCCACGCTGATATACTCACGGTAGCACATAATCGCTTCCATCTGTTGTTCGATTCCTTTCAAACGTTCCAACATCCACTGCTCTAGCTTATCATTTTTCTGAATCACTAACAAATATTCTCTATCCCAACTATTCTCCAGATTAGCACTGATATCTTCCATAACTTCTTCCGGGATTTCCCACACAACATCTTCCGCGTTTTCCTTCACAAGAGAAGCATATTCCTTCGAAGCTATGATGTGTCCTCCTGTACTCCGGTACACTTCTACCATATGCAAAAATTCTTCTTTATATTTTGCCTCTTTATTTGTATCAATTTCAATAAAAAATGAAATATACATATTTCTACCTCAACTCTTTAACGAAAAATCTTATTTACAACTCTTTTGAAAATATTTCTTTTTCTCATTTTCTTATAGATATGTTCTGCTTTTTCCATTGTAATATGGTCAACAATATCTGCTTCTACTATAATTTTCTTCACCGGAAGAATTTCCTTCCACTTAAAGTACAACTGTGGATCTGGTCCTAAAAATACCAATTCATTATCTAGGAAAATTCCATTGTGAACAGCATCTTTCAAGGATAACTCCAATTCACTTTCATTTTGAAGTATCACTTTCATGCTCAAATCACGAATGATGACTCCCGCTTTTTCTCCCGGATCCCACCGTACTTCATTGATGTCTCCATATTTCTCTAATCCTTCATATGCATAAAGGTTCTCATCTGACTCATTTGCTACAACAACACTATTCTCTTCCGAATACTCCATATCCTTTTTCAGATATAATTTGGCATTGATAATGCTTCCTTCTGTATATCCTAACGCAGAACGACACATTCTCCATTCAATGAAGGACTTTTTGGTATTTCGAACAACTTCTTCATATTTTCCAGCTCCAGGTCCTGCATTAAATACTTCATTATTGAGACCTCGCAGCATATAATTCAGGTTGGTAATCTCCATTGCTGCTCCGTGTGATGAGAATACCCATCCCGGATAATAGCCTTCCTGCTGAACAACATAGCTGTAAATCCGCTCTACTGCATGCAAAAGTGTTCCATCAATATTGTTTGGTTCCGGCGGGAAATCCTTATATTCCCAATCCTGATCAAATAACAACTTCATTGCATTTGGACGGAACCAGAACATAGTTCCAAGTGGAGCAATCGGTTCCTTTTCCCTAGAAATTGGCACTGTAATATCCAACTTCTCTGCCAATTCCTTTGTCACCTCGTAATTCATTCCCCACTCTAATCCAAGTGTAATATAGTAATCTCCATGACATGGTGGTGGAGGAGTTAAAAGCCCGATTCGTGGATTTCTTTCAAATGTATCTATTACATTTTCTACAAATTCCTTGGTAGGCAATAAGTTTTCAAAACATTTATACGAAAAACTTGCTCCAACTGTTTCCGGTTTGAGCTGAGTTACTTTCTTATCATGCACAAAGCACACATAATCATAATCCATAATGAATTCTTTGGTTCCAACTAATAATGCACTCACATCACGTCCACGGTTTTCAATTAAAATTACAGTTACTTTGTTCGGAAGAACTGAGAATTTTTCTTCAACCAGTTTCTTCTTTTTCTCACTTCCCACTGTTACATAAATATCTGCTTCCTTTGGCATTGATTTCATATAATGCAAACAGTAATCCGCTAAATCTTCAAAATAAAAATGTAGAACTAATGCTATTTTTCTTTTCGAAAGGATACCCGAAATATCCTTTCCGTTCGCCTCATCCATCACATAATTCAACTGCATATTTTTCTTGATGTCAGCCTGATTTTCCAATCTTAGGATGTTGTCCCAAATCATATTGGCATCATAATCCGTACATTCGTCGATATACTTATATGTCTCAAATGCATTTTCACCCATGGTATCATTGATAATATTGGTATAATCCTGGAAAAAGGAACGTCTCTTAAATATCGGGCAACGTTTTTCCTCCAGCATTTGTTTTGTTGCACACAAAATAGGATGGTTATTATACCCTTCTCCCATATCTGCATAAACATCCCAGGCAAATCCTGCTTCCGAGAACTTCTTGGTGAAAATTGCCTCATGACATCCCACTGCTTCCCGGTAGTCCTTAATTTCCTGCATATTATTCCAATATTCTTGAAATTCAATACTCTTTAGCATTCTACTGCGCACAGCAATAAAATGCGACTGAATATGTTCCGGGATATATCCATATTCAATGGTTCCAAAAGGATCTCCGTCCTTATATTCATGGTATTTTGTAATTCCCCAGAAGTCTAAGTCCTTTTTATCCATCGTTTCGAACATTTCCTGTAACGGATAAACAGGACCCATGATGGTAAAATTCATCATAATTACTTCATCGTAAGTACAAAGTTTCTCCCAGCCGTAATAATCTAATACCGTTTTATACGCCCAAACATCCAGACCTTTGTTCTCCCTTACAATAATGACCGGAGTTATTTTCTCTAATTTCTTTCTTCCTTCAACATTGAGCTTTCCATTACATACTACTGCTATTTCTGTAGAATTTTTCTTTAATTCTTCCAACATATACGGAATATAATCATCTATAATACCGTCCTTATCAAAAACAAAATATATAATTAAACGCTTTACATTATTACTCTGTAATACCATGTATTCTCTCCTTATAACCTTGTATATAAATCGCAGACTTCATCCACGTTACCTTCTATAAGCATGTTTCCTTTGTACAATAACACTGCTTTGTCACATACTCTTCGCACCTGTTCCGTACTATGGGAAACCAGTAAAAGTGTTGTTCCTTTTCCCAACATTTCCTGAATTCTTTCTTCACACTTGTTTTGGAATTTAAAATCTCCCACGGATAATATCTCATCCACAATCAGAATATCCGGTTGATAAATTGTTGCAATGGAAAATCCTAATCTGGTTACCATACCGGAAGAAAAATTCTTAACCGGAACATCTATAAAGTCTTCCAACTCTGCAAACTCAATAATATTGTGTACATTTTCCTCAAGCATCTCTCTCGGATATCCCAGAATTGCACCATTCAAAAAAATATTTTCCCTAGCTGTCAGGTCAAAGTCAAATCCGGCCCCTAATTCAATCATAGGTGCTATGGTTCCTGCAATCCTTACATTTCCCATCGTAGGTTTCAAAACTCCGGCAATTACCTTAAGCATGGTACTTTTCCCGGATCCATTTCTTCCTACCAATCCAACAGCTTCTCCCTTTTTCACCTGAAAGCTTACGTTCTTTAATGCCCAAAAGTTATCATATTCTAATTCTCTTTTTATTTTTTTTATTGCAAATTCCTTAAGACTGTCCACTTTCTCCTTGTACAGTCGAAATTGCATAGAGACATCATTTACCTCAATTACATTTTCCGCCATCTAACTTTCCTTCCTATAACTTAAGTATAAAGGTATCTTGCTTCTTCTTGAATAACCCAAATCCGAGAACTACAACAATGCCACATATAATCCAACATTTGAAATGCATGATAAATGGTGGGACCTTATTATACAACACGGTCATTCTCATCATATCCACAAAAATAGTAAGTGGATTCTTCTGTATAATTGCTGCGAGATTTGGCGGCAACATACTCATCGGATAAAAAATAGGTGTTAAATACATCCATGCCGTAATGATAACACCATACAAATGCTTAATATCACGAAATGATACTGTTAACACTGATAATATCATACCGGCTCCAAGGGAAAAAAGCAGTGTGTAAAAAATTGGAAATACTGACAAGAAAATTGTCCAATTAATCGTTGTTCTTGTAATCAAAATTACTATCAGCAATGCCACAAAAGATGTTATCACATTAATTAACGCAGAACATACACGCGATACCGGAAATAAATACTTTGGCAAATATACTTTTTTTATCAATGCTGCATTATCCACAATGGAATTCATCGCCATATTACTTGCTTCATTATAAAAATTAAAAACAAGCTGACCACACATTAAATACACTGGGAAGTTATCTATGCTCTGTTGGAATACCGTAGAAAAGACTACGGTAAGTACCAACATCATTCCCAGTGGATTTAAAACTGTCCATAAAAATCCCAAAGCAGAACGCCTGTATTTTGTTTTTAAATCTCTACTTACCAATTCCTGAAGTAATGGAAGATATTTTTTAAAATTTTGAATATACTGCATGCCTACTCCTATTTTTTCAGGGAACTAATTCCTGGCCAAACCTTGTCCTTATCAGATAAAATTAAATCTGCTTCTGTAAATCCTTCCGGCATTGGCCATTCTACACCGATTTCCGGGTCTTTCCATAATAATCCGCCTTCATCGTTTGGATGATAGAAGTCTGTTACTTTATAACAGAACTCTGCGTAATCGGATAATACAACAAATCCATGTGCAAATCCCTTTGGAATAAAGAACTGCTTTTTATTCTCAGCAGATAAAGTCACACCAAACCATTTTCCGTAAGTTTCAGAACCTTCTCTTAAGTCAACTGCAACGTCGAAAACTTCTCCATTTACTACACGAACAAGCTTGTCCTGTGGAAAATTAATCTGGAAATGAAGTCCACGTAAAACACCCTTTTTAGATGCAGACTGGTTGTCCTGGACGAATTCACAGTCAATTCCTGCTTCTTTAAAGTCATTATAGTTATATGTCTCCATAAAATATCCACGCTCATCACCAAATACAGATGGCTCGATGACCTTTAATCCTTCGATTCCGTTACAATTATCTGTTACTTTAATCTTTCCCATTTTTCTTTCTCCATTCTATTTATTTATAATTCTTCATAATTTCGTTAATTTCTGCTGCATCTCCCCATACTCCCGGTGAGTCGTATGGTCTATCCGGAAATGCACCATATTCCGGTCGAATCTTATAATGATTTTCCTTAATAAATTCTTCTACCTTTTCTGCAAGAGAAACCGGATTTCCGGTACAGCAATTAATAATTCCCTTCACTTCTGTCTGGCAGGCTGTCTTTGCAATCTGTTCTGCCAATACATCCACTGAAATAAAATCAAACTTATTCTTACCACTGGTAAACGGAAATGTTTCTTTCCCTTCGCTTTCCATCTTTACAATTTTAGAGAAAATAGAATTGTTTTTCAAGTCATCACCTAAAATGTAGTAAGCTCGTACCCACTGCACACAAACATTTTCAATTTCAGGCATAGAAAATATAGCTTGTCGCAATGCATTCTTAGAAATACCATATAATGACTTTGGATTACATGGAGTATCAGCAGTAATTGCTCCTTCCCAATATCCAACTTCATGCATGCTTCCCATAACTACAATTTGTTTCAATCCGCCTTCTATCATATTTTTGACGAATTCAAAATGCTGTGGCAAATCTTCAATATGAGAGTCTGCATTATGCACAAATCCATTCCGCCATGCCATATGAATACAAACATCCGGCTCACCCAGTTTCTGAAACAACTTTTCATCCTTCTCAAAAATTGGAACTGTTACTCTTGTAGCTCTTTCGTCTACGCCATCAAAGTTAAAATCTGAAGCATACACTTCACATCCCAAATCAAGTAGTTTTTCAACTACATGTCTTCCTATATACCCATTCGCCCCAGTCACTAACACTCTTTTCATTCTTGTTCCTCCATATTTATAATCCGTTGGCAATATCCATCAGATACTGACCATATGCGGTCTTCATCAATGGCTCGGCCAGTTTCTTCAACTGTTCTGCATCAATAAATCCTCTCTTGTATGCAATTTCTTCAATACAAGAAATATACAATCCCTGACGTTTCTGAAATGCAGATACGAAATCTGCCGCTGCCAAAAGCATATCGTGATTTCCGGTATCCAGCCATGCAAATCCACGTCCTAGTGTCTCTACTTTCAGATTACCCCTCTTCAAGTATTCGTTATTTACACTGGTAATTTCAATTTCACCACGCGCAGATGGCTTTACATTCTTCGCAATTTCTACCACATCATTATCGTAGAAGTATAATCCAGGCACAGCATAGTTTGACTTTGGTTCCGCCGGTTTTTCTTCAATAGAAATAGCAGTTCCTTCTTCATCAAACTCTACTACTCCATATTCTCTTGGATCCTTTACATAATAACCGAAAATAGTTGCTCCCGGCTGACTTTCTGTTCTATCCGCAGCTCTTTTCAACACTTTTGAAAAGCTCTGACCATAAAAGATATTATCGCCTAATACCAACGCTACTGCATCTTTTCCAATGAATTTTTCTCCAATGATAAAAGCATCTGCCAGTCCTCTCGGTTCCTCCTGTACTGCATATTCCAAATGCATTCCCAACTGGCTTCCATCACCTAACAATTCCTGAAACACCGGCAAATCTCTTGGAGTGGAAATAATCAGTATTTCACGAATTCCTGCCAGCATTAATGTGGATAACGGATAATAAATCATCGGTTTATCATATACCGGCATAATCTGTTTGGAAATTGCCTTTGTTAATGGATACAGTCTTGTTCCGGAACCCCCGGCTAATATAATACCTTTCATCGTAAATCCTCCTAATTATACACGCTTATACATAATCGTCTTATTTTACCACTTTTCTTCTAAATATTCAAGTTTTGCTCCGCTTAGCTGCCTTTCTTAAGAAAAAACTAAGAAAAGGAAGACATTTGCCTTCCTTTTCTCATATGCACATTTCTATATTTCTTACGATATTATTTATTCTTATACATATCCTCGTAATACTTCTGATAATCTCCGCTGGTTACATTCTTCATCCAGTCTTCATGCTCAAAGAACCATGCGATTGTCTTCTTAATTCCTTCTGCAAACATGGTTTCCGGCTCCCAGCCAATTTCTTCCTTAATTTTATCCGGAGCAATTGCATAACGTCTGTCATGACCTTTTCTATCCTCTACATAAGTAATCAGGTCTTTGCTTACATTTGCTCTTCTTGGATCATTTTCCGGAAGCATTTCCAATAAAGTATCGATGATAATATTGATAATTTCAATATTACGTTTCTCATTATGTCCACCGATATTGTAAGTTTCGCCAAGACGTCCCTTTTCCTGTACCATATCGATTCCCTTCGCATGGTCATCTACATATAACCAGTCACGAATGTTCATACCATCACCGTATACCGGTAATTTCTTTCCCTGTAATGCATTGTTAATAATCAATGGAATCAATTTCTCTGGGAACTGATAAGGTCCATAGTTATTAGAACAGTTTGTAATATTTGCAGGGAAATGGTAAGTATCAATATATGCTTTTACTAAAAAGTCTGAACTTGCCTTACTTGCAGAGTATGGGCTATGTGGGGAATATGGGGTTGTCTCATAGAAATAGCTTGTTCCATCATCCTCTAAAGAACCATACACTTCATCTGTAGATACATGAAGGAATTTCTTTCCTTCCTTGAAGCTTCCGTCCGGTAATTCCCATGCATCCTTTGCACAGTTCAGCATAACTGCTGTTCCAAGTACGTTTGTCTGAACAAATACTTCCGGATTCTTAATACTTCTGTCTACATGACTTTCTGCCGCAAAGTGTACGACACGGTCAATATCATTTTCTGCAAAAATCTTTGCAATAGCGTCTTTATCACAGATATCTGCTTTTACGAATGTGTAATTTTCTCTGTTCTCAACATCTTTTAAGTTTTCCAGATTACCTGCATAAGTCAGTTTGTCCACATTGATAATTCTGATTTCGTTATCATATTTGCGGAACATATAGTGAATATAGTTAGAACCGATGAATCCGGCTCCTCCAGTTACTAAATAGGTTCTCATTGTAAGAGTTCCTCCTTTACATACGTTATCATTTTACTTAAAATCGATTTATTATAGCACTTTTTCCGTTATAATGCAAATCATAGATTATTTCTTTAAGCATTGAAAGGTAAATTTGTTTTATAGCCTACCATTTCCGTAAAATGCTTATCTTCGACATTTCGTGTGAAAATGTCTTAAGTTATCCACATTGCATACTTACACAAATTCCTGTCAAAAAAAATTGTGAATAAATTTTGCATTTTCCTCTTGGCAGGCATCACCTTCTTTGCTACAATTAATTCAGTTTTGAACTGAGTTATTCAGTTGAACTGGTATATCTTCTGTTTCTGTTAGTTGCCGTCCAAAGCTGGCTAACAATTCAGGAGATATATTTTTTTGCAGCTTTTTTATTCCATTTTTTTCAAGATAGAAATACTCATATAGCTGCTTCACAAAATCCGCTATCTGTTCCATCAGATAGTGATTCTTCTGTGCCCGCTCATTCCAACTACATGCGTGCTCTATATCTCCCTGCCAATGCTTCTGGCGGTTAAATCCCTGATTTTCTATTTTCCATCTGTTACGTCCGGCACGTACGATTTTTTTTGCATTACTTTTCGTAATCTCGATGCTTGTAATCCAGGCAAACTCTCTTTCTTTCTCTTCACCTTTTACAATCCACCTTTCCCGATAATAGATTAGATTCACGTCAAAGTCATTGAACATGATTTTATTCTGATACTCTATATCAGTTCCAATTGTTTCTTTTTCCGGAAGTGCACGGTATTCTTTAGCTATTGATGAAGCGCAGCCTTCTTTATATCGGATAATGTAATCCCAATGATAATCTTTACATATCTGTAAAACTGTTTTTGTAACATACAGTCCATCTGCCGTAATGATAATTGGCAGCCTCGGGAATTTCTGTTTGATTTTGGCAGCAAGTCTTACAAAAGCTTTACTTTCGCAATCCTGTTTTACTGCTTCATCACTTTGATTTATATATTTCTCCGAATTTTCTATTGTTTCTGATGCAATACTGCATACAAGATTTTCTCCAAAGTATATTTTTGCCTCAAGTATGCTTCTGTGATACTTAATGTACTCTTTATCTGAGCCTCTGTTGTAACACCGGCTCAGATAATGCTCATTCTTCTTTTGGTATCCTTCGTCCAATTCGGTTGCATCTACAATAATCTGCCATTTCTTTAACACCTTGGCATTATCAAAGGTCTTTCGACGAATCATGGAATATACGATATTCTGCTGAACATTCTCTAACTCCCTTGGATCTAATCTTTCCAGAAATTCATTTTCTGTCACACCATGGGGCATATAATCTTTTACTTCTTCTCCCATGAATCTGTATAAATTTCTGCAGATTTTCTCATCATTAAAGGTTCTTGTCATTTCCTGCATGCTCGAAATCCCTGCAATACTTTTATAGTACATAGTTCCAAGCATGACTCTTGAAGAATAATCAATGTAACTCTGATTACGGGGATCTTTTACTCTGCCGAACATCGAAAATAGTTCCGGACAAAATCTGTTCTGAATCTTATTACATTCAGCAATGGGATTGTTTTCAAGTTTCTTTCTGATTCTTTCCTGCTCTCAGCTCATTTTGCACCTCTGCGATAAAGTTTTTCTTCTATTTTACCTTATTACAGAGAAAACCACAGTAATTTCATATGATTTAGTGCGAATTATTTTTACCTTTCAATGCTGTATTTCTTTCCACTAATCCATTTTACCCTTCCTTATTAAAATCTTTTTTAAGACACTCCTTGATTTCAAATCCGGATCCTTCCTTTGGCATATAAAAAGCTTCTTGTATCAGTTGTTCCCTTTTTTCTTTCAAATCATCCTGTCCTTTTTCCAACTTAACAAGAACTTCTTCCATCTCCTGCCAATCCTTTACCCAATAAAATCCTTTTGCTATTCTCCTTGCAAACTCATTAAGATGGGTCTCTTTATATGTAAATATCACAGGCTTTCCTGTCAAAAAATATTCCGGAATAATAGAGGATTCATCTGTAATCAACACATCAGAAGAATAAAAGCTCGGAAGATATTCTCTCTGGGGATCCATAAACGCATTTTCCATACTCTCATATCTCTGTTTATAGCTTTCTACTTCTGCTTCCGTCATTTCTTTCTTTTCAACAAATTCTGCAAATGCCTGTGGGTGCGGACGGAATAAAAATTCTATTTCTTTTTTGTTTTCTATATAATCCAACAACTTATCTTTAAATTCAAAGAAAGTACAATTATTCTCGCCGGTACTCCATCTTGGAGTCCACATAATACGAAATCTTCTGTCTGCTCCCTGAAAATGCCATGATTTACTTTCACAACCTATATACTTTTCTACTCCATCTAGTTTGGGATATCCGGTCAGAACCACACGCTCATGCTTGTGCACTGAATTTTCTGCCACTCTATCAACATAAAACTTCTGCATTTCCTGAAACTCTGCAAAATGAAAATAGGTATGCTTCAAAAAGTTACGTGGAAAAGATTCTTCTGCAATATAACCATCCATAAACGGCATTCCATAATGTACATAACAAAGTTTTGTATACAAAGAAACTACATCACTCTTGTATTGTGGTGGACGACACACATCATAAGGTGTCTGAAAAAACAAATAATCCGGCTGTAAATTTCTCAAATCCAGCCACTCTCTCTTCTCGTAGTCATAGCCTTGGACTACTTGGCATGGATATCCACTAAAAAATTCTTCTGCCCCTTCCGAAGCATATTCTTCATGATTCAATCCCAGCTTGGGTAATTGCTTTTTATTTGGTATCGTCACAATTGTTACATCAAATTGTTCATCCGCAATGCATGCTTCACATACACTTTTCAAGGCATCCCACACTTGTGCTCTATGACATACAAACACCACGCGAATTTTTTCCTGTCTCAATAGTTTTATCTGTCGCTTTACTTCTATGTTTTCCTGTGCCTGAAGTAATATTTTTTCTTCATACTGCTCATCAATATAAGATTTCAAAAATTTATTAAATAATTTTTTTCCTATGTCCATAACGAACCTCCGGTCGTCTTTATGCTCTTATTTCCAAATCAAAATTGTTTTTCCAAAAGATTTCTGAATGTCTAGTTCAAAAGCTTTTTTCATATCTTCAATTGCCTGTACCGGAACTATATTTGTTACAAGGTTCCCCAGATAAGTAATTACCTCCGGATTTTTTCTGTACACTTCTACTGTCTGAAGAAAATCTTCTCTCCCACTTCTACTGCTTCCAAACAATCGAAGTCCCTTTTCTAGTACCATTCTTGTATTGATAGGAACAGGATATTCTGATACTCCTAACAATGCAATGGTTCCCTCCGGACTAATATAATCTATCATCTGATTTATGGCTTTCTGGGAACCTTCCCCGCCGACACATTCAAAAGCATGATCTATTTGGAAATCCTGCGGAATATCCTTTACATTAATTACTTCGTCTGCAAAAGTAAAATCCTCAAGTTTATCATCGTTAACTCCCAATACATATACCGTACTTTCCGGGATCATGAACTTAAGCAACATTGCCGTAATATAGCCAAGGTTTCCATCTCCCCAGATTCCAATCCGATTCCGACGTTTATGGGCAAATTTTTCAAATCTGCTAATAGCATGAACACTCACACTGATTATTTCCGTAAAAGCACCAATCTCATCACTAATCTCGTCTGGAAGTGAAATAAGCCTGTCCTGTTTAAGTGCAACATATTCCTGCATAAATCCATCAAAACCACTGGCTCGGAATTTACTGCTACGCAGATAATTCTCTTTTACAATCTCATCCTGCTCTACCGGAGTATTCGGAATCATAATAACACGTTCACCTTCATGAAAAGTTCCCATTGGATCAAATACAACTTTTCCAATTCCTTCATGAATCAGTGCCATTGGCAGCTTCTGTGCTAATACCTTTGCATCTCTTTTTCCCTGATAGTAACGCTGGTCTGCATGGCAAATAGACAAATGTGTAGGCCTTACTAATACATCACCGCCCGCCAAGTCAATATCCTGAAACATTATTTCGAATTTTCTTGGAGCGACCAGCCGGTATACTGTATTTAACATATTTCACACCCACCAATCAAAGTTTCTGCTACTTTCAAATCATATGGATAAGTAATTTTGATATTGAATACCTCACCGTCTACAAGATATACCTTTTCTCCCCTGAGCACAAATATCTTTGCGGCATCTGTCAGAATATTTTTTTCCTCTTCTGTCAGAGAATAATACAATTCCTTCAATTTCTTAACATTAAAAGACTGTGGAGTCTGTCCCTGATAAATTCTGCTTCTGTCCGGAATCTCGCTTATTACTGTCTTGTCTTCGCTCTTCACAATCGTATCGGTTGCCTGTATTACAGTATCACATGCTCCATATTTCTGCGCCATTTGAATGTTGTCTTCAATAATCCTGTGAGTTACAAACGGTCTTACTGCATCATGTGTCACAATGACCGTATCATCCTCCACCTGATATTCTGATTCTATATAAGAAACTGCATTCATAATAGTCTCATTTCTAGTACTGCCCCCTTCCAGAACAATTACTTTTTCCAACTCATCCCTGATATATTTCTTCACAAGATTTTTCGTATGCATTACCCATTCCTTTGGACATAACACTAATATCTTTTCAAATTTACTATTGACATAAAATTTCTCAATTGTATGTACGATAATAGGTTTATTCCCAAGCTGCATATACTGCTTGGGTTTCTCCGTACTGCCCATTCTACTTCCAATTCCACCTGCTAATATTACACCAAAAATCATTTTCTTACCTCCATTTCCATATTGATATAACTTTCCAACATTTCACTACCAAAAATCTACATGTCTGCCAAGCAAGCCAAAGTGTCATTTTACAACGTTCACTCCAACTACTCTTATCATAGTTCAACCACTTTTTACTTTCTATAAGTTGGTCTTTTTCCACCTGCTTCTCATACTTTTCCAAAATCTCCTCTGGTATCTTTCCTGCATACCTCCAAACAAATAGCAAGGAATATATATGGCGTATCAATGATGCCTGTCTCATATCCGGATTGATTTGTTCTTCAATATCTAAATCCAACAAATTAATAATATTTTTTTCATAATCTGTCACTGTATTCCATGATGAATTTTCTAGTTGCCTGTAATTCACCATGGCATCCGGCATATAATAAATTTTTCCATATTCTAACAAACTAAAAACAATAATATTATCATCAAAATAATCCTGATTAATTACTTCCGGAAAACCCTTTCGAAAAACATTTCGAAACATTACTGTATCACTGTGAAAATATTTTCCATATTCCCAGTATTTTTTTCCACTAATCTTAAACGTACCGGTTTCTTTGTTTAGCAGATATTTCTTTTCCTCATCCCAATACACAAATATATTATGGGCACATGCTACACAATCTGAATTTTGGGGATTATCTAATATCTCTACCTGTTTTTGGAGCTTCTTTTCATCAATATAAACATCATCTCCATCCAAAAAAATCACATACTCTCCTGTCGCATGATGTAATAAATTAATTCGGTTTCTAGATGCTCTGGCAATCCGGTTATATTTTCGATTTTGTTCCCTATCCATTACAAACAACTTTATGCTCTCCGGATACTTCTTCTGCCATTTTTCCACTATCTGAATAGTTCCATCAGAAGATCCATCATCACCTACAAGAATCTCAAAGGCGAAATCTATTTTCTGGTTTAAGACACTTTGTAGCGTTTCCTCAATATAATCTTTCAGGTTGTAAGTAGTAATCAATACGCTTAATTTCATGTTACCTTCCACCTATACTTTCTTTTCCTTCATTTGTTGGAATTTTTCCAAAATCACTTTATGTTTCCAAAGGAAAATAACTATCATAACAATTGCAATACTATATCTAATCAGAATCTTATCATAGACCATATTTACCACTAAAGTCATTGCAAACATAACTCCAGCTAGTAACAGAATCCATCGCTCATCATAAACGTGATGCTTCTCCATACACTTTCTACATATAATCCGGTAAAAGAAATAATGTCCTACTGCATAGGAAAAATAACAGAACAGTGTTGTGTATCCTGCTGCATAATATCCATATTGTGGAATAAAAATGCGGTTTAATGCCACATTTAAAATTGCTGCAACCACAGACGCAATCATAACAAAAATATTTTTCCCATAATAAAACTCTACCGTTGAAAACAGTTCATATAGGAACATAAAAAATACACTTAATGCAATTGGGGGGATTACATATACTGCATCTGCATATTTATCTCCTGCAAAAAGATAAATGATTTCAGGAACAAACATCATAGCCATAAAAATAAGACCTGCCATCAATACCATAAGCAGATTTGACATTTTTCTGATATCTCCATACTTCTTCTGTTTCAGGCATTCATAAGACCATGGTAAAAAGGAAGCACTGACAGCTGACATGACCATCTGCATCAGCATAACGATACTATATGCAATACTATAATTGGCCGTTGCCGTATTTCCATCATACTTTGATATCATAATTCGATCCGACTGGTTCAGTATCATTTCAGATAAGTAATGTGGAATCAATGGAATGTTAAATGCCAATGCATATTTCCAGAATTTCGGAATACATATCTTTCTTCCTTTAATAAAATGATATACCAGAAAAAATCCGCAAAATACAACATTTACAAACACACCGGAAGCAATTCTTGCTACATCCTTATGCTCGCTAACAAGAACCGCTCCTATTCCTGCCGCAATGTTTGCAACTGTCATCAAAATTGTTACTACAACTAACCATTTATATTTAAACTCATATCGTTGTCTGCCGCTCCAGAATAAAAGAGCTGGATAACATAACAAATCTAAAAACAGCAACAATACCACCGTTGTGGGCATTTCCAACATTTGGTTCCACCACTCTCTGGTACATAAATAGAACACAAAAAACGCACCGGTAATCAAACAATATAACCCCTGCATGCTGGAAACATATTGATCCCTTGTCTTGCTATCCTCGTACCGAACCATGGCATTGTTAAATACTCCATAAGACAGATTTAATGAAGTAAAAATCATCAAAATACTCCGCCATGAAATATACGTATTCACTACTCCATACTCTTCTGTACTCATAATACGCGTAAATATTGGTGTAGAAATTACATTTAACCCCATTTGCAATATGTTGCAAAACAAAAACCAGATAGAAGCCTTCGCTGGTGTAGATAAACTATTATAAATATCTAATAATCTTGCTACTAATTTCTTCATATTTTGCTCCATTTTTTACAATACACAATAATATGTCAGATTGTTACAGTAAGAACTTCCAAAGTCCTCTTTGCTGGTAATCAATCCCATGTTCAGCACTCTTCCTAAATCTTCGGTTGCTGTTCCCCATGAAATATTCTTATATCCTCTTTCTTTCATTTCTACAATCATAGAATAATACATAAATGTCATCGGACTCAGCTTGTTATATGCCTGCTTTGCTGCCAGATACTGAGTATGTGCACATCCGACTTTATCAAAATAAAACATCATGGAACCTGCTATCATCTCTTCCTGCATATAAACACCAAAAAATCCGCATTCTTTTGTCAGACGTTCGTTCTTAAATTCCAATAATTCTTCTAATGTGTGCACCGGCTTGGTATCATACTTTTCCAGATTCTCGCAAAGGATTGCATAAAACTCTCCTATCTGTGTGTCCTCTGTCAGTTCCTTTACTACCAGTCCCTCTTTCATGCAATTATGCACATTGGTCCGCTTTCCCTGTGCAAAATTAGAGAGAATCTCTTCCTTATAGGATGCATAATTTACATAGGTGCTCAGTTCCTTAAATTCCTGAAAACCATTGTACTGAAATGCATATTGAAATAAATCGCTTTCCACGCTGGAAAAAATATCCGAGGTCATCTTAAGATATGCTTCAGCATATCCTGCTTCCTTCAAATACTCCTTCAGTTTCTGAATCAAAGCAGTGATATACTTCGCATTATGATGCTTCTTATCTACAACGATTCCTCCAAAAGTAGTTCCTTTGTGAGAGAAAAATGTTCTCTTTCCCTCGTTGACAATCTCACAGGCAGGACAGAGTCCTGCCAGATTATTCTTTGCATTATAGATTAATAGAGAGCAATCCTTAAAACGTCCCTCCGGATGATAATTCAAAAATCTTCTGCTCTGCAAAAATGTACCATTTACGGATTTTTCTTCTATAAACTTGTCCCATTCTGCCTCATGCTCGCTACTATATAACTCAAATCGAAACATAATATCCTCCTATTTCCATTGGTTAATGGCATCAATCACATAGGAAATCTCATCCTCTGTCATACCATAATACATTGGAATACTCAACTGGGTAGCAGAAATTTCTTCTGCAATTGGCAATGCCCCCTTAGAAATCTGTAATTCTTCATAAGCTCCCTGCAAATGCATTGGAATAGGATAATGCTTATTGGTTCCGATTCCCTTGTCATTCAGATATTTCTCTAATTCATCTCGTTTGTCACAACGAATTCCAAAAATATGGTACACATGAGTACAATTTTTCTCAATAGTTGGGAGAATCACTCGTGGATTGTCAATCTCTGTCAGATAACGATTTGCAATACGAACACGTTCCTTATTCCATTTTTCTAACTGACGCAACTTAATTCTTAAGAAAGCTGCCTGCACTTCATCCAATCTGGAGTTATTTCCCTGATAAATATGGTGATACTTATAATCAGAACCATAGTTACCAAGGGCTCTTACCTTGTCTGCCAATTCTTTATCGTTTGTCACCATAGCTCCTGCATCTCCCAGAGCTCCCAGATTCTTTCCCGGATAAAAACTAAACCCTGCTGCATCAGCTAACCCTCCAGTTCTTTTTCCCTTATAGGTTGCTCCATGAGCCTGTGCTGAGTCTTCTATTACTTTCAGATCATACTTCTTGGCAATTTCAAGAATAGGCTCCATCTCAGCCGGCTGTCCATATAAATGCACTGCCATGATTGCCTTTGTCTTACTCGTAATCTTCTTCTCTATTTCTTCCGGATTAATATTAAAAGTACTTATTTTCGGTTCAACAAATACAGGTGTTGCACCTGTATAAGATACTGCCAATGCTGTGGCGATATAAGTATTAGAAGGAACAATTACTTCATCCTCAGACTTGATCCCATATGCTTTTAATGGCAAAAATAACGCATCCAGGCCATTTCCACAGCCTACACAATATTTTACACCACAATATTCTGCATATTCCTCTTCAAACTTCTTTACTTCTTCTCCCTGAATGAACCAGTTCTTCTCATATACTTCCTTAAACTTTTCTAAAATCTCCGCTTCAATTTCTTTATGCATTACCTCAAACGACACAAATGGTATATTCACTTCTATCTCTCCTTTGCCTCTTCATTTTGCTCTTTTACATATTTCAAAAACTCATCATAATTTCTTATGTAATCCTCTTCCTTATAGTAATCGGAAGCCAGCACCATAAGCACGGCATCTGGTGAAAAATCAAACATTTCTCTCCACATACTGTTAGATACATATAAGCCTTCATATGGTGATTCTAAAGATACAATTTTCTTTTCTGTTCCATTATCCAGCAAAATCTTGCAGGAACCATGAATACAAATCAAAATCTGTTCTAGAGATTTATGTGCATGAAATCCCCTGCGTACCCCTTCTTTCGTATCGTACATATAATACACCCTTTTTATTTCAAAAGGAATATCCTTAAATTCTTCTAATGCCACTAACTGTCCACGGTCATCTCCGTGCTGCTGGAATGCATACTTAATCACCTGCATAATCTTCTCTCCTTATATCGCTTTCCAAAATTCCGGCTGTTCTAAAAATCCCTTTACTTCCGTTTCTTTTGTATGGGATCCTCTCTTTCTTTGAAGCATGGAACTGCACAGATATGGTATTGCATCCGGATTCACAAAAAACCTCAATATTGTCCTGATATATAAGTTCTTGATCTTATAAAAAACAGAAAGCTGCTTTCTCTTCTTTATATACTTGTTATCGCCATACCGGTCATACAACATATTGTAAAAACGCTCCACATCCTGACGCAGCAGTTCTTCAAATTTCGTATGCTTTTTGGTCGAAACACCATCTCCTACCTCATACCATACCATATACTCGTCAAATAAATGCAGTCTTCTTCCTTCCGCTGCCGCTAATACCTGAAAAATATCTTCTTCATAAACAACATAATCCTTGATTTTCTCCAGATATTCCAGATAAAATTCCCTTCTATAACAAGTCGCAGCTCCTGACACATTGTCACTGTACAGAGCCAAATTCTTCAAGATACGCTTGTCTGATTCTTTTGTGCGATAAGCTTCAATATCAAAAGGATGATAATATCCCTTCACTTCTACTTCTCCTGATTGGTTCAGGCTGTATGCCCGAATCAAACCAAAACAGCCCTCATATTGATTTTCTTCCATAAAATCATATAAATGCTGCATGGTATCTTCTGCAAAAAAAGTATCTCCCGGTCCAAAATCCCTGACATATTTTCCTGTGGCATACTGCAATCCTACAATCAGATTCTTTACCGTTCCCTGATTTTTCTCGTTTGCAATCAATTTATAGTTTATAAAACCCTTTTTCTTAAAATATTCTTCTATCTCTTTAAAATGATTGTCCTCTGAACCATCATCTGAAATCACAATTTCAAAATCCTCAAATCGCTGTCTTAAGATTGACTCCAGAGTAATCAATACTTTCTCTATTTCCGAATTATATGTTACTACTAATATTGAAAACTTCATAAGATGTCTCCTTTTATATCCACTCATATAACAATTTCATTCTATTCTATCATATAGAAAAAGAAAAGTCCATGTAGACTTTCCCCTTTCTTTCTCCGATACATTATGCTCGCTTTTTCCATATTGCCCAAAGTTTTTCCACGCACTTTGTAATTGCCAACAGTGCTGCTAAATCCAACAGTGGATATGCTGCACTTAAATACATATAACTAATTGCCGGACAATTTTCCAGATGTGTCACTGCCACACCAAAATAAAGAACCAGTAAACTCAATAAAATACCGGTAATAACCAGCCATGCATTGACATTTTCATAATGTTTATTTTTCCATTCCCAGACAAATAATATGGTAGCTATTACATAGGCAATAATTCCTGCCCATACGAGAACTTTTCCCAGAGTTTCATAAATGGAAGCTACTGTATTACATCTTTTCACCACTTTTTCTGCCATACTATATTTTGCAGTCTGATCTGCCTGTGACAGAAATCCATCAATAGAACCGATGCACTCTTCTTCTGTAGTATCCTGTAATCCAAGAGAAGTAATCCTTGCCCTAACAACCTGACGCCCTTCGCTATACGCGACAATATAAAATTCCGGTTCTTCCGCCTCTCCATCATAATCCCATTCTGCTACAAAACGACATTTATCCGTGCCTTTGACATTTTCATACGCCGCCTTCACATCTTCACTTTCTTTAAATTTTATTTGTTTCAGCTGATTTCCTTGAAAATCCTCAATATACACCTGTAATTTGTCTAAATCATATTGTGGATACGCCACCCATCCTACACAGTAGTAATCCTTTTCGAACAAATCATAAATAGCCTTCTCGTTGGTTATCATTTCAAAACTCTGACTCCCCGGAATATTATCTCCAGATGCGATGTAAAGTTCTGATTTCAAGTCATAATGGCTAGCTACATAATTCCAAATCTGTCCCACTGTTCTCATCAATTCTTTTCGCTTTTCTGCCGTGTCCATATGGTATGCTCCTAGTGTTGAAGATTCTACCCGTTTAATCTCACCAGCGGCATATGCGGCTTCCAATTCTTCATATACTTTTTTATAGAACTCATTTGCTGTCTGACAATCTTCATAATACCCAGCCTCATCAAATGCTCCTATCAGTACCCAACCAATCCATCCATCCTCTACATTTCCATCTGACGGATTGGTATCATAGGCATTATATAACTCCATTTGCTCCTCAACTTCCTCTTTGGCTGTTGCAAGTGTAGGCGATAATTCGCATAGTCTTTGAAACGTATCCAGGGAAAGACTAATGCTTTCAGTCCGCTCCTCTGAATCAACACTAGTGAGCGCTGACATAGCAGCTCCATAATATTCCACATTTTTGTAACCATAAGTATGAATATTCGCCAGTTCTACTGCCTTTGATACAAACACAATCCCAACCATCGGAAGAATCAGTACAATCAGTCTAGGAACTACCTTTATTTCTCTTCGCTTTTTCATCACAACAACGGCAGCAACCAACAAAACTACAACTGTAAAGGGTAAAAGCCATATGGTATCACTCTTTGTCTCCCATAGAACTCCCAGACTTCCTGCTGCAAGGATTGCCCAGATACAATTCCTCTTCCATGATTTTTCTGTGATTTCAAAGTATAGGTTCAACAAGCAGCCAAATACCCAGATTGTCAATGCGACAGCAAAACTATTACGATATACACGCTGTCCGGTCTGAAGAGCCGTCATAATTGGATTAAATAACATGACAACATAAATCACACATAAAACCCATTTTTTCTTAACTATATGACTGATTGCATATAGGAGAACCAGACATCCCACCATGTATAACACATTAGTGGTAAGTATATAAGGCAAATGCAACCGATAAAGTACAGCTAGGTAAAAGGCAAATCCCACTTCCTTTATAAACGTATAGCAATTAAAGGCTCCTGTCCAATTACCGGCAGCTATCTCCATTGCCCAATGTTCCAACAATCCATCATCACATGCTGCTGTTGGTATTGGATAGATAACCAACCCTTTTACTATAAAAATTTTTATTATGGAGATAGCAGCCAAAACCAGTAAAAACCAGTTTGCCTGCTTGATTCCTTTTATTTTATTCATTTTTCTCCCCTTTAGTTGTGCTTAATATGTAAGATACCAATAAAGAAACTTCCAAAAATCACCTCAATACCAATTACAATTAACAACATTGCAGGTATCGTAATCCGCATCATCTCTTCCGGTGCCAGACCTCCAAAACCGCCATGTCCCCAGATACAGAAAGCCACAATTGTAGCTATAATTCCTGCAAGGAATAGTAATAGTCCAATTACAACACCCTTTTCTGTAGAGGTTTCTTCCAACCATTTATCCAACTTTCCCTCCGTTGGAATAAATCCTGTCACGCTTGCATAAGATCTTGTAAACAACGAAAACATTACAAGGTTAACACCTACCATCATAGCAGCAGCTGAATACATCAATGTATGCACTCCAAGTCCTACAGAACCAATATGAATATTTCCGAAACTCAATACCACGGTCAAAATAAGTCCTATAAAGAAAAGGATTAATCCCGGATACATAAATAACCAGTTTGGACTATGCATCAACAAAAACTTCAGATGTCTCCATCCATCAGACCAACTTCTCAAATGAGGTGCATGAGAACGTCCATCTTTTTTCAATGTAGTTGGAACTTCTGCAATTTTTAAATGGTTTAAAGTTGCTTTTACAACCATTTCACTTGCATATTCCATTCCTGTTGTTACCAGACCAAGCTTTAAAATAGATTCTCTATTATATCCTCTTAATCCGCAATGGTAATCTCCAATTTTACATGGGAAAAATAATCTTGCAATGAATGAAAGTACAGGATTTCCTAAATATCTATGTAATGGTGGCATAGCGCCCTTTTCAATTCCGCCCTTGAATCGGTTTCCCATAACCAAATCATAGCCTTCTCGAAGTTTTTCTATAAAAGGCATCAGATGCAGGAAATCATAACTGTCATCTGCATCTCCCATAATAACATATTTACCAAGAGCTCCATTACATCCACCGATCAAAGCTGCTCCGTATCCTTTTTCCGGAACATTCACTACTCTAGCTCCGTTTTCTATCGCAATCTGTTGAGACCCATCGGTACTACCATTATCTGCAACAACGATTTCTCCGTTGACACCACTCTCATCCAAAAAGGTTCTTGCCTTTTTTATACATGTTGCTAGTGTTTCTGCCTCATTAAGACATGGCATCAATATCGTAAGTTCATACTGTTCGTTCATATACAGTCTCCTTTTCCTCATATATTTCTATTTAACTTCGTTTAATTTCTCGCTTTTGATATAAAAGTGCATAATAAATCTTGCAATACATTTTGGCCAGAACTTCAAAAACATAGTATAATCTTCTTTTGCCCGGATATTTCCATTATTAATTGTGTTTGATGTTTCTGAACCTTCATGTACTCGATGATAAGTAAGCCGCTTTGGTGAATAGACAAATTCTCCCTTTTCTTTAGACAGTTTTTCCCATTCTTCCCAATCCAGATTGCTTCGAAACTCTGACTCAAAAACTGTTTGCGGAAGATTTTCTTTGATATACGCCACTGACCAACAAGATACCGGATTTCCCAAAGCTAACACGCATCTCTTAAAAAATTTTATACCGTGAAACTTTTGAATCTTCAGTGGAAACAACATCAACCTTTTTATTTTTAACATGGTACTCTGCTCTACAACTTGTCCATTACGCAATTCATTATATCCTGTAAAATAAATAAGTGGATGTTTCGCTTTATTCACCTGTTGTAACATATCTGCCACATATTCGGGATGATAGCGGTCATCCTGATGTGCCAAGGTAACTAATTTTGTCTTAGCACAGTGATATCCAAAATTCCAATCATTCGCAATTCCTCCCTCTCCTGTATTAACAAAAAGAGGAAGTCCATATTCTTCTGAAATCGCACGAATATATGCATTATCCGTGGATGTTGTCATAATAATATTGGTTTCAACCGTTTGCTTTAAAAGTGACTCCACACATTCTCTTAAATAAGGACTTTCTTTATATGCACACACTGCAAATGTATGATCTTTCGCTTCAAATTTCATTTTCTAATCCTTTTTATTTTTCTGTTAATTCTTTTAAATACACATCTAACGCATCATGCCAATCCGCCATACGATAATCACTAGTCAAACGCAACATGTAATTATCTAAAATACCATAGGCCGGACGGTTTGCAGATGCAGGATTCATTTCTTTATACTGTGCACTGGTCACATGATTTACCTTTGTGTTCTTGCCAGTCTTCTTAAAAATCTCTTCTGTAAAATCTGCCCAGTTGGTATCACCTTCACAAGTAGCATGGAACAATCCATAATTTTCTGTTCTTTCTAAATAATGAATCATCTTTGCAAGTTCTGCTGCACTGGTAGGAGAACCAAGTTGATCACACACTACGCTCACCTCATCATGATTTTCCGAAAGCTTAAGCATTGTCTTTACAAAGTTCTTTCCATCTCCATAAAGCCAAGCAGTTCTCAAAATAAAATGCTTTGGTGCAAATTCTTTTACAAATTTCTCACCTTCTAATTTTGTCTTTCCATATGCACTTACCGGATTAGGCTCATCAAACTCTGTATAAGGTCTTGTTTCGTTCCCTTCAAATACATAATCTGTAGATACATGTATCATTTTAGCATCTAGTTCTCTTGCTGCAATACTTAAATTCCTTGGTCCTAACGCATTGATTTTATAGGCAAGATCCCACTGTTCCTCACATTTATCTACGTTGGTATGGGCTGCGCAGTTAATGATGACATCCGGTTTTTTCTCTCTTGCCAAATTCAATACTGCATCTACATCTGTAATATCCAGAGAAACAACTCCTTCCCCTTCTACTACATCTGTGTTTATAAATTCTACATTTTCACCTGCATATTCTTTACGAATTGCTCTTCCCAATTGACCATTGCATCCGGTTACTAATACTTTCTTCATATTTGCCTCCATGAATCATAACATTCTATTTATCAAAAACAAAATTCGTGTTATAAGATTATCTAGTTTTTCTTGCCGATAAAAAGTACGTCCAAACACCACTTTTGCCTTAGCAGGCATTTTTTCTGATGACAGCAAAAGTTGTACTAGATTATCTTTTTCACTATCCTGTCGATATAGTTGTGCAAAATCTCCCAACTGTCCCTTTAATTTCCCTTTATTTTTTTTTACATATTCTGCCTTTGCGCAAATTGTTCCAAATAAAGTTGGACTTGCACCTATCACATTACCACCATGTTGACGATACCATATATATGAATTATCGTCAAATATGACCTTTCCCAGATAGGATGCCACTAAATAACACCACCAGTCATGAATAATCGCTCTCTTTGGGATATGTTCTTTTATATTCTCCGCAAGAGAACGATTCATCATGCTAGTACAGCCGGTACATATACACTCAACAACTGCATTTTCAAATCCGGGTATTAATTTTTTATGATTATTTTCTGCAATTATATTAAGCTCACTGTCTACCAGTATCTTATTACTACAATACAATGCCGGTTCTTCTAATATCTTAAGTTTCTCTACAGCTTTTTCCACTTTTTCTTCTAACCAAACATCATCCTGATCTGAAAAAGCAATATAATCTGCATCACTCTTTTTCAATAATTCGAAAAAACTTTTCGTAACACCTACGTTATCTTCCAGATATACATGCACGTTAGAATACTTTTTTTCATATTCCCTTAAGATTTCACAAGTACCATCTTTCGACCCATCATCTCGCACGAGTATCTCAAGATTTTGGTACGTCTGCCGAAGCAAACTTTCCAGCTGTTCTTTCAGAAATTTTTCTCCATTATAGGTAGACATCAGAATCTGTACTTTTCCCTTTTCCATACAGCCTACTTCTATTCTCCTAACCCACTTTCCACAGCTTCTACCACTGCTTTCAGTGCTTCTTTCTCATCTTCTCCCTCACATACAAATTCTATTGTATCACCAGACTTAATGCATGCACCAAGCACACTCAGTACACTCTTTGCATTTGCGGTACCACCTTTAAAAGCAAAGGTGATTGATGATTGATATTTTACAGCTTCTTTACACAATTCTCCCGCAGGTCTTAAGTGAAGCCCTGTAGGATTCTTAACAACTACTTTTTGGCTTACCATATACTTTCCTCCAATATATCTCTAACACTCTTTCCTAGAGTATTGTTTTCATAATCAAATCTGCCAATTGTTCTGCTTCACGCTCAATTACAGACTGGTCTTTTCCTTCTATCATAACACGTACCAATGGTTCTGTACCAGATGGACGTATCAACACTCTTCCTTCTCCTGCAAAACGTTTTTCCAACGCTTCTACTGCCAGCGCAATTTCCGGATAATCCATGAAATTTTCCTTTTTATGATTTGGCACTTTGGCATTTACCAATGCCTGTGGCAATACTTCCATTACCTCAGCCAACTCAGACAGCTTCTTTTGTGTTTTTACCATTACCTCTAACAAATGTAATGCACTAAGCAGTCCATCTCCTGTGGTATTTTCATCCAAAAAGATAATATGACCAGATTGTTCTCCTCCGATATTATAACCGTTTTCTCTCATATTTTCCAGTACATATCGGTCTCCCACCTTGGTCTGCTCTATATGAATTCCATTTTTCTGTCCCATGATAGTAAATCCAAGATTACTCATAACAGTGCCTACAATGGTATTTTTCCTAAGAGTTCCATTCTCTTTCATGTAATTTCCGATAATTGCCATTACCTGATCGCCATCTATTACATTTCCTTTTTCATCTACTGCAAGCATACGGTCCGCATCTCCATCAAATGCAAGCCCCACATCCGCCTTTTCATATACGACTCTTGCTCGTAATTCATCCATATGGGTAGAACCACAATTAGCATTGATATTCGTACCATCCGGCTCTACATGAATTGCTATCAGATTAGCTCCCAATCCCTTCAGCGTTTCTACCGCAGTATAATGAGACGCTCCTTCTGCACAATCAACTACTATTTTCAATCCACTCAAATCAATTGGAACCGTCTGCTTCATAAAAGAAATGTATTCTTCTCTGGCATCAAAACGATAAGAAACTCTTCCTATTCCGGAACCAATTGGCATTGTCACATCTTTCATATCATTTTTTATGAGACTTTCAATTTCATCTTCTAATGCATCAGAAAGTTTATATCCTTCTCCATTAAAAAACTTAATTCCATTAAATTCCATTGGATTATGAGAAGCAGAAATTACAACTCCCGCATCCACCTTATGTTTTCTAGTCAAATATGCAATTGCAGGGGTAGGAATCACTCCCATATATACGGCATTTGCTCCAACAGAACAAATCCCTGCCATTAATGCATTTGCCAACATTCCTCCTGAGATTCTGGTATCACACCCCACAATAATTGTAGGCTGATGTTCCTTTTCCTTTGTAAGAACATAGGCTCCCGCCTGCCCAAGCTTCATTGCCAATTCAATGGTCAATTCTGCTCCTGCCACACCGCGTACTCCATCTGTTCCAAACATTCTTGCCATGTCATTTACCTCTTCTATTACCTTCCACTTGTGGAATTATTTCTATCATTTTCTTCGCTATCTGAAATGTTCCCATTTTCAGAATTCGAGTTATCTGCTTCATTCTGACTTTCCGCTTCTTTATCTTTTATATTAATTTGTACACTGACATTCTCTACCACTTCGTACTTATCATTATTGATGGTAATTTCCACCTGAACGGTATGAAGTCCCGGTTCTAGATTCTTCACATCAATCGAAGCCTGAACACTTCCAATATCAAAAGCATCGATATCCTCCTGAGATGCACGTATGGTAAGAGGAAGCGCTGTTACATTCGCGTTATACGTAAGTTCATAACTGTCACGCAATCCCTCGACGTTTATATTGGCTACAGGGAAATTGAATACTCGGCTCTGCTTTTGCACAATTAACGCCTTTACAGCAACCTGGTTTCCCTCTTCATCCACCAATGAAACTCCCTCCGGCAGATATTGCTCAATGTATATGGTATTCTCAACATTCCCCGTCGCTCCGGTAATGTTAATTACCTCTGACGGAATCGTAATTGCATTCATGGTATTAAGGACTTCCGGTTCTCCCTTTACCGTTATCGTCTGAGGCGCATATTCCAGACCTTTATACTCATATCCATCTGCCGGTTCTCCTGTAACATCGCAGTGTATCGTCAAGCTCTTAGTTCCTAAAATATTCGCCTTGATATTCACCATAGACTGATTCATCTCAAGCAAATCAGAAGAAATCACATTTCCCTCTTCATCATATAGTACCGGTACTACGCTATCTGTTACATCACCGGAAATTCCATTTACATTGATTGTTGCTGTTACCTTACTGATTTTAGACACAATAGATTCCGGTCCGGAAACAGCAAGAAGATTCGGTGTTACTTCCACTTCTCCAATCGCACAGCCTTCTGCCGGTGTTCCTGTTGTAACCGGAGATATTACAAAATTCTTTTCTGCCAATTCTTCCAATGTTATTTGCATATTTACCGTCTTCTGATGCACTGTAATATACTTATCATTTTTCTTCGGAGTAACTTCAATACGAACCAATTTTTTTTCATCTGCATTTGTCAAATCTACCTGACTTAAGTCTGCTGTCACATTAAAATCATCTGCGTCCATATCCTCGACATAGTTTCTAGGTCCCGTAATATAGAACGAAGCAATATCCGTATCTCCTACTACATCCGGTACTTTTCCCATCTCTTCAATAACCTCTTTGTTTTGGATAGTGACCGGAATAGAAAAGTTCTTTGTTGCCTCTGGATTCGCTATATTTACTACTACCAACCATAGCATAACGGAAAACAAAACGGACAAAAGCTTCAAGCCTAAATTATTTGTCAGATGCTTCATTAGTTTCTTGAACATTCTTCATCCTCCTTTTCCATATTCTAAATCGCGCCACATCCATGGAACCTTTTCGGATAAAATTCAACTTTCCTCTTAGATAGTCTGCATCTATATTGCGATACAATTCTCCACCAATGGCAATTGATACATTTCCCGTTTCTTCTGAAACTACAATTGTCAACGCGTCACTTACTTCACTAATTCCAACCGCTGCACGATGTCTTGTTCCAAGTTCCTTGCTCAATCCCATATTATCAGAAAGAGGCAAATAACAAGTCGCAGAAACAATTCTTTCTCCACGTATGATAATAGCACCATCATGCAATGGTGTGTTATGTTCAAATATATTAATTAGTAACTGGCTAGACACCACGGAATCCAAACGTATCCCGGTTCGTTCATACTCTGACAGTACTACATCCTGTTCGATTACAATCAATGCTCCCGTTTTTACCTTTGCCATCTCATAGGAAGCCTTTACAATCTCATTTACAGTTCGTTCACTAAAACGATCCTGATTCTTCTGTGAATCAAAAGAAAACAGAGAGGTAAGAAAATTCTTCTGTCCAAGCTGTTCCAATGCCCTGCGCAATTCCGGTTGAAATACTATAACAACAGCAATTACCGCTACATTAATAATTCTACTAACAATCCATAAAATTGTATTCATTTGGAACATAGCTGCAAGTAGAATAAATACTATTACAACAATAATTCCCTTCAACAAATTCCATGCACGGGTTTTCTTGAACCATACTAAAATATTGTACACCAGGAATGAAATAATGATTATCTCTGCAATATCCGTCATTCCAATCTGCGGACTATCAATCCAAAACAGATATTTTGATGCAAATGTATTCAAAGCTGCAAATAAATTATCTATCATACTTTCATCCCCTTTCTCTGTCATCTCTTTAAAATATTTTTAGTCTAACAAGTCTTGATCGATATCTAATTCTTCTGCTAATTCCCTTCGAGTAAAAGTATCTTTTTTCGGTGTAATTTGTTTCACCCTTTTATTTTTTTCCGCCATATATATCTTTGGTACTGCTTTCACATAATAATAGTATTCATCATCTTCGAACTGTACCCGTTCCACTCTGGAATAATCCAAATTATATAAGAAAAATTCCAACAATAATGCCACAATTATAGATACCGCAATTCCTCCAATAGCCCATGGAATCTCTTCATTATTCCCTAACATGACATAACCTATCACCAGAATCGCCAATTCTATTCCATTTCCTACCAATCCGGCAATTCTCCATGCATGATTAATATTCATTCGACGTATCACATACACCACCAATGCAGTAACACACATCGCCACAATTACCAGAAACATCTCATAATTCTTAACCAATAACTCTAGTGCCATTGTCACCTTGGATACTTTTTCATCCTCAAATACTGCTGCAAAATTTGTAATATTCTCTTGCACCCCTTTTACATAATAAAAGGTGATTACTCCACAAACCATAGACAAATAAGAAGCTGGTTCTTTCAACAATCCCATAGAAACCGGCATCACCTGAGGTATTTTTAAAGCGCACATAATCGGTGTTGCCACAGTACAGTATCCGTTTTTTGGCGCAAACTTATAATACATAAAGAACATCAAAATGAACAACGCCAGTGCCACTACACATACCTCTATAGCCACTGACCATAAATGAAGTAAAATCAGCAATGCTCCCAACAATGCACTTGCATTGATAGGTAAAAAAGCACACAAAAGCGCCAGCAGCAATGAAACTGCCGGATTGTCCAACCTCTCCATATATCCCATTCCGCTATTGATTAACCAAAATGCAATAAATGCCAATACAAATTTTACTCCGGTAACTACATACACCTCATATTTTCCATAAAACTCTCGTAATTTTTCGCGTAATTCTAAAATACTTGTCATTTTTAGTCCTCCGACAGCTGTAATTTTTCTTCCTTCTCCTGAAGTTTCATTATTTTCTTTATATCAGCATGGTATTTTTTCACGCCTGCTGTTGCCTTAGTATATTTACGATTGTATACAATTACAGCAATCACCTGATATATCACAACAAAAATAGCATACTTAATCAATATAGAGATTCCAAACTGAATCAAATCCATTTTTGCCAGCTGTTCCATTATTGTTTCCATGCGGTACATTCCCCAGAACAAAAATAAAATACCAAAGGATATCGTAGATGATATAAAAGTCCTTATCATCTGATAGCTCACATAATCCCTTCGGTAATACTGTTTCACCGGCATATCTTCTCTTCCTTCGCCAGTTTCATAGGATGCCATTCTGGTCATAATCCGAATACGTTCTTCATCTAACATTGGTCTCACCGTCCATCTTTTTGAAGTCACTCTTTTTTATTATAGCACACATTACTATATTAGGAAAGCAAATTTCATATGATATGAAAAAACTGCCGTTGCTACGGCAGTTTTCCTTAGTTGTCAAGAAATCTCATTCTTTCACGTTCTCGTGTTGGTTTCTGAGGCTCTATTTTCTTTGGACGATTAATTGCTCCGCTGAAATCATTCTGTAAAGCCGCTCTACACTTATCGCAGAATCTTCCGGTAAGAATAGATGCCCCGCAGTTCTCACAATCCAAGGTAATCTGTGATTCTTCTGTAAAAGTCAAACGTTCTTCTCTTACCCACTGTTTTATCTGCTTTACACTTACCTCATTATCCTCCGCAATCTTAGTTAATGGAGCCTTAGGATTCTCACGCAGATATTCCTTCACCTGCTGAAACTTATTTTCCAAATCAGCCACACATGCCGGACATAATGGCGGTCCCTGCAAATAGTTAAAAAGTCTTCCGCACCCTTTACAATTTTTTACTTCCATATCTCTTCCTCCTAATATCCTCTTCCGATACAGACACTAATACAATATACGCGTTCTATACCAGCTTTCTGTAATTCTAATGCAGCTTCGTTCATCGTACTGCCTGTGGTATATATATCATCCACCAATAATATCTGACTTAATTGTACCTTATTTTCCTTTGTTTTAAAAGCCTTTTTCAAATTATTTTTACGTTCTGCATCATCTAGATTTTTCTGCGCCTTTGTTTTCCTTACTCGCTTTAGCAAATCAGGATATATCGGAAGGTTCATTTGCTTCCCAATTTCTCGTGCCAGCAACTCTGCCTGATTATATCCACGCTGACGCTTTCGTGTTCGGTGAAGCGGGATTGGAATAATTGCTTCTATCTGATTTCTCTGTATCCATGTTCCATACACTCGCACAATTTCACTGCCGTAATAACGAGCGTATTCCCGACGATTCTGATATTTAAATCGATACATGGATTGTTTCACTTTTCCCTTATACAGCCACAACGCCTTTCCCTGCACAAAATTTCTAGGATGTTTCTGACAATCATAGCAGTATTCTTCCCGTTCATTCTCAATAGGCTTTCCACACTTTTTACATACAGGTTCCTGTACATACTCCGGTATACTTCTGCAAGTCGGACAGCACAACTCTGTTTTCAAAAATATGGAAGAAAACATTGCCCGGTCACAAACGGGACATCTTCGAGGAAATAGTAAATGTCCAATATTCTCTTTTTCAAATTTCATGCTTTTTCCAAAGCTCTCTCAAACATTTTTCATACTAGCACATTTTTTTGTGATATTCTATAAAATTTTTCTTAAGATTTCTTATTTTTCCTGCAATCGCATTTTTAATCCTGTATATCGCTTCTGCTCACTAATATTTCCAATCATCTCTTGAAATGTCACATCATTTCCTACCAGCGTAACACACTTTTTTGCACGGGTCACTGCTGTATACAACAAATTTCGATTCATTAGCATTCGCGGTCCACTCAAAAGCGGAATAACTACTGCCGGATACTCGCTTCCTTGAGACTTATGTATGGTAATAGCATACGCCAATTCTAACTCATCTAGCTGTTTAAAGGAATATTCCACCATTCTTCCTTCATCAAATTCAATGGTCATGTTTTCCTGATAGCTGTTGATGCTGCGAATAACTCCCATATCACCATTAAAAATTCCAAGTCCCTTATCTATCGCCAAACCATACTTACTACGTATTTCCCATTCAATCTGATAATTATTTTTTACTTGCATGACTTTGTCTCCCTCTCGGAAAACAATACCACCATGCTCTTTTTCCTTCTTTTTCCCATCTGCCGGATTGAGGTACTGTTGCAAAATCCCATTTAAGCGTTCTACGCCCAGCAGTCCCTTTCGCATAGGAGTAAGTACCTGTATGTCATAAGGAGTCGCATCCACAAACTTTGGTAGTTTCTGCTGAATCAACTGAATTACCACACTAATAATTACATTAGCGTCATATCTTTTCAAGAAAAAGAAATCCATACTCTTGTTATCCAGTACTACTTCCTCACCTCTGTTTATCTTATGTGCATTGACAATAATATCGCTCTGAGCTGCCTGACGGAAAATTTTATTCAAGCGCACCACATGAAACCGTTTAGATTCAATAATATCTTTCAGAACACTTCCGGGTCCTACACTTGGGAGCTGGTTCACATCTCCAACCAAAACCAAACGTGTTCCGGCCGCCACTGCTTTCAGCAGCGCGCACATCAATGTTATGTCAACCATAGACATTTCATCAATAATAATAACATCTGTTTCTAATGGATTCTGCTCATTTCGCTCAAATCCGGCATTTCCTTCCATACCACCATTCAATTCCAGCATCCGGTGAATGGTTCTTGCTTCGAATCCAGTCGTCTCACTCATTCGTTTTGCAGCTCTTCCGGTAGGTGCAGCCAGAAAAATATCCATACCTTCCATCTCAAAATATCGAATAATAGTATTGATTGTGGTTGTTTTTCCGGTTCCCGGTCCTCCGGTAATCACCACCAAGCCATTTCTTACCGCTTCTTTTACCGCCTCTACCTGCAGTTCATCTAATTCCATTCCTGTACTTTGTTCTATTTTCCGTATCCTGTCATTAATTTCAATTTCAGGAACATCATAAGAAATGTCCAATTGTTCCAACATAGAAGCTGTATTGGCCTCCATATAATAATAGGTCGCTGCATAGACGTATTGTTGTCCTTCCGTCTCCTTAATCACCAACTTTTTATCTATGGCAAGATTCATATAATGTTTTTCAATATGCTCAGGCTCCACATCTAACAATTCACTGGCACGAATTGTTAGTTCGCGTGTGGGCAGACAAGTATGCCCTTCCGCTGCTGCCTGTAATAAAGTATAGAGGATACCACTTCGGATACGGAAGTCGGAATCTGTATGAATTCCTACTCTGGATGCAATTTCGTCTGCAATTCGAAATCCTACTCCTTGAATATCATCTGCCAGACGATATGGATTCTCCTTCAAAACCCCATACAGTTCCTGCCCATAAGTCTGATATATTTTAACTGCCAGGGTTTGAGAAATTCCATACTGTTGCAGGAAAATCATTGCCTGACGCAGTTCTCTCTTTTCCTCTACCTGTTCTGCAATTTCCATTGCCTTTCGTTCACTAATTCCCTTAACTTCCACCAGACGTTCCGGTTCTTCTTCAATAATGCGAAAAGTATCTTCCTTAAATCTTCGTACAATTCTGGCTGCCAAGGCAACACCTACCCCTTTTATTGCGCCAGATCCTAAATACCGTTCAATAGACATCAAATCTTCCGGTGCTTTCACCTCAAAAGATTCCATTTTTAACTGCACTCCATAGGAAGGATGGGTAGTATATTCTCCCTTTACTTCTATACTTTCTCCTTCTGAAATTCCATGAAAAATTCCCACACATGTAATTTCACCATCTTCACATGCCAGATTCAACACGGTATAGCCATTATCCTTATTCTGATATACAATATGTTCCACATATCCCGTTAATACTTCCAAAGTATAATCTCCATTTCATAAAAAAAGAATCCCGCATGCGGAATTCTTTTTCTCATATTTTATTCCAATCCATAATTACGTTTCATCTGCTCATACAGTATCTGGGCAATTCCAAGCCCCTCACCTTCCGCTGAAGTCTCTGCCATGGACTGAACCATCATGTCTGTATAATAATCTTTCATCTGCTTTGTGTAAGAAGAAGTATCATCATCAGACTCTGGCACCATTTTCTGCATTGCTTTGAACATCTGCTCTGTAAAATAAGATTCAAAGTCTTTGCACACTTCCATCAATTCATCCTCTGTCGCACTATTTAAATCTGACTTCAGTGTTTCTTCCAGCTTATTGGTATTTTCAGAAACATTATTGGTATTATATAACGCACTTATATTATCTATTGTAAGACTCATATGTACCATTTCCTTTCAGTTACGCCAAATTATCGTTTTAACTGATTTGCCTGACCTAGCATATCATCTGCTGCCTGAATCGCTTTGGAATTCATTTCATATGCTCGCTGCGCCACAATCAAATTTACCATCTCGTCCGCAACCTGTACGTTAGAACCTTCTAAATACCCTGCAATAACATTACTTTTCTTGATATTGACTGCTGTTGCCTCATTAATTGCTACTCCAGACGCATCTGTAACTGCCAGCAAACTACTGGACAACTTCTCAAGTCCTGCCGGGTTATTAAACTGAAATACTCCTAACTGCTGATTCAAAGAAATATAATTTCCTTCTGCATCCTGATAACCAAACTGTCCATCGGTAGAAACAACCAATTTGCTGGTATTTACACCTGCCGGGATATTAATCGGATTACCGTTAGTGTCTAACACAGCATATCCATCTGAAGTTACAAGCGTTACTGAATTATCTGCATTTACACTTAATTTAAAATCTCCATTACGAGTATAATATGTTTCTCCATCCGCACCTCTTACTGCAAAAAATCCGTCTCCGTCAATTGCAAAGGCAGTATCACTTTGACTTTCCTGCCTTGAACCTTGCTTGAAACTAGAGGTAATCGATGCAATTCTGGTTCCAAGTCCTACCTGTGCCGGAATTGGCTTTTCCTCTCCATTTGCAGATGTTGTTCTCGTCTGAAGTGTTTGATACAACAAGGACTTAAATTCTGCCTTCTCACTCTTATACCCCGTAGTATTTACATTTGCAAGATTATTTGCGATAGTATCTACTGCTGTCTGTTGGGAAATCATTCCGGATGCTGCAGACCATAATGATCTCATCATATTACTTCAACCCCTTTCTATATCTTACCAATACTATTTGCTGCTTTTTCTAGTGTTCCATCAATCGTCTGAATAATCTTCTGATTACTTTCATATGCTCTGGATATGGTTATCATTTCTACCATTTCAGAAACCACATTTACATTAGACATTTCCAGAGAACCCTGTACTACCTTCGCTTCAGATGGCTGTATCTGTCCGCCTTCCTCTAAATCGTACATATTCTCACCATATTTCTTTAAATAGTCATAATCTGCAACGTCTACTACACCAAGCTGACCAAGCTGTATACCATTCTGATATAGATTTCCTGCTTCATCAATCACAAGTTCCACATTTGGGTCTACCTGAATATATCCTGCCTGTCCAGGATTTCCGGCATTAGCTGCCGCCTGATTCAAAACAAAATCTCCATCCTTTGTTACCAGATATCCCTCTTTGTTTACAGTAAAAGCTCCATCTCTGGTATACTTTACAGATGTTTCTCCATTCTTGTTGGTAAAGGAAATAGCAAAAAATCCATCTCCATCTAATGCTACGTCATATACATTATCGGTCACTCGGAAAGAACCTTGATTATAATCCGTATAATTTTCTCCGATTTTTACTCCCATACTAATTTCTCCTAATTTCTTAGGTAAATTGTAATCAGAAGTATCCTTAATCTTAATTGCCAATGTGTCCGCAAAAGACTGCGATGTCGTTCCCTCTTTTTTGTACCCATTTGTCGCAGAATTCGCCAGATTATTTGTCAATACATCTAATCTGTTCTGCTGATTTATCATTCCTGTGTACGCTGTGTATAACCCTTTTACCATTTGAAACTCCTTTCTCCTTGAAAAAGATATTTATTCGTCTCTTTTGCCTGATAAAAACTCTACATATTTACCTGTTCCAATTGCAACACATGTCATTGGTTCTTCTGCAGTCATTGTATTAATTCCAGTCTTATCTTCAATTAATTCTTCCAGTCCGCGAAGCAATGCTCCTCCTCCTGTCAATACAATTCCTCTGTCTGCAACGTCTGCCGCCAACTCTGGTGGAGTCTTTTCCAATACGCTATGAACTGCTTCTACAATCTGAAGTGTTGCCTCTCTCAATGCTTCTTCTGTTTCCTCGGAAGACACTGTTACGGTTTTCGGAAGACCTGTAACCAGATTACGGCCTCTTACATCCATAGTATCATTCTGTGCAAGCGGAAAACAGGTTCCAATTTTTATCTTAATATCTTCTGCAGTTCTTTCACCAATCAGAAGATTATGTTTCTTTCTCATATAACGTACAATTGCTTCATCAAAATCATCACCGGCAATTTTAATGGAAGTACTTACAACTGTTCCTCCCAAAGAGATGACTGCAATATCAGCAGTACCTCCTCCGATATCTACTATCATATTTCCACAAGGCTTTGCAATATCAATACCTGCACCAATTGCTGCTGCAATCGGTTCTTCAATAATCTCTACTTCTCTTGCACCTGCCTGGAATGTTGCATCTTCTACCGCTTTCTTCTCAACTTCTGTTACTCCACTTGGAACACAAACGCTGATACGTGGCTTACGAAAACTTCTCTTTCCCAGAGCCTTCTGAATGAAATATCTCAGCATCTGCTCT
Source organism: Roseburia sp. 499 (assembly GCF_001940225.2). Taxonomy (NCBI): domain Bacteria; kingdom Bacillati; phylum Bacillota; class Clostridia; order Lachnospirales; family Lachnospiraceae; genus Roseburia; species Roseburia sp. 499. Next base: position 2,722,344 of record NZ_CP135164.1, read on the forward strand.
GTCACTCTATAATCGGAAATAACACCTTGACGCAGTGGTCTTACCGCTACAATATTTCCAGGTGTTCTTCCTAACATTAATCTTGCTTCTTCACCAATTGCCTTAATCTTATTGGTGTCTCTATCAAACGCTACAACTGACGGTTCTTTCAATACAACGCCTTTGCCTTTTATATATACAAGGATACTTGCTGTACCTAAGTCAATTCCAATATCTGTCGAAATCATGATGGTTCCCCTTTCATCTCTATCTGAACATAATAATTCTATTTTTCCATATATAACTACATTATATACAATAACAGGAAATTTTTAAAGCATTTTTTTCTAAAATGTAAAAAAACGTCTATTTTTAAATTTTAGGAAATAAAACCTTAAAAAAATTTATGGTTTTTTTATACTTTTTCTAATTTTTTTTCTGTTTTTTCACACATACGTCACATTCATCATTTATACTAATAACCGTACTAGCTAATAAGCTAATATAATTTTTCATAACTCATGCTTCCTGGGTTCGTTAGAATCCAGGAGGTACTCCCCGAAAATAAGGCTGTCCGCTCGGACAGCCATTTTTTAAGGGTGCGTTTCTGTCAACGCACCCTTTCTTTGATTAAACGATTATTCCAAATACTTTTTAATATATTTTCCGGTATAAGACTCCGGTACTTTTGCTACCTCTTCCGGTGTTCCCTTAGCTACAACGGTTCCACCACCATCTCCACCTTCCGGCCCCATATCAATAATATAATCTGCCGTCTTAATCACATCCAGATTATGTTCAATTACTACTACGGTATTTCCTCCCTCTGCCAGACGCTGTAAAATTTCTGTCAATTTGTGAACATCCGCAAAATGAAGTCCCGTAGTTGGTTCATCCAGAATGTAGATGGTCTTCCCTGTACTGCGCTTACTCAGCTCTGTTGCCAGCTTAATACGCTGTGCCTCTCCTCCTGATAATTCTGTAGAAGGTTGTCCCAGTCTGATATAGCCCAATCCAACATCATTCAATGTTTCTATTTTTCTTCGTATGGACGGAACGTTTTCAAAAAATATCATCGCTTCTTCCACCGTCATGTTCAACACGTCATAAATACTCTTTCCCTTATACTTCACTTCCAAAGTTTCCCGGTTATACCGCTGTCCATGACACACTTCACAAGGTACATACACATCCGGCAGAAAATGCATCTCAATCTTTAGAATTCCGTCTCCGGAACATGCTTCACATCGTCCACCTTTTACATTAAAACTAAATCTACCCTTGGCATATCCTTTCGCCTTAGCGTCCGGTGTTGCTGCAAATAAATCACGAATCTGGTCGAATACACCTGTATAAGTCGCCGGATTGGAACGAGGAGTTCTACCAATTGGTGACTGGTCAATATCAATGACTTTATCCAACTGTTCTAATCCTTCTATCGACTTATGTTTTCCCGGAATAGTTCTTGCACGGTTTAAATCTCTCGCCAATCGTTTATACAAAATCTCATTAGTGAGAGAAGATTTTCCGGAACCGGATACTCCGGTAATACAAGTCATAACTCCCAATGGAATATTCACATTAACATTTTTTAGATTATTTTCCTGCGCTCCCTTTATCTTTAACCAACCGGTTGGCTTTCTTCTCTTCTCCGGAACTGGAATCTTGATTCTTCCACTCAGATAAGCACCGGTAATCGAATCCGGATTCTTCATAATCTCTTCTGCCGTTCCCTGTGCCACTAGTTGTCCACCATGTTCTCCTGCTCCCGGTCCGATATCCACAATGTAATCTGCTTCACGCATGGTATCTTCATCGTGTTCTACCACAATCAAGGTATTTCCTAAATCTCGAAGATTCTTCAACGCCCCCAGCAACTTATCGTTATCCCGCTGATGTAATCCAATACTTGGTTCATCCAAAATATAGGCAACTCCAACTAATCCGGAGCCAATCTGTGTTGCCAGACGGATTCTCTGCGCTTCTCCCCCGGACAATGTTCCGGTTGCCCGGGATAACGTCAGATATTCCAGACCCACTTCTGCCAAAAACCCTACTCTTGCCTTGATTTCTTTTAGTATCTGGTCTCCGATTAAGTGCTGCTGTTTTGTCAGTTCCATATTTTCCAAAAATACCTTAAGATTCTTAATGGACATAGAAGTCACTTCATGAATATTTTTTCCCGAAACAGTTACTGCCAGAGACTCCTTTTTCAAACGCTGTCCTCCGCAATCCGGACATGGCGTAATCCGCATAAAAGTCTCATATTCCTGTTTTATGGTATCGGAACTGGTTTCACGATATTTTCTCTGCACATTGCGAATCAGTCCTTCAAACGCCACATCATAGACGCCTTCTCCACGTTGTCCCTTATAATGCACCTTTACTACTTTTCCATTGGTTCCGTGAATCAGCATATGACGTATTTTCTCCGGTAAGTCCTGATAAGGTGTATTCAAGTCAAACTTATATTCCTCGGACAACGCTTTCAGCGTTGCATAGGTGTAACTGGATGGGTCTGTACAGGATTGCCAGCCCATAACCTGAATAGCTCCTCCTGCAATACTTAATGACTTGTCCGGTATCATCAGCTCTTCGTCAAATTCCATCCTATATCCTAAGCCAAAACATTCCGGACAGGCACCAAAAGGATTGTTGAAGGAAAAGCTTCTTGGCTCAATTTCATCAATACTAATACCACAATCCGGACAGGAAAAGCTCTGTGAAAAATGGATTGGCTCTCCATCTATGACATCCACTGTCATAAGTCCTTCTGCCAGTTCTAGTACACTTTCAATAGAATCTGTCAGACGTTTTTCAATTCCTTCCTTTATTACCAGACGGTCTACTACAATATCAATATTGTGCTTGATATTTTTCTCCAACGGAATCTCTTCTGTCAACTCATAAGTATTTCCATCTACCTGCACCCGGACGTAACCACTGCGTTTTGCCTGCTCTAAAAGTTTCTGATGAGTTCCCTTTCTTCCCCGTACCACAGGGGCAAGTAACTGAATCTTTGTACGCTCCGGTAATGTCATAATCTGGTCTACCATCTGGTCTACGGTCTGCCGCTTTATCTCTTTTCCACAATTCGGACAATGTGGAATTCCTACTCTTGCATACAACAAACGAAAATAGTCGTATATCTCCGTTACGGTTCCTACCGTCGAACGTGGATTACGATTGGTAGACTTCTGATCAATGGAAATTGCCGGAGATAATCCTTCGATTTTCTCCACATTAGGCTTTTCCATCTGTCCCAAGAACTGTCTTGCATAGGAAGACAAAGATTCCATGTAACGTCTCTGACCTTCCGCATATATGGTATCAAATGCCAGGGAAGACTTACCGGAACCGCTCAAGCCGGTCAACACCACCAACTCATTTCTTGGAATATCTACATCTATATTTTTCAGATTATGTTCATTGGCTCCTCGTATCTTAATATATTTTCTTTCTGCCATCTTGCAACTCCTTCTTTTCTATGATATCCGGTAATTCTTCTTACATATCACGCAGATTCTTTTTTAATTCCACCATTTTGTCACGCAATTCTGCAGCTGCCTCGAAATTCAATTCTGCGGCTGCCGCCTGCATCTTCTTCTGAACCTCCGCAATCAACTTCTCTAATTCCTTCTTGCTCATGGATTCCGGATCCTTCTTAAGCTCATATTCTTCCTTGGCAACCTTCTTAGATATACTAATCAAATCTCTCACAGACTTTTGAATCGTCTTCGGCGTAATGCCATGTTCTTCATTATATTTTTGCTGAATACTACGACGTCGGTTGGTCTCGTCGATTGCCACACGCATAGAATCTGTAATGGAATCCGCATACATAATAACATGTCCCTCAGAATTTCGCGCCGCACGCCCAATGGTCTGTATCAAAGATGTCTCAGAACGTAAAAATCCTTCTTTGTCCGCATCCAAAATAGCCACCAAAGTAATCTCCGGAATGTCCAGGCCTTCTCGCAAAAGGTTGATTCCTACCAACACATCAAAAACATCCAGACGCAAATCTCGGATAATCTCTGCACGTTCCAGCGTATCGATATCGGAATGAAGATACTTTACCCGAATTCCTACTTCACGCATATAATCGGTCAAATCCTCTGCCATCTTCTTGGTAAGAGTAGTAATAAGCACCTTGTGTTTCTTCGCAATCTCCTTATTCACTTCCCCAATCAAATCATCAATCTGACCTTCTACCGGTCTGACATCAACTTCCGGGTCGAGCAGCCCCGTAGGACGAATAATCTGTTCTGCCCTCAACAACTCGTGTTCTTTCTCATAAACATTTGGTGTAGCAGATACAAACAGCATCTGGTCTATTTTGCTCTCAAATTCTTCAAAATTCAAAGGACGATTATCCTTTGCGGAAGGCAGACGGAATCCATAGTCTACCAATGTATTCTTTCTGGATTGGTCTCCCGCATACATTCCGCGTATCTGTGGAATTGTGATATGCGACTCATCTACAATAATAAGAAATTCCTCCGGGAAATAATCCAACAGCGTATTTGGCGGAGTTCCCGGTGCAAGTCCTGCCAAATGTCTGGAATAGTTTTCAATTCCGCTACAAAATCCTGTCTCCTTCAACATTTCTATATCAAAATTGGTACGTTCTGCAATTCGTTGTGCTTCCAACAGCTTATCTTCGCTTTTAAAATACTTTACACGCTCTTCTAATTCTTTTTCAATTTCAACGGCTGCCTGATTGATTTTCTCCTGTGGCACCACATAATGAGATGCCGGAAAAATACTGATATGCTCCAATCGGTTCTTTACGTCTCCGGTCAACACATCAATCTCCGTAATCCGGTCAATCTCATCTCCGAAAAATTCCACGCGGATAGCAGTCTCTCCACGGTCTGCCGGGAAAATCTCTAATACATCCCCTCTTACCCGGAAGGTTCCTCGCTGGAAGTCCATGTCATTTCTGGTATA